>CALXRS010000004.1 GCA_944390915.1 uncultured Alphaproteobacteria bacterium
CCGGTCGGCTCGGAAATCGACATCGACAGCTACATTGCCGGTTTGTATTACCGCTATGACCATAACAACTGGTATGCCTTTGCGACCCTGTACGGTGGTATTCAGGAAGCGGACATCAAGACCGATGACGGAGTAAAATCCGACACCGACGGCGTGGAATTCGGCGCCAGTGCAGAGGTTGGTTACGACTACGCCTTGACCGACAGCGTGACTTTGACGCCGGAATTGGGCGTGTTCTATACGCAGGTGAACTATGACGACGCAAGTGATAATGTCGGCAAGAGCGCAAGTTATGACGACGCGCGGCAGATTGAGCTGGAAGCGGGCGTAAAACTCGCCAAGACGTTTATGACGGACGAAGGCTTTGCCAATGTTTATGTCAAACCGAGTGTGGTGCAGACGATTGTCGACGGCGAGGATGTGAACATCACCGGCTTGGGCGATGTGGAAGCTCTGGACGACGCGACTTTGGGACGAATTGAGATCGGCGGGCGTTATGGCTTCACGACGAATCTCTCGGCCTATGGTTGGGCAAACTATACGTTTGGTTCGGACTACGACGCCACCACCTTCGGCCTCGGCCTCAACTACGCGTTCTGATAAAAAGAGGAAGGCGGCAAAGGCCGGCCGAAAACCGGCCACGCCGCAGCTCCTACGGCCTGAACCATGCGTTCTAATGAACGCCGATGCTACACACAAAGAAAGCCCCCGCTCGGGGGCTTTCTTTCACCCTCACCCGACGCCTACGCGTCCCCCTCTCCCCTCAAGGGAGAGGGAAAAAAGGGGTTGCGCACAGGGGAAGGGAAGGAAAAAAGGAGTGCGGCCGGCTGGACACTCAAGGGAGAGGAGAGAAATAGGGCGACAGACGGGTAAGACAGAGAGACATTTGCAGAGGCGGACGATTGCGGGATAAAACCCTGTACCGTCCCGACAAAACCAAAGCTATTCAAGCGGCAAAACAGTCAGTTTTTGTAATAACCTTTGCTTTTTTGAATGACATATTCGGCCGACAGCGGTTGGTTTTGCTTTTGGGTTTCAACAGAAGTTGTTTCTTTTTGCAATCCTCTGTTTTGCCGCATGGTTTCAATATGCCGGCCTATTTCTTCACGGCTGAACTTTGACGGTTGCTTTTTGAGCCTGATTTCATTCAGCATCTCGCATAATTCGGTATTTTTTGCTTCATCAACAATATCAAAAATCGATTGTCGGTTATTGTTTTTTATGTTCGGATCAATGGTATTTTGTTCCAACAAATAGGCGACAACTTTTGCATGTCCGGCTTTTGCCGCCAGCATTAAGACCGTGTTGCCGTTGTTGTCCCGGGCATTGAGGTCAATTTTTTTGGCAACGGAATGTTTTTTTCTCTCGGAAATTTGCGTTTCCGTGTTTTCTTTTGTTTTTGCGGCGTCAGGGTTTTCTTTTTGCCCGGCGTTTTGGTTGCTGTTTTCTTCCACGCAGTCTTCCGTTAAAAAGCGGATAAAGTCCAGATTGCCTTTTTCCGCCGCGTGCATCAGGGCGTTTTTGCCGGTTTTGTCGGTCAGGGTGATGTCTGCCTTAAATTCCACCAGCAATTTTGCCGCGTCCGTGCGGTTTTTGTCGGCCGCGTAGATAAGTGCCGTGCGGCCTTCTTTGTCTTGCAGGTTCGGATTTGCCTTGTGTTCGAGCAAAAATTTTGTCGCCATGGTGCAGCCGGCGTCAACAGCCGTCATCAGGGCGGTTTGACCGGCGGGATTTTGCAGATTGACGTCTGCCCCTTTTTCCAACAGATATTGCATGCATTGAGGATCGTCTTTGACGGCGGCCATCATCAGGCAGGATTGCCCGCTGTCGTTGAAGTCGTTGATTTTGCCGCCGTTTGCCAGAAAATCGCGAGCCGATTCCGGCGAAAGCGTATCGGGGGTAAGCGTTAAGGTGGGATGCGGGGCAATGTCGCCTTTTATGCCGCCGTCTACCGCATATTTTATAAGTTCCGGATGCTGTTTCAAAAATTGCGGCGTGAGAACGGAAGAATTTATAATGACGGAAATGTCCGCGCCGTTGGCCAAAAGATAGATAACCATGTCGCTTTGGCCTTTTTCGCAGGCAATCATCAGCGGGGTGCGGCCGTTGTTGTCGCGCGCGTTGATATCCGCCCCTTTGGCGACAAGTTCTTTGGCTTTTTCAAAATTCCCCTGTTCGCAAGCCAGAAGCAAAGCCGTTTTTCCGTCTTTGTTTTTGGCTTCCAGGCCTTTTTTTAGCAGTTCTTCCACTTCGGCTGCTTTGTTTTGTCCGGGGTGCGGGGTGTTGCTGTCCATGTTTTTTCCCTGAAGGTTTGCTCGTTTATTTGTCTTATTTGTCTATAATAGCACAAACGGCTTGTTTTTCAACCTGTTTTTTTAATCGGTTACGCCGAAATTTCCGGTTACGAGAACCAGCAGAGCGACAAGAAATCCAAGCATGGAAAAACCTTCCTTAACGGATATGTTGTCGGGAATTTTGCCCAGTTTGTTAAAAGCAAAAACAAAGAGCGGAGCAATAAGCATAAGGGCGGTCACATAACCCGGGTTCGGCGCGCTGCGCAGAGCCAGATTTTTGGCAACGGCGGTTACGGCGCCAAGCCAGATGATATATCCCCCGTATCTGACCACTCGGGGAGCAAAGGCACGGGCAAAAAATTCTCTGATATCCGGTTTGGTGCTGCGAACGTACCAGAAGGCGTTTATGCCGCCACTTACGGCAAGGGCTATGGTCAGATAGCCGGTTACGCCGCCGTATACGCTGCCGCCGGCGATGGCGGTTTCTTTGGTGGCAACGTTCATGCCGGCCAGAGCCAGCACGGCGGGGACAAGATAGTCGGCAAGTTTGCGGGAAGCGGGAGATTTTATCAGCCGCCAGTAGCAGAAAGTGAATCCGCATAAAAGCAGAAAAACGGTTATGAGCAAAGAACCGTCGGCGAACAGACGCAAAAATTCCCTCGGGGTTAAAAACCACCAGAAAACGGTGGTGACAAGAGCCGCAAGCGACATTATCCGCGAGGTGGCGCCGGCGCCGTATTCGGCCGCGGCAAAAAACAGGCGGGAATCGTAAACGGCAATGAGCATTCCCTGCAAAACAAGCAACAACCAAACATAAAAAGATGTCGGCCAGCCGAAAATCCAGAGCATGGGTGAGCAGCAGAGCGCAATGCCCCAGCCGCGCCACATGCCCAGCAGATAGCCGTTTAAGCGGCAGCGCTGGTTAAAAATCGTATATACGGCGGTAAAAAAACCGTAAATCAGTCCGTCGATAATCCAAAGCATGTTTTTTTGCCTTTTTGCCTGTATATATGAGCGGAAAAGACAAAAAAAAGAGGATGGATTTGTTTGCCTCCTCTTTTTTTGAAAAATTTATTTTCTGAGTTGTCTTCGGATGACCATGTCCGCGCTCATATCCATAAACGAGCAGAAATGACGCATGTTCTGTTTGGTGTCGGAATCTTTTGTGCCAAACATTTCGCGGCTTAAATCGGTCATGTCTTTTTCGAGCCGCCTGCTTAAAATATGTTTGAAACGCGGTCCGGCAAGGTTCCAGGCGTCTTCCAGCGTCATGTTTTTTTCCTGCAGCGTGTGGGTGAGGTCGGCCAGCTCTTTTTGGTAAATCCGTTCAAATGCCTTTCGGTAATCTTTCATCTCATAACCGTAGTCGGCGCAGATTTTTTCGTATCCTTCGCCAAAGACATAGGTGTTGATGATGATGTTGCGGGTCGGCCAGTCAAAATTGCGGTAGAAACGGCGGATGGACATTCTGCCGGTGCGGTACCAGATCATGCCGGCCATGGTTATTGCCAGCAAAATAACCACAAATTCGCCGGCAAGCAGTTTTTTTTGCGGGCGGCTTTCCGGATATACGCTGCGGTTGTGAAGGTTTATCGCATGCTGCAAAGGTATCAGCATGACGGGTTTGATAATCTGCAGCAGCATAAACAGATTAAAAAGCCGGAAGTTCATCTGCGTAATCATCAGTTGATGAACAATGACGGCACCGATCATAACGGCAATGTAAAGAATTGCGAAAACATCAAACAGAAGCGTTTTTTTCAGGCTTTCGGCAAAGCTTTTGTGCATCCGCCAGAACAGCGGAAAAACATATATGGGAGAAAAAACAAGCCCGCGGAAAAAGGGCACGATATGTTTTTCGCCGTTGGCGTTGCGGACGGCCTGCCAGTTTTTATAAGACAGGTAAATCGGGTAGATGTTGAAGCTGAAAACGGAGAAAGCAACCATCCTTAAACAGGAAACGGAAAAATAACAAACCGGTTGGGGAGCGCTTTGGTCGGCGGCGGCTTCCCGTTCCCGCCGCTGTTGTTCCAGCAGTTTTTTTGCCGTTAAGGCGCATATCAGGCGCACGATGAGAACGGCGCAAGCCAGACTTGCGGCAGGGGAGCAGCCCAATTTTTGCAAAAAGTAATAAAGCAGCGGGGTCAAAAGGAAAAAAATGAAAAAGAAGTCGCTTCGTATTCCTTTGTAAAAAAGATAGAAGGAATTAAAGACAAAGGCGGGCAGACAAAAAGCGCCGCCGATCCGTTTCATATTTTGTTTAAGAGAATCCATTTTCCTTTGGCCGACAATGTTATACCTTGTTTTATTTTTAAGAAATTTATTTGATTTGGCAATAAAAAAAAGAGCCCGCAACGGCTCTTTTTTGTTTTTTTCAGCCGGTTTTATTTGTTGGCTTCAATCCACGAAATAATCGCCGACTGCGGGTTGAGTCCGATTTTGGTGTCTATCTGCTGTCCGTCTTTGAACAAAAACATGGTCGGAATGCTGCGAATGCCATAATTTGCCGCGGTATCCGGAGCTTCGTCCACATTCATCTTCACGATTTTGACCTGGTCGCCCATTGTTTTGCCGACTTCTTCAAGAATCGGCCCGAGCTGACGGCAGGGACCGCACCATTCCGCCCAAAAATCCACCAAAACCAAGCCTTTGCTGTTTAACACTTCGCTTTCAAACTGCGCATCGTTTATTGACTGCATAATTATTTCCTTTCTTGTTTGACTGTTGTCGTTTTTGTTTATATAGGTCTGATAACAGCTATATTAAAGGTTTATAATATAAAAACAACCCCAAATTTTTATGTTCGGTTGACGGGCATGAGGGTTGCCGTATTGGTCCACAATATCAGCGGGACGATTTCCTTGTCCGGATAGATTTGACCGAGCAGTTCGACATAGGCTGCCAGCTGGCGGCGGTATACGTCGGGGATTTGCTCCGGCGCGGCGGCGGCGGGACGGTTGGTTTTGAAATCGACGATGACAACCCTGTTGTCTTCGACAATCAGCCGGTCTATTTGTCCCGAAATTATTTTGTCGCCGACACGTCCCATAACCGGAACCTCGGCTTGAGAGCGCGGTCCGAAGACGCTGCCGAATCTTTTATCCTGCAGTAGAGCCATAACTTCGCGGACAATTTCATTGCGTTCGGCGGCGGGCATTTCCGCGGCATTGGCCGCCAGATAGCGGGCGGCAATTTCTTCGCGGCATTTTGCTTCGGTTTGCGGCAGAAATTGCAGCAGTCGGTGGATGAGGGTTCCGCGTTTATACAGCCGGTTGTTTTTTTGCAGGCACAGAGGAGAAATAACCGGCGGTTCTTCCTCATCGGGTTTGGAGGGGGTCAGCGGACGGGAAAACGGTGTTTCGTCCGGGGCTTTGGCAAACATCCATCCGGCAGCCGTGAACGGTGTTTCCGTTTTTTTCGTTTTTTCTTCTTTTTCAAACGGTAAGAGCTGCGGGCAAACATAACGGAGGAAGTTTTTTTCTTCCCCTTTGTCCGCTATTTCCGCAAAGTTCGGAGCAAACAGATTGTACCAGCAGTCTGCGGAAGGTTCTCTGGATTTTTTGTAACCGCAGACAATCAGGCGGTCTTCTGCCCTGGTGAGCGCCACATAAAGAAGCCGGCGATATTCTTCCAGCGATTTTTCTTTTTTGCTTTCGTTTAAGCGGTTGCAGGTTGTTTCAAAATCGGCGGCCGCCGTCGGAAAGAAAAACAGATCGTCGTTGTCCCAGAGAATCTCCGCCTGCCTTTTGCATTGGGGAACGCGGGTCGTGTCCGGCAAAATGACAATCGGCGCCTGCAGGCCTTTGGAACCGTGAACGGTCATCAACCGAACCAGATCGGCGCCGCCGGCCTCGGCCTCGCGTTTTATTTCCACATCGTCCTGTTCAAACCATTCGATAAAGTTTTGCAAAGAGGCGGTATGGTTTTGTTCAAAAGAAAGGGCTAAAATTAAAAATTCGTTCAGCCCGTCTTCCGCTTCGCCGCCCATTCTTTCGGCAAACAGGCGTCTTCCGCCGAAAACGTTCAGAACTTCCGAATACAGTTCAAACGGTCGGACATAGTCGGCCATATTCAACAGATGTTTTAATATTTTTGCCGTTTCGGCATAATCTGAACACTGTTCAAGAACATGCCACAGGCTTGTTTTTCTTTCCGGGCAAAGCTTTATCAGATCATCGTCGTCACGCCCGAACAACGGTGATTTCAAAACCTCGGCCAGACTCAAATCGTCTTCGGGCAAAAGCAGAAATTTGCCGAGACTGAGCAAATCCTTGACGGCTATCTGGTCAAGCAGATGGATGCGGTCGATGCCTGCCACCTGTACGCCCGCTTTTTTGCATTCGCGGATAAATTCTTCGCAAAAGGCGTCGCGGCTGCGCACCAGAACGAGAAAATCACTGTAGCGGAGCGGTCGGTTTTGGGAAACGAGCATCTCTTTTCCGGCAACCATGGATTTTATCTTCCGGGCAATCTGTCTGGCCATCCGCAGGCTGGTTGTCGGCGCCGTTTCATGCTCTACCGGCGGCTGCCATTCGTCGACGTTTTCGCCCTTTTCCGGTTCCAGCAGCGGCCACAGTTCCACAATGCCGCATTCTCCCTGACGGGAAGGAATATGCACGACGTTTTCGCCTTCGGAGGTTACCCCGTCGGCAACCGCGGGCACGGCAAAAAGATGGTTGACGGCATCCAGCACCGCCGCCGTCGACCGGAAGGAAACCTGCATGTCTACTTCGCGGAAATTTTTGGTGCGGGAAGAAAAATAACGGCGCATATCGTCAAATTTGTCCGGATCGGCTCCCTGAAAGCTGTAAATGGACTGTTTGCGGTCGCCGACGGCAAAAACCGTCCGCCGTTTTTCGGCGTCGTCGAAAAAATCTTCGCTGAGCGCACGGATAATTTCCCATTGGTCGGGAGAAGTGTCCTGCGCTTCGTCAATCAAAATGCTGTCTATGCCGCCGTCCAGTTTGTAAAGAACCCAGCGGGCGGCATCGGGATCGGCCAACAGCCGGCGGGTCAGAAAAATCATGTCGCCGTAGTCCATCAGGGCGTGGCTGCGTTTGTAAAAATCGTATTTTTTTATCAGTTCGTCGGTCAGGATGTCAACCGCCCGCGTGGCCTGAAACACCCGCAGCGCTTTTATTTGTTCCATCAAAGCGACGAGCCGTTGCTTTTCCTGCGTAAAAATATCTTCAAGTTCCGGATTGGCCGTCAGAATTTTTTTGGCGGCAACCGTCGTGTATTCATCTCCGTTGCCGTCAAAAAAAGCGCCGATATAGAGCCCGATGTTTTCTTCTTCCGGTTTTTCCAAAACCTGCGCCAGTTTTTCCGCGCGCTTGTCAAAACGGCTGCCGCTGTTGTTCCAGGCAGCAAGCAAAATCTTTAAGTCGGCAACCGGCAGCCGGGCGAAAAAGTCGCAAATGCAGTTTTGTTCGCTGTCGTCCGGGGAGACTTTCAGTTTTTTTGCCTGTTCCGTCATCAGAGCGTTCGGCGTTTTGCCTTCTTCAAACAATCGGGTGATTTTGCCGCGGTTGTTGATTATATCGTCCATAACGTCGGGAAATTTGTCTTTGTTGATGCGGGAAGCCAAAAAATTCAGCGCTTTTGCCGCCGGTGTTTCCGGATTGTCGTGTGCTTCGTCAATCAGGCGGGCTTTTATTTCTTCCATGGCCTCGCGTTCGCTGCGGCTATCCATCACTTCAAAATGGGGAGAAATGCCGGCTTCCAGCGGAAAGCGGCGGAGAACCTCCTGGCAGAAGCTGTGAATGGTTTGTATTTTTATGCCGCCCGGTGTGTCGAGCATCAGGGCAAACAGTTTACGGGCTCTGGTTTTCAGTTTTTCGACTTCTTCAAAATCCGTCGGCAGGCTGCCGAAAAGCTTTTTGAGTTCCTTTTCCAGCTTGTCGTCGTCGGCCACCGCCCATTGACTCAGTTTTTCGGAAACGCGGGAGTTCATCTCCACTGCGGCGGCTTTGGTATAGGTCAGGCACAAAAGTTTGCCGGCGGCAATGCCCGCCAGCAGCAGCCGGAGCACCCGATCGGTCAACACTTTGGTTTTGCCCGTGCCGGCGGAAGCGCTGACCCAGATGGAATAAGCCGGATCGGCGGCGCGGCGTTGGCGGGCGCTGGCATCTTCTTTCAACTCTTCGCGGCGGCGGCGGATGTCGTCTTCAGTCGTCATTGTTTTCAATTACTCCCCATTCTTTTATCCGCGACAAATGCTCATAATCGGAATAGGTCGGAGCATATTTCGGGTTTGGCTGTGTCAGGTAGGCTTTTTCTTCGTTATCAAAAACGTCAATCAGATTTTTGATGTTGTTCAGGTTGCGGCTTAAAATGTCCGCCACTTTGTCGTTGATGCAGATTTCTTCGTTGCCCAGCCGCCAGTAGCGCAAGGATTTGACTTTGGCGGCGGGAATGTTCTCAAAACCGCCGTTTTCGGCAATAATTCCTTCTATGGGCAGCTGCGGAGCATAGCCGACGTTTACTTCTTTTTTGCTGCGGGCGCGGCCGCTTTTATAGTCGATGATGTTGATTTGGCCGTCTTTGGTGATATCTATCCGGTCGGCGCGGGCACTGAGGGTAAAGGTTCCGCCCGATGTCTCAAAACTGTAGTGACCGACGGTTTCGCAATATACGCGGGAAATGTTCGTGCGGTATGAGTTTTCTTTTTTCAGTACCCAGTTGACGATTTTATCCATTTGCGGCTGCCAGAAAGCCAGTGTCTGCCGATCCAGCCCGGCGGCGGCAAGTTCTTCTTTGCCGATTTGCGCCAAAATGTCGGCGGCATTGTCGGGAAGCTGTTCGGGAAAGCGGCGGTTGAATTTTTCCAACACGGTATGGACGATAATGCCCAGATCGACAATTCCCGGGCGATCGTCGATTTTTTTGAGCGGTTCCAGTTTTAAGATATATTTGGCAAAAACAATGTACGGATCGCGCATCAGGTTTTCGACGGCGCCCGCCCACAGTTCCCGCGGGCGCAGTTTGAGCGGCGGTTTCGGCGCCGGCGGCTGCAGCGGCTTGTATTTTTGCGGGCGGTCGAGGAAAGCGGCTGTTTGCCTGTAAAAATCATCCCGCATTTTTTCCGGGTTTATGCCGGCTGCCGTCAGCACGGTTTCCATCCGCAGCCACCAGCGCGATTTGTTCATCGGCGTGTCGTTAACCCGGTCGGCGCGGGTCAGGTAGACATTTTTTTGAGCCAGCAAACCGGCAAAATCACCGGCGTTGACGCCGATTTTTCTTTCCGGAAGAGGGTAACCGAAGTCTTTTTTCATCGGGCGGGACATCCAGGCATCGGCCGCAGCGGCCGCCGGCCAGCAGCCTTCGTTGACTTCGCCGATGATAACCGTGTCAAAACCGCTTAAACGCGCCTCTATGGGACCTAAAATCTTCAGTCGCGGGTGGGTGCCGTATTTTGGCCGAACGGGAATTCCGGTCATCAGCGACGAGACAAAATCGCCGTATCGGTTTGTTTCCATTTGCGGCAGGGCGTCGGCGTGTTCCATGAGCGAAGCAAAAAAGGACGCCGCCGCTTCGCCGTCGTCGCCGCGCCAGAGGTTGCTTGCTCCCGTTCCCGTTTCGTCGGCGGCAAAAGCTTCCGCCGCCTTTAAGTGAGCCGCCAACAGGTCGGCAAAAGAAGCGGTCTGCCGGTTGTACAGTTCAGTCAGGGGCGACAGTTTGTCTTTGGCGGATTTTATGATTTCCTCGGCCGCGGGGTTGTTTTTCCGGCGCCGCAAAACGTCTTTTTCATAAGCGCGGACAGATGATCGGAAAGCCGCCTTTTTATATCCGCAGCCGGCCAGAGGATGTTTGCACAAAGCAAGCAGGGAAATGTTGTTTTCCGTATTTTGGCAATATTCCGTTATCAGCCGCAAAAAGATGCCGACGGGCGTTTGGGTAAGCGGACGCCCCGCCGAATCGTCAACATTGATGTCCCAGCGTCTGAGCTCGGCCGATACATGGCGGGCAAGATCACGGTTTCCGGTAACCAGCGCCGCCGTTTTTTCGGGTGTTTCCAGAGTGTGGCGCATGAGCGCGGCAACAGCCAGGGCTTCTTCGCGAAAATCCCTGCAATCCACCAGATGAACACCGTTCAAATCATCTTTTGAAAAAGTTTCACGGTTAATGTTGCGCCATTGGTCGGTTGTTGCCGCCGGACGCATGACTTCGGAAACAAATTTTTCTCTGCCGGGGGAAGGAGAGGGGCGGACGTCGGGGATTTCTTCCCGCGAAAGTCCGAGAAAATCAAGCAACAGCCGCAGTTCATACTGGGGATGCGTTTCGTCGATAAGCTGCCAGGAAAAATCGTCAAGACAACGGTCCAAGCCGTTGATAAACACTGTTCCCAAAGGCATGTTGAACACTGTTTTTATAAGTTCCCGCATGGCCGGAAAGGCGCCTGTCGTGCCGGCAACGACAACTCTTCCGCGCGGCGGAACGGCCTGCCAGGCGGCGGCCTGTTTTTTTAAGAGCAGACATTGTCTTGCCGCCGGATTCATGGATTTTCTTTCAGCTAAAATCTGCGGAAAAAATTCGCCGACTATCTTTAGAAAATCGAGCGTTTTTTGCCAATGGGCGGCGTATTCCTCGGGCACAAGCGAAGAAAGCGCGGCAAAGGGCAGCTCTTCGCTTTCAATGGTATCGAGCAGCCGGCAGAGTTCGGTAGCCAAAGCCGCCGCCTGCGCCGGCGAACAGCCGCCGCCGGTCAATTCTTTCTGGCCGGAAGAAATGAGACGGGTAAACAGCAGGATTCTTTCCATGGGAGAAACGGCCGGCAGGATTTTTTCCGCCTCAGGCAAAGCGCCGGTAAAAAACAATTCGTCTTCGTCCGGGTCGCCGAGCGGCATAATCCGCGGCAAAAGCGTCGGCTGCATGCCGTTCAGGCGTACAAAAGCGTCGCGCAGCTCGCGGCAGGCGCGGCGGTTGGGCAGCAAAACCAGCGTTTCCGTCAATTCAGCGGCGGGGTTCGGAGCCGCAAGAACCTCCGCCAAAATATCCGTCGGGCTCAAACCGGAAGGAATGTTATAAATTTTTGCTGTCATGATGTTTCCTTTCCCGGTTAAAAAAACGGCCTTCGGTATTGTCGGGGTGTTTTCAGTCTTTTATTTCGCGGATGAATTTTTCCAAAGCGCGGCGGCGGTGGGAAATCTGATTTTTGACGTCTTCTCCCAACTCGGCAAAGGTTTGCTCATAGCCGTCGGGAATGAAAATCGGATCGTAACCGAAGCCTTTTTCTCCCCGCGGGGCGACGGCAATCTGCCCGTCTACGCGGCCTTCGTAAACTTTTATTTTTTCATTGGGGCAGGCCAAAGCCATGCAGCAGGAAAAATGCGCCTTGCGGCTTTTTTTGCCGGATTCGTCCATTTCTTTCAAGAGCATTTGCGCTCCTTCTTTGAAATCGCGGTTCGGCGCATAGCGGGCGGAATAAACGCCGGGACGGCCGTCAAGCGCGTCTATGCACAGGCCGGAATCGTCCGCCAGACAGGGCAGTCCGCACATCAGGCTCAGGGTTCCGGCTTTGATTTTGGCGTTTTCTTCAAAAGTTTTGCCGGTTTCCTCCACATCGCCCAAACGCAGCTCCTTGGCCGAATGCACTTCAATATGCAGCGGGGCAAGCAGGGTTTTGATTTCCGCAACTTTGTCGTCGTTGTGGCTGGCGACCACCAGTTTGGTCAATTTCATCTATTTTACTCCTAAAACTCTTTTTTGTTCGGCTATCAGCTGTTTTATGCCGTCTTTTGCCAGGGCCAGCAGGGCGTTAAAATCTTCTTCCGAAAACGGTTCTTCTTCCGCCGTTCCCTGAATTTCAACAATTTTGCCGCTTTCGGTTAAAACAAAATTCATATCCACCTGAGCGTGGGAATCTTCTTCATAATCGACGTCGATAATTTTTTCGCCTTCGAAAATGTCGCAGGAAACGGCCGCCACAAATTCGCGAATCGGATTTTCGGCGAGTTTTTTGTGTTCCATCAGGTGACAGACGGCCAGATAAAGGGCTACAAAACCGCCGGTAACGGAAGCCGTGCGGGTGCCGCCGTCGGCCTGAATGACGTCACAGTCGATGCAGATTGACAGGTCTTTCATTTTGCTTAAATTGACCACGGCGCGCAGCGAGCGTCCGATAAGACGCTGAATTTCCTGCGTGCGGCCGGACGGGTTTTTGCTTTCCCGCGGCACCCGTTGGCGATTGGCGCGCGGAAGCATGCCGTATTCGGCGGTTATCCAGCCTTTGTTTTGTCCTTTCAGCCAGTTGGGGACTTTTTCTTCAACGCTTGCCGTGCAGATAACATGCGTGTTGCCGAATTTTACAAGGCACGATCCTTCGGCATAGGGATTAAAATCGGGTATCAGTTCAATGTTTCTCAACTGATTGTTTTTTCTGTTCGTGTTGCGCATAAAAGCCCCTTGTTCGTTTATCGGTCAATATATATTCTTACGCCAAAATGTCCGCCGGCGCAATAATTTTTGCACGGATATATGCAGCTGCCGGCGCAATAATTTTTGCCGTTCGGCCGGTCGGTTTTAAGCGACCTTGCCGGCCGAGCGTTTACGCAAAATCGGGTCGAGGATGCGTTTGCGCAGGCGGATGGTTTTCGGCGTTACCTCCAGCAGCTCGTCTTCCTGAATGTAGGACAGTCCCTCTTCCAGCGTTATTCTGCGGGGCGGAGTGAGCGAGATGGCCTCGTCTTTGCCGGCGGCGCGGATGTTGGTCAGCTGCTTGGCGCGGCAGGGGTTGACTTCCAGATCGTTCGGCTTGGTATGTTCGCCGATAATCATGCCGACGTAAACGGGAACGTTGGGGTCGATGAACATCGGGCCGCGGTCTTCCAGCTTCCACAGCGAATAGGCAATGGCGGTGCCGTTTTCGCTGGAGATGAGCACGCCGTTGCGGCGGCCTTCAATTTCTCCTTTATAGGGTTCGTAATCGTAAAAACTGCGGTTCATGACGCCGGTGCCGTGGGTGTCGGTTAAAAACTCCGAATGATAGCCGATAAGTCCGCGGGTGGGAGCGTGGAATATCAGCCGCACTTTGCCGCCTGCCTGAGAAGGTATCATTTCCACCAGCTCGGCGCGGCGGGAGCCGAGTTTTTCAACCACGGTGCCGGAAAATTCCTCATCCACGTCAACCACGACTTCGTCCACCGGTTCCAGCGTTTCGCCGTTCTCACCCTTGTGGAAAACAACCCGCGGGCGGGAAATGGAAAGCTCGAACCCCTCGCGGCGCATGGTTTCTATCAGAACGCCCAACTGCAGTTCGCCGCGGCCGGCAACTTCAAAGGAATCGTTGTTGGCCGAGGTGGTTATTTTCAGGGCAATGTTGCCTTCCGCTTCTTTTTTCAGACGTTCGGCAATCATCCGCGAGGTTACTTTGTCGCCTTCGCGGCCGGCAAGAGGCGAATCGTTGACGGAAAAGGTCATGACCAGCGTCGGCGGATCTATGGGCTGCGCTTCGAGCGCTTCGGTAACGGCAAAGTCGCAAATGGTGTCGGCAACGGTTGCCTTGACCGCGCCGGCAATGGCGACGATGTCGCCGGCGTGGGCTTCTTCCAGACTTTGGCGGGCAAGTCCGCGGTAGGCCAGAATTTTGGTGATGCGGAATCGTTCGATTTCGTTGTTTTTGCCGTCGAGCGCTTTGACCGTGTCGCCCGGTTTCACGCTGCCGCAAAGGATTTTGCCGGTCAGCAGACGGCCGATGAATTTGTCGGCTTCCAAAGTGGTGGCCAGCATGGTGAACGGTTTTTCGGGGTAGCACAAAGGCGCCGGAACATGCGACAAAATAAGCTCAAAGAGAACTTTTAGGTCTTTCTTTTCGTCGTGTTCCAGGTCTTTAACGGCCCAGCCGTTGCGGCCGGAGGCATACAACACCGGAAAGTCGAGCTGTTCGTCGGTGGCGTTTAAGCTGACGAAAAGATCGAAAATCTCGTTTAAGACTTCGTCGACGCGGGCGTCCGGTTTGTCGGCCTTGTTGATGACGACAATCGGTTTCAGGCCGACTTTTAAGGCCTTGCCGAGCACGAATTTTGTTTGCGGCATGGGGCCTTCCGAGCTGTCGACCAGCAGAATGACGCCGTCCACCATCGACAGAATGCGCTCTACTTCGCCGCCAAAATCGGCGTGGCCGGGGGTGTCGACAATGTTGATGCGGGTGCCGTTCCATTCCACCGACGTGCATTTTGAGAGGATGGTAATTCCGCGTTCTCTTTCCAGTTCGTTGGAGTCCATGGCGCATTCCTGGACTTTCTGATTGTCGCGGAAAGTTCCGCTTTGTTTAAGCAGGGCGTCGACCAGCGTTGTTTTGCCATGGTCGACGTGAGCTATAATGGCTATGTTTCTCAGCTCCATTGCGTTGTCTTTCAAAAAAAATCTAAAAAAAAGGATTGAGCGCACAATAGCACAAGCCGGCCGGATTTCAAGGGAAAATTTTGTCGTGCGGCAGGAGGCGGGCAAAAAAAACCTCCGCCGCGGCGGAGGTTCCGAAATTTTGCACGAATTATTCGTTTGCGTTCGGCCAGAGTTTGGCTTTTTCGGCGTTGAATTCAACCCAGTGCGGATCGGCTTCTTCTTCGGTCTGGATCGCTTCCTGCGGGCATTCGGAAATGCAGACGCCGCAGCTGATGCAGGTGTCCGGATCGACAACCAGCTGGCTGTCGCCTTCGTGGAAAGCGTCTACCGGGCAGACGTCGGCGCAGGATTTGCACTTGATACAATTGTCATTAACGACAGAAACCATGGTTTATCTCCTTAGATAAGAGTTTGTCTTTAAAATATTTCAGCCCTCAATCTAGCCATATTTGCGATAAAATCAAGCAAAAAGTGTGCGGCCGCCAAAAAAGCGGGACTGACGCTTGCGAAAACAAAAAGCTTTTCCCATATATATGGTAAAGAAATTTTACGGAGATTTTTTGACCATGAGCGAAAAAATAAATTTTCAGGCCGAAGTAAACAAAATGCTGGGAATTGTGATTAATTCCCTTTATTCGGAAAAATACATCTTTTTAAGAGAACTTGTTTCAAACGCAAGTGACGCCTGCGACAAGCTTAAATATTTGCAGCTGACCACGCCGGACATTGCCAAAGGCAACGGCGAGCTGAAAATCACCATTACCCCGAACGATAAGGAAAACACCCTAACCGTTGCCGACAACGGCATCGGCATGAACAAGGAAGACTTGATCAGTCATCTGGGAACGATAGCCAAGTCCGGCACCGCCGATTTTGTCGCCAATATGAAGGAAAACGGTTCGCCCGCCGATTTAATCGGCCAGTTCGGCGTGGGTTTTTATTCGGCTTTCATGGTGGCGAAAAAAGTGGAGATATTGACCCGCAAGGCCGGTGAGGAACAGGCCTGGCGCTGGGTTTCGGACGGTGCGGACGGTTTTGAGATAAGCGAGGCGGAAAAGACGGGCATCGGTACGGAAATCAAACTGTTCTTAAAAGACGACGATAAAAACTTTACCGACACCATCTATCTGCGGCATCTTATCCGCACCTATTCCGACCACATCAATTATCCGATCGTGCTCAACCTCGGCGAGGCCGGGGAAGAAACGGTCAATTCGGCTTCTGCCCTGTGGACGCGCAACAAGGCGGAAATCACCGTCGAGCAGTACAGAGATTTTTACCGGCATATTTCGCACAATTTTGACGACCCATGGATGACGCTCCACTTTAAGGCCGAAGGCAGCATAGAATATACGGCTCTGCTTTATATTCCCTCCACCCAGCCTTACGATTTGTTCCAGCCGGACAAAAAACAGGGGTTGAAACTTTATGTCAACCGGGTGTTTATTTCCGACAAGGTGGAAGAGCTGATGCCGAATTATCTGCGTTTTGTTAAGGGAATCGTGGATTCTTCCGATTTGCCGCTGAATATTTCGCGCGAGATGCTGCAGCAAAACGCGCTGGTGGCAAAAATCCGCCACGGCATTGTCGGCCGTCTGTTGAAAGAACTGAAAAAGAAAAGCGAAAATTATGAGGATTATCTGAAATTCTGGCAGAATTTCGGTACCGCTTTCAAAGAAGGCATTTATGAGGATTTCGGCAACCGGGAGGAAGTGGCGGCGCTTTCGCTGTTTGCTTCAACCGCCGATAAGGAAAAACTGACGACGCTTGACCAGTATGTCGCTCGGATGAAAGAAGATCAGAAGTCCATTTATTACATTACCGGCGACGATGTCAAAGTGTTAGCCAACAATCCGCAGCTGGAAGCTTTTAAGCAAAAGGAGCTGGAAGTGCTGCTTTTGACCGATCCGATTGACGAGTTTTGGACGCAGGCGCTGGCCACCTATAAAGGCAAGGCGGTCAAGCATGTTTCGCAGGCCGATGCGGATTTGTCGTTTGAGCGCAAAGAACCGCGCGCCGAGGCCGGAAATCTGGAAAAGCTGACCAAAATGATGGCCGACATGTTCAAAGACGAAGTGGGCAAAGTGGAAGTTACCGAAAAACTGACCGCCAGCCCGGTGAGCCTGACGGTGGAAAGCGGACAGATGAGCATCCATCTGGAACGGCTGATGCGCAACCATCAGCAGCAGACGGCTTTTGCCTCGACGCGGATTTTGGAAATAAATCCCTACCATCCGCTGATTATTAAGCTGAGCGAAACGATGGAAGACACGGCTTTGCGTCCGAAGACGGAAGAAGTGGCCAGAATTTTGCTTGACCAGGCCAAAATTGCCGAAGGCGAGCCGATTGCCGACCCGTCTTTTTACGCGGCCAAAGTCAGCGATTATATATTGAAAAGCTTTTGATTATCATGTTGTTATGGCTTGGTAAAAAACGGCTTTGAAAATTCGGGGGCAAAGAAGTTTTTCTTTTTTGCCCCTTGTTTTGCAGAAAAAACTTGATTTTTGTCAAAAAATAAAGCATACTGAAATTCTAAAACAATTATTTAGAATTTATTAATGAAGCAAAGCCAAAGTAGCTTTGAAAAGGAAACGCAGGAATGATTTTGTCGAAAGATGAAATTTGCCCACTTCGGATGTTCGGATGAAAGTGTCACACGCAATGACCGCCCGCTGCTTTGCAGTATGAGCTACGTGCTTGAGGGATCAATATATAAGTCTGAACGGAAAAAGTAAAATGCGCGGAATTTTTTCAGCCAAAGGTTTTGCTGCTTTAAATTTATAGTATATGTACGATTATGAAAATGAGCGTAGAGAACGTTATGAACGTGAAAAAGCTGAAAAAAAGGTACGCGCCGCTAAGATCCGCCGCATCGTCGGTTGGAGCATAGGCGGGTTGTTTGTACTGATCTTGTTGTTCAGCTCCATGTATTACATCAGCCCGGGATACCGCGGCGTGTTGGTGACCTTGGGAAAGGTAGACCAGCAGAGTCATATCAACGGTATAGGCTTTAAAGTACCGTTTGTGTCGAAGATGTACAAAATGGACGTGCGTACAAAAAAGATGACAGAAAAGACCGCAACCTACACATCCGATGTGCAGACTGCGGAAATAGAGTACACTTTTACCTATGATCTCGTGCCCGACAATGTGCATGTATTGTACGAAACAGTCGGCAAGGATTATGAGGGAAAGAAACTCATCCCCGTGCTGAACGACGTCTTAAAAGACGTTATAGGCCAGTGGCAGGCACAGGACCTTGTTTCCAATAGGGATAAGGCTCGTGTCGATGTCGTCGCCGGGTTGCAGGAGCGTCTGGATCGTCGATTCTTCCAGAACATTACGTTTCAATTTATCAACATTGATTACTCCGACAAGTTTGAAGGAGCAATTGAAGATAAAGTGATCGCCGAGCAGAAAGCTCAGGAAGCGGTCAATAATACGAAACGTATTCAGGAAGAGGCAGATCAGAAGGTAATTACCGCCCAGGCTGAGGCTGAAGCTATGGAAATCAAGGCTCAGGCTTTGGCTAAAAACAAGGGGCTGGTAGAATATGAAGCCGTCCAGAAATGGAATGGCCAGCTTCCTCAGTATATGCTGGGGGAAAGTGTTCCGTTCATTAACCTCAAGTAATTGAGGGAGTACATATTTAGAGGGAGTCGCGAGAGCGACCCCCTCTTTTTGTACACTGAAAACCCCGCGTCTAACGCGGGGTTTTCAGTGTACAAAAAAACCTCCCTTTCGGGAGGTCTTTTCGTATTGGAGCGGGTGAAGGGATGGGGCGCGACAAATGCTTTTGCGCATTTGCTTGCCCCACTGCGCTCATTCGCAGGCTTCAGCCTGCTCACCGGCGTTCTTCCGTCCGCCTTTCGCTTGTAGTCGAACCCTCTTCCTCGAGGGTTCAAATCCGCATCTCCCACAATTCCAATACAAAAAAACCTCCCTTTCTGGAGGTCTTTTCGTATTGGAGCGGGTGAAGGGATGGGGCGCGACAAATGCTTTTGCGCATTTGCTTGCCCCACTGCGCTCATTCGCAGGCTTCAGCCTGCTCACCGGCGTTCTTCCGTCCGCCTTTCGCTTGTAGTCGAACCCTCTTCCTCGAGGGTTCAAATCCGCATCTCCCACAATTCCAATACAAAAAAACCTCCCTTTCTGGAGGTCTTTTCGTATTGGAGCGGGTGAAGGGATTCGAACCCTCGACATCAACCTTGGCAAGGTTGCGCTCTACCCCTGAGCTACGCCCGCATCGTGAATGCGAAGTATTTAATATCATATACAGAAAATATTGCAAGCTTTTTTTATAAAAAAATTTATAAAAATTTACAAACCGGTTTTCTTCTGCTATATTTGAACCGCGATAATGATTATTAACATCTTAAAATAATATAATTATGTTCTTGACTTTACATCATTTCAGTCTGAGTCCGCCCGTTTTGTGTCTGTTTGTGGGCGCGTTTGTCGGGGCGGTTTATGTCGTGATTATTTCTCTTTTGCATCCGTTTTGGGTTCGCCGGCGCATACAGAAGGGAAATTGGCCGCGCTATCGCAGAAGAATGTTTCTGGCTCGCGCCGGCATGGTTCTTATTTTCAGCGCAACGGCTCTGTCGGCCGTGTATCTGGAAAGTTACAGTTGGCGGCAGACGGCGTTGATTGCGTTGATGATCGTCCTCTGTCTGCTGGTATATTCCAAGCCTTTTCGCCGTAAGGACAGATGACAAAAATCCGTTTTGCATTTTAGATGCAGGACGGATTTTCTTTTTTATAAAAAATTTTTGAACTTTTTGTTTTCTTCGTTCGTTTTTGCCTGTGTACATTAATTGAATGTTAAAGGAAAACAAATACATTCATACAAAAGACAAGATACGCAAAAACAAACAAATAAGAGAGAAAAAATGAAGTTGGTCAAGAGCAGAAAAAAAGTCGTATTCCTTTTGTTGGCGGCAGCCGCCGCCATCGGTGTCTATTATCGGTATTTTCAGGTCGAAGAAGAAATTTCCTATATTACCCAGCCGGTTAAGCGGCAAAGCGTGCAAAAGGTGGTGAACGCCACCGGCGAAGTGCATGCCGTGGATTTGGTGACCGTCGGCGCGCAGACGACCGGACAGATAGAAAAGCTTTATGTGGATGTGGGGCAAAAAGTAAAAAAAGGCGATATGATTGCCGAGATAGATTCCACCACCCAGCAAAACGAAGTGGATATCAACAAAGTGCGCCTGAAAAGTTATGAGGCGCAGCTTCGGGCGGCCAAAACTTCGCTTGCAATTGCCGAAAAACAGTATGAACGTATGCAGACCCTGAAAAAGCAAAACGCCGCGTCGGAAGAAGATCTGGAAAACGCCAAAGATGTGTACGAAACCGCTTTGTCGAAAGTGGCGGAAGTGGAAGCTTCGTTGAAAGAAACGGAAATTTCTCTCAGCACGGCGGAGACCAACCTCGGTTATACCAAAATTACCGCACCGCTCGACGGAACGGTCGTTTCCGTGCCGGTCAAAGAGGGGCAGACCGTGAACTCGGCCATGGATACGCCGACGATTGTGCAAATTGCCGATTTGAGCCGGATGGAGATTCTGATGGAAATTTCCGAAGGCGACGTCAGCCATGTGCGGGCCGGCAACAAAGTGCGCTATTATACGCTGGCGGATATGGACAATGTGAAGGAAACCACGCTGAAATCGATAGATCCCGGGTTGACGCAGCTCACCGACGGACAATATACCGATACCGAAGTGGTCGAATCGAGCGAGGCGATTTATTATTACGGCCGGTTGGAAGTGCCTAATGAAGACGGCCATCTGCGAATCGGCATGACCACGCAAAACGTGATTTATGTGGAAAGTGCCGAAAACGTTCTGACCGTGCCGAGCGTTGCCATCAGAAGCGACGCCGACGGCAAATACGTGGAAGTGCTGACTCCCGCGGGCGCCGAGCGTCGCGCGGTGGAAACCGGTGTTTCCGACGATTTGAACGTGGAAATCAAAAGCGGTGTTCGCAACGGCGAAGAAGTAATTCTGGCGCGGATGTCGTCGTCCGAAATTTCCGATAAGGCCGCCAATGCCCGCGGCGCAAGGAGATTTCGATGAACATAATCGAATTTAAGAAAATCAATAAATATTTCGGCGCCGGCAGCAACCGTGTGCATGTGCTGAAAAATATCGATTTGCAGATAGAAAGGGGCGATTTTGTGGCCATTATCGGCCAGTCCGGTTCCGGCAAGTCGACCATGATGAACATTATCGGCTGTTTGGACGTGCCGACCAACGGTTCTTATAAAATCAACGGCGTTGAGGTCGGCAAAATGGGCAAGGACGAACTGGCCGAACTGCGCTGCAAGACTTTCGGCTTTATTTTTCAACGCTATAATCTGCTAAACAGTCTGAAAGCCGACGAAAACGCCGCTCTGCCGGCGGTCTATCTGGGCTTGAACGCGGAAGCGCGCGACAAAAGAGCCGTCGATTTATTAAAAAAACTGGAGCTCGGCAACAAGCTGAACAACCGACCGAACGAGCTTTCCGGCGGACAGCAGCAGCGTGTGAGCATTGCCCGCGCGCTGATGAACGGCGGCGACATCATTCTGGCCGACGAACCGACCGGCGCGCTCGATTCCAAAAGCGGTGAAATGGTGATGGAAATTATTAAAAATCTGCACCGCCAGGGGCATACGATTATTCTGGTGACGCATGACGCAAGCATCGCCGCGCAGGCCAGCCGGATTATTGAAATCAAGGACGGGGAAATCGTGTCCGACACGCGCAAAGCAGAGGATTTTTATCCGGCGACGGATACGGTGGCCGATATTCATCGCAGCCGCTTCGACGCTTTGAAATACAGTTTTCTCGAATCGTTGAAAATGTCGCTGCATGCCATTTTGGCCAACAAAATGCGGTCGCTTCTGACCATGCTCGGCATCATTATCGGCATTGCCTCGGTGGTGTCGGTGGTGGCGCTCGGCAACGCCTCGCAGGCCAAAATTTTGGAACAGATAAATTCGATGGGCACCAACACGATAGACATTATGCCCGGCAAAAGTTTCGGCGACATGCGTTCGGGCAGGGTCAAAACTCTGAAAGTGCGCGATTCCGAATATCTGGCCAAACAGGGTTTTATCGACAATTCCACGCCCAACGTTTCCGTCAGCGGCACCATGGTTTATCAGAACTATTCGCTGACGGCGCAGATGCGCGGTGTGGGCGCGGCTTATTTTGACGTAAAGGGGCGGGAGATAGCCCAGGGACGTGTCTTCAGCGAAAAAGAAGTGCGCGATATGGCTTCCGTGGTGGTGATTGACGACAATACCAAAAACGAGATTTTTGCCGACAATCCCAATCCGCTCGGCGAAGTGATTATTTTCAACAAAAAGCCGCTGACAGTTATCGGCGTGGCGGCCAAAGACAACAGCCCCGGCCCGTCGTCGGAATCGATGAACATCTGGGTGCCCTACACCACCGCCATGTATCGCATAACCGGCAGCAGCGACATCAATTCGATTACCGTCAAGGTAGCGGACAACGTCAATTCGCAGGTGGCGGAAGAAAGCATTGACCGCATCCTGACCGCTCTGCACGGCAAAAAAGACTTTTTTATGATTAATACCGACAGCATCAAGCAGACGGTGGAAAGCGCGACCAATACCATGAAGTTTCTGATTGCGAGCATTGCCGTCATCTCGCTTGTCGTCGGCGGCATCGGCGTGATGAACATCATGCTGGTTTCGGTTACCGAGCGGACGCGGGAGATAGGCATCCGCATGGCCATCGGCGCCAAGCAGGCGGATATTTTGCAACAGTTTTTGATAGAGGCCATACTTATCTGTCTGGTCGGCGGTTTTATGGGGGTGGCTCTGTCCATGCTTATCGGCTTTGGTTTTAATACTTTTACGGAAGATTTCGGCATGATTTTTTCCACCGCGTCAATTGTGCTGGCGCTGGTTTGTTCCACGGCCATCGGCATTATCTTCGGCTATATGCCGGCTAAAAACGCCTCCAACCTCAATCCCATAGATGCATTAGCGAGTGAGTAACATGAAAAAATATCGGACTTTCAAACTTCTTGTCGGATTTTCCCTCTTTTTTGCCGCCGGCTGCGCAACAACCGTGCCGGAACCGTTGAGTTTGGCGGAAGAGCTGAAATATGAGGAATCCGCGGCCGCGGCCTTTACGGCGGACGAAAACTGGTGGCGGCAATATAATGACGCCGAACTCAATAATTTGGTTGAAACGGCTCTGGCCAACAATCCGGACTATCTGCGGGCGGCGCTCAACCTGAATAAGGAGCTTTATAACCTGAATCTGGCGGCCTCCGATTTGTTTCCGACGGTTTACGGATCGTTGGACGCTTCGTCACAACGCAAAATTTACACCGGTGACGATTTCGGCGACAATTTTTCCGGCGATTTGGGGTTGAGCTATGAAGTGGATTTATACGGCAAAATCCGCAATCTCTATACCGCGCAGGAATTTTCTTATCAGGCGACCGCTCTCGACAAGGAAACGGCACGCCTGACTTTGGTCAACAGCGTGGTCGATCTTTATTTTAATCTGGAATATCTGGAAAACGCCATTGACGTTACCAAAGATAATATCCGCGCTTACGAGGATATTAAAAAAATTGCCGAAGAAAAATATAAGAGCGGCAAAACCGACAATGTAGAGTTTTTGCAGGCTAAACAGAGCCTGCTTTCGGAACAAAACCGCCTGCTTAATCTGGAAACGACGTTTAAGGAAATGGTTGCCAGCATGCAAAATATCCTGAACGTTAAAAGCGGGGTGGAAGATATTGCCTTTGGTGATATCCTGAAACAGAAAACCACCGCGCCCGATCTCGACGTGCCGGTGGCGGTGTTGGCGCGTCGTCCGGATCTGCTGGCGGCACAATATCGTCTGCAAAGCGCTTTTGAAGAACTGAAGGCGGAAAACAAAAGCTGGTATCCGGACATTTCCGTCAACGGAGCTCTCGGTTCTTCTTCTTCCAAAGCGCGGACAACTTTTGATTTTTCCTACATTCTCGGCAGTGTTTCCGTTGATTTGCCGTTTTTGGACTGGAACCGGGTGAAAAACAACATCAAGATATCGGAGGCGGATTATCAGCTGAGCCTGCTTGATTTTCAGGAAACGCTGACGCAGGCCTTGAACGAAATTGCCTATTATTACTATGCCTATCTGAAATCGAAGGAAATATTCGACAATATCAGCGAAAACTATCTCAACGCGGTGGAAATTACCGCCTATTACCGCAACCGCTACAATTCCGGCAAAGCGGAATTCAAGGATTTTCTGGAGGCCATTTATACCGAAAATTCCCTTAAAACAAGCCTGATTGAGCAAAAATATCAGATTATCAAATACGAAAATTACATCTACAAAGCCCTTGGCGCCCGTTATGAAAAGAAGTAACGGCGGGGAAAGTTCAGTTTTTTATTGTTTCCAGCAGTTGCCTTGTTTTGGCGATTCCGTTACGGGCGTGAACGGCGGCGTTTTCGTGCTTGCCGGTTTCATAAAAATAAAGCGCGTCGTGGTAGCATTCCAGCGCTTCCTCCAAAGCTTCCGGATTGGCTGAAATTTTTCCTTCCAGATAATAGATTTCGGCAATTTTTTCCTGTATTTGCGCCCAGAAAAAAGGCTGTCGGCTTTCGCTGACGATTTTTTGCCGGTTGCGGTAAGCGGCCGCGGCAAGTCGGCAGATCTCCGTATTGCCGGTCAGGCGCGCCAGATTGTGCAGCAGGTAGCCCAGGCTGCCTTCTATTTTGCTCCAAAATTGCGGAAACTGCGCTTCCGTAAAAATACGTTCGCATTCTCTCAGTTGAGCGACGGAATCGCGCAAAGCCTGTAGATCTTCGGTACGTTTCCAGTAGTTGTAATACAATCCTGAAAGCTTATAACAAATATGTCCGTAATCGTAGGGATAAGTGTATTTTCCGAAAAATTTCTGAGCCTGTTGATAAAAACGGATGGCCTCGCGAAAATAAAACCCCGAACGCCGCCCCATGTAAACCGAAGCGTAGTCGTTCAGTTGTCCCAAATGCAGATAAATGCAGCCGAGTTCGGTCGGTTCGAGTATCCGGTCTCGATATTTCAGGGCGGCCGTGAAAAGGTTGCCGATAATTTCAAAATCGTTTTCGTTGCATTTGTCGGCGGCGACAGTCATGTAAATTAAGCCGATCTGGCTCAAAATATAAGGCATGTGGTTCAGATCGAGATCTTTGGCTGAATCGGTTCGGGATATGCGGTCGATGATTTTGCGCAAAAGATATTTTTTGTATATTTGTTCTTCCCTGCTTGTTCTGCCGACGGCGCTGATGATCGTTCCCGCCAGCAGATCCGGTAACGGCGGCGGCAGATTGTGGCCGTTTTCGACGGCGGCGGCCGGCAGGTACATGCTGTCCAGAAGTCTGATAAATGTTTTTTCGCCGTTTTCGTATTGCTGCGGAATTTGAAAGTTCAGGCGCATCCGGCCGTTGTTGCAATATCCCCAGACGAGGACGTCGGCACCGCTTTTTTCCAGCAAACTCCGCCCCCGGTCAAGAAGATCGAAAAAATTGCGGCTTTCAAAATTGAGAAAGGACAAGTCAAAATCAGGCTTGAGGCAAAAAACTTCCAGTCCTTCGTAGTGTTGCAAAAGATCCGTCAATTTTTGTCCGTTGAAATTGCCGGTGTGATCGTAAAACCCGACAACGGCTGCCCTAAAACGTATTTCCGGTACGGGTTTGCCGTTGTCGGCGGCATCCGGCGCAGAAGAAAAAATACGATGAAACAGCTTTTTTACGGACATTAACGTTCTTTTTCCTTCAGATAGCTTTTGAATTCGTTAACCCGATCCTGCAATTCTTCAAGAACTTGCGCATTAATGTCTCTGATTGTCTGTTGCGGTGCGCTTACAAAGCGCAGGCGGTAATTCAACCACACGGAAAGCAGCAGCGCGATCAGCAGCAACGACCCCGGCGCGGGCGAATAGGCCTGAAAACATCCGAGCAGCAAAGTCAACATCTGTGAGCGGATGATTAATGAGGCCGCCTGGTTGGGAGATATGCCGTTGTTAACGGCTTGTCTGAAGCCGCTGTTGTCGATTAAATCGGCGTAGCACGACAGAAAGGTTAATCTTAAAATAAGAGCCCAGCAAAAATCGACCAGAGGAAACATGATAAAAATAAGGCTGCAGGAAACGGCGCCTTCGGCAGAAGCCGACAAAAGCAATGAAAAGAGCAGGAATCCGAAAGCCGCGGCGTCAACCGATGAAATTTTAACTCGGGACGGATACCACGAAAAGGTCGTCAACACAAGAAAAACAGCGGTAAAAAACCAGCCCGCCGCCCCGATGAAAACAGGCAGGGCATTGACCGTGCCGAGAATGCCGACGCCTAAAGAAGCCGCTGCGGAAAAAACCGCCAGAGAACCGTCTCCGTTGTTAACAAAGCGCCAAAACAACGTAAACAGAATCCAACAGGCGGCGATCGACAGGCGAGCAGCCCATGCCGGCATAAAGGAAATAAAAAACAAACTTTCTTCCGGCAGAACGACGACCGACAGCATTGCGGCCGCAAAGACAGCGGCACAGACAGCCTTTTCGTCGGTCGTTTTGTTGCCGACAAAAAGGATAAGCAACGCGCCGGCAAAAGGCATCAGCAATTGCGGCAAGGTAAAAGACGTTATAAAATCGCGCTCATCAAAGAACAGAAACCAGGCCGCCAGCATAACAGGCAGTAAGACGCCGGCCGCCGGCAAAAAAACCGAACAGCGCCAACCCCGTTGTTCAAAAACACCTTTGCGGGCAATGAAAACATAGCGAATCGCGGGAATGATAAAACATAAAAAAGCCAGGCCCAAAACAATAAAAAATGTCAGGTTCATGAACAGTGCTCCTTAACCGTTGTTTTATTCAGTTATAATATGTATCGGTTTTTTCTTCAACAGTTATATCTGCGCCGCGTGTCAGGCGAGCGGCAAAAAAACCGTCCATGCCGGCGCCGATGTCCGGCCGGCAGCGGATGAAGCCGTCTTTTGTCAGCAGCGGTTCGGCCTCTCCGGGGGCAAAAGGACAGATGTCGGTTGCGCTAACCGGAGCAACGGCAAAATCTTTTCTGTTTTTTAGAAAACGCCTTATCTGCTCTTCGCCTTCCGCCCGACACATGGAACAGACGGCGTAAAGCAGGGTGCCGCCAGGTTTGACCGCTTCGGCGGCGGCGGTCAGGAGTTTTTGTTGCAACGGGACGGCGCCGGCGACGTCGGCTGCGGTGCGGGTGTGGACAATTTCCGGATGTCGGCGCAAAGTGCCGTCGGCGGAGCAGGGGGCGTCAAGCAAAACAATGTCGAATTTTGGCGCCGTCGGCAAGAATTTGAGCGCGTCGGCGGCAACGACGTTTTCGGCCGTCAGGCGCAAACGGGCCAGATTTTCGGCAAGAGTTTGCAGACGGGCGGCGGAAATGTCGAGCGCGGTCACCCGGGCGCCTTTGGCCAGCAGTTGCGCCGTTTTGCCGCCCGGCGCGGCGCATACGTCAAGCGCCGTTTTGCCTTTGACGTCGCCGAGCGAGATAACCGGCAGCGAGGCGGAAAAATCCTGCACCCACCAGGCGCCTTTTTCATAACCGGGCAAAGCGCGCACGCTGCCGGCGTTTGTCAGGCGGATGCTGCCGTTGGCAAGCAGCGTGCCGCCGAGCGCGGCGCACAGATCTTCGGGGTTTTCGCGGGCGGTGATGTCAAGCGGCGGTTCGGTCAGGGAGGCGCGCTCCACGGCGTCGATTTCCGTTTTTGTGAGGCTGCCGGTCAGCATTTTGCGAAAAGCCGGCGGAAAAAACGGCAGCGGCGTCAGAGCGGAAAGTTCTTTCGCGTCGCTGCAAATTTTGCGCAAAACGGCGTTGACGAAACCGCCGGCAAACCGGCCGCTTTTCTTTTTTGCCAGCGCCACGTAGCTGTTGACGGCGGCGTAATCCGGCGTGTCGAAATAAAGAATTTCCGCCATGCCGAGCAAAAGCGCCGTTTGCGCGGCGTCCGGCCGGGCGGATATTTTGCGCGCCCCGTAACGGGCGGCGATTTTTTTGAAAAACTCCTGTCGGCGGAGCGTGGTTTGCACCAGCCGCAGCACAAAAGCGCGGTCGTGCGCGGAAAGTTCTTCCGGCAGCTCTTTCCGGCGGCCGTCGGCGGCCGAATCGAGGCTTTGACGGTAGAGCTCAAAGGCAAAATTGCGAATATCCACTTTGTTCGGGTCCTTTTTTTGGCTTTCTTTGTTGCCAGTTTAAGGAAAAGCCCCGGCAAATACAAGTGCGAAAATGATTTAACCCTATTGTATTTTTATGAAATATATTATAGCTTATGACACTAAAAGTAACATAAAGCAAAACAGCAAAAATACGGAGAAAAAAGTTGACGGACGACCATAGCGCAAGACACAACGGCAAATCTTTTGCCGAATGGCAGAAAGACTGGGAAATGGAAGAAAGATACAATTTCCGCACCATTGAACATAAGTGGCAAAAAATTTGGGAAGACGAGAAAACCTACAAGGTTGAAATAGATAAAAACAAGGAAAAATTTTATGTGCTGGTCGAGTTTCCCTATCCGTCCGGCGCCGGTTTGCATGTCGGGCATCCGCGTTCCTACACCGCGCTTGACGTGGTGGCGCGCAAAAAACGGATGCAGGGCTACAACGTGCTTTATCCGATGGGCTTTGACGCGTTCGGCCTGCCGGCGGAAAACTATGCCATCAAAACCGGTGTGCATCCGGCTGTGTCGACCAGAGCCAACATCGAAAACTTTACCCGTCAGCTGAAATCCATCGGTTTCAGTTTTGACTGGGATCGCGCCATTTCCACCTGCGATCCGGAATATTACAAATGGACGCAGTGGATGTTTATCAAGTTTTTTGAAAAAGGCCTGGCCTATAAGGACAAAATAGCCATCAACTGGTGTCCTTCGTGCAAAGTGGGGCTGGCCAATGAAGAAGTCGTCAACGGCTGTTGTGAACGCTGCGGCGCGGAAGTGGTGCGCAAAAACAAAGAACAGTGGATGATTGCCATCACCAAATATGCCGATCGGCTGATTAACGATCTGGACGGGCTTGATTTTATCGATCGGGTAAAAACCCAGCAGATTAACTGGATAGGACGTTCGGAGGGAGCGGAGCTCGACTTCGGGCTGACAGATGCCGCCGGCGCCCCGCTTGCCGATAAAAAACTGACGGTTTATACCACGCGGCCGGATACGGCTTTCGGCGTAACCTACATGGTGCTGGCGCCGGAACATAAATATGTTTCCGAACTGGAAAACCTGTTTGAAAACAAAGAGGAAATTCGTGCCTATGTTGAAGCCGCGGCCAAAAAGTCGGAACTGCAGAGAACCATGGACGACAGCAAAACCGGGGTTGAACTGAAAGGCATTAAGGCCAAAAATCCTTACAACGGCGAGCTGATTCCGGTGTTTATTTCCGACTATGTGCTGACGGGATACGGTACCGGCGCGATTATGGCCGTGCCGGCGCACGATCAGCGCGACTACGATTTCGCCAAAGCTTTCAATCTGCCGATTGTGCAGGTGCTGGAGGGCGGCGATATTTCCGAACAGGCATGGGAAGAGGACGGCGCGCATGTCAATTCCGGCTTTTTGAACGGTCTGAACAAGGAAGACGGCATGAAAGCGGCCATTGATTATGCTGTTGAAAACAATTTCGGTCGGGCAAAAGTGAACTTCAAGCTCCGCGACTGGGTGTTTTCACGCCAACGCTATTGGGGCGAGCCCATTCCGATGGTTTACTGTGAGCATTGTGGTTGGCAGCCGGTCCCCGAATCGGAGCTGCCTTTGAAATTGCCCGAAGTGCCGGACTATCTCCCAAATGATGAGGGCGAATCGCCACTGGCCAAGGCCGCCGATTGGGTGAACACGACCTGTCCGAAATGCGGCGGTAAAGCAAGACGCGAAACTGACGTCATGCCGAATTGGGCGGGGTCTTCCTGGTATTTTCTGCGCTATTGCGATCCGCACAACGATAAGGAATTTGCCTCGAAAGAAGCGCTTGATTACTGGATGAACGTCGACTGGTACAACGGCGGTATGGAGCATACCACGCTGCACCTTTTGTATTCCCGTTTTTGGCATAAGTTTCTTTATGATTTGGGCTTGGTGCCGACCAAAGAACCTTATAATAAGCGGACTTCTCACGGTATGATTTTGGCTTCCAACGGCGAAAAAATGTCCAAGTCGCGCGGCAACGTGATTAATCCGGATGATATTGTCAGCTCTTACGGGGCGGATACTTTCCGGATGTATGAAATGTTCATCGGTCCGTTCGATCAGGTGGCTATGTGGTCGGATGAAAGTCTGATGGGTGTGTATCGCTTTGTCAACAAAATCTACGGGTTGATGAAAAAGACGGCGCCGGTTGCCCCGTCGGCGGCCGATCTCAGAGCCATGCACAAATGCATTTTGGAAGTGAGCGAGCGAATCGACCAGATGCGTTTTAACACCGCCGTTTCGTCGCTGATGACCTATGTCAACTATCTCTCCGCGTTGGCGGAAATTCCGGAGGAATTGTACCTGACGCTGCTTAAACTTGTTTCGCCCTTTGCGCCGCATCTGGCCGAAGAAATGTGGGCCAGGATGGGCAAAGACAGTCTGATCGTTACCGAAAGCTGGCCGGTGGGCGACCCGAAGCTGGCGGAAGAAAACACGGTAACCATCGCCGTGCAGATCTGCGGCAAAATGCGCGGCACCATCGAGATGCCGAAAGACGCTCCGCAGGCGGAGGCGGAAGCCAAGGCGCTGGCTTTGGAAAACGTGGTGCGGCAGCTTTCCGGTCGGCCGGTGAAAAAAATCATCGTCGTTCCCAACCGGATTATCAACATCGTGGCCTGACAACGGGGCGGAACCGTTATCCGCCCTTTGCTTATACGAAAGGACAGAGAGTTTTGCGTTTTCTAACAAAATATATTCTGGTTTTGCTGCCGGCGCTGTTTTTGTGCGGGTGCGGTTTTCAGCCGTTGTATGTGGAAAAAAAGCATGACAACATGTGGTATTACGGCGGGGACTTTGATACTTCCATCAGCGACGAAATGGCAAAAATCAGCATTGAGCCGATAGCCGACCGGTTTGGTCAGGTTTTGCGCAACAATCTGCTCGATTTGTTGACTCCCAAAGGTTCGCCGAAAGAACCGAAATATCGTCTGTTTGCCTCTCTTGCCAGCAAGCGCGAAACGGATCAGGCGCTGCGTTCGGATATTACCGCAACCCGCAAAATGGTGGTTTACAAAGTGTCCTATTATATGACCGAAGACGGTCGGCAGGTCATGAAAGGCGACAGCGTGGCCTATACCAGCTACGACATTTTGGCCAATCCGTATTCCACCACCATTGCCCGCAAAAAAGGCGACGAATATGCGGCGGATATTATTGCCAACGACATTGCTCTGCGGCTCGGGGCGTATTTTCACAACGCGCTGCCGGAAGAGATAACGGAGGAAACGGCGACGGAAGATGATTTATAAATCGGCGCAGATAGAGAGTTATATCAAAAAAACCGACGATAAAATCCGGGCTTTTCTGATTTACGGCAGCAACGAGGGTTTGCAGCGTGATACGGTCAAAAGGCTGGCGCGCTCCGTATGTCCGGATTTGAACGACGCGTTCCGTGTGGCGGAGCTGGCGGGGGATACGCTGACGGGCGACATCGGCGTTCTGTACGGCGAGTTTAACGGCCAGTCGCTGCTCGGCGGCCGGCGGGTGATTATCGTCAACAATGCCGGCAACGATCTGACCAAAGGCATCCGCAAAATGCTCGATGAAAGCCCCACGGGCGGCAATTTGCTGATTTTGTCGGGTGACGGCGGTCTGAGCCGGAAGTCGTCGCTGGTCAAAATGGCCGAGGAAAGCGCCGACACGGCGGTTTTTGCCTGTTATGAGGATAAAGGTGAGGATATTCGCACGGCGCTAAAAGAAATGGGGCTGACGTTTGAACCGGCGGCGGTTCAGCTGTTGTGTGCCCGACTTTCGGGCGACCGTCTGATTAATGCCGGCGAGCTGGATAAGCTCGCGACCTATATGGGCAGCGCCAAAAACGTAACAGTGGATATCGTCAACAAAATCATCGGCGATTCGTCGGCTTCCGGTTTGGAAGATATTTATTATGCGGTGCTGGCCGGCGACAAGGCCGGCGGACTGGCTTTTTACAACCGCTATCTGAGCGAGGGCAACGAGCCGGTTGCCGTTGTTCGCGGGCTGAACTATCATTTGCAGAAACTGCTTTCCTGTCGGGCGGATATGGAAGCGGGCGACTCGGCGGAAAAAGCCATGCAGCGTCTGGTGCCGAAGATTATTTTTTATCGGGCGGACGCCTTCCGGCAGCAGCTGAGCAACTGGAGTCGAAACAAGCTGCAGCGCGCTCTTGCCATGGTCTATGAGGCCGAAAAAGACTGCAAAACGACGGGGCTGCCGGCGGAAGAAATCGTCAGCCTGACGCTGTTGCGGCTGGCAGCGGCGGCTAAACGGCCGGGTTGATTTTCGAGCATTTGTTTTTATGGTATTTTCGGGAGAACAAACCGTTTGTCGCGGTATTTTTTTCCAAAATAACGGCAGCAGACGATTTGTTTGACGATTTTTTCTTGATTTTTAGACAAAAAAACGTAATATAAAAACAGATATTCTTTATTATTATGAAAACAGGTAAAAAATTTAACATCGGGAACGTTGTTGCCGGTTGCGTGTGGGGAACCATATTGCTTCTCTACATGGTTGTTGCTCTTCCTTTTCTGCTTGTCTCTTTGTTTGCGGATCGGAGGATATGGGCAAGAAAAAACAAGTAAAACATAGTTTCAAAACGCCGGCCTTTTTCAAAAACGCGGGCGATTATTGATGATATGTCCCAAACAATAAATGCTCCGTCGACCGACGGAGCATTTGTTGTTTGCCGAATCGAAAAAATATCAGCGTTTATAAGTCGACCGCGGCACATAATGCGTGTGCAGCAGATGATGCGCTTTTTCGCCGTTCGGCTCGCCGATATATTCGTCGTAGAGCATCTTGATGGATTGATTGTGATGCGAGAGCCTGTTTTGGGAGCGCAGATCCTCGTCAAACAAGCCTTTGGCGCGTTTGCGGCGGATGTCGTCGGTAATGCCGCGCGGTTTCGGCTGTCCCGGCAACATCACCCGCGGCTGTCCGCCGCCGGCAATGCAACCGCCCCGGCAGGCCATGACTTCCACAAAGTGATAAGGCAGCTCTTCGCCGGCCTCCTGCGCCGCGCGAAGCCGCGCCAGAACTTTTTCGACATTGCCGGTGCCGTGCGCAACGGCAATGCGAATCGTTTTGCCGGCAATGACGACTTCCGCTTCCTTAATGCCGTCTAAGCCTTCGATGTCGCGGAAATTAAGCTCGCCGAGTTCGTTGCCGGTGATGTAAAAGTATGCCGTTCTCAACGCCGCCGTCATCACCCCGCCGGTGGTGCCGAAAATGGTGCCGGCGCCGGAATATTCGCCGAGCGGATTGTCGGCTTCTTCGTCCGGCAGGCTGCGAAAATCGATGCCCGCCTGTTTAATCATCCGCGCCAGTTCGCGCGTGGTCAGCGACACATCTACGTCCTGAAAACCCGATGAATGCATGTCCTCGCTGCGGACAATCTCCCATTTTTTGGCTGTGCAGGGCATGATGGAAATGACGCGGATTTTGGCCGGATCTATCCCCGCCTTGTCGGCGTAATAGGTTTTGGCCAGGGCGCCGACCATTGATTGCGGCGATTTGCAGGTGGAGAAATGTTTTATCATATCCTGATGATATTTTTCGAGCAAATCGACCCATGCCGGGCAGCAGCTGGTAAACATCGGCAGACTTTCCGGCTCTTTGGTGAAGCGGCGGACAAATTCGGTGGCTTCTTCAATAATCGTGAGGTCGGCGCCGAAATTGGTGTCGAATACCCGCTTAAAGCCCATCCGCCGCAAAGCCGCGTAGGTTTTGCCGGTCAGGTTTTCGCCAAAGTCAAAACCGAACTCTTCGCCGATGGCAACCCGAACGGCCGGTGCAATCTGCACAATGGTATAAATATCTTTGTCGTTCAGCATGTCCCAGACTTTTTGCGTTTCGTCATATTCGACAATCGCGCCGGTCGGGCAGTGGGCGGAACATTGTCCGCATTTGATGCAGGGGCTGTCGGCCAGATTGATGCCGTTGGCAGCGGTTATTCTGGTGGCCAGGCCGCGGTTTAAGTAACCCAAAGCCCACACGTTCTGTTGGTTTTGGCAAACTTCCACACAGCGCCCGCAAAGAATGCATTTGCTGGCGTCGAGCACCAGCGCCTTGGTCGAATCGTCAATCGGCCAGCGTTTAGTGAGGTTTGGCAGCGGCGCGTCTTTGATGCCGAAAGTGTTGGCCAGATCCTGAAGCTCACAGTGTCCGGAGCGGATGCAGGTGAGACAGGCGTTCGGGTGGTTGCTTAAAATCAGTTTTAAGACTGTGCGCCGCACGTCGACCAGTTCGGCGTCCGAGGTAATGACTTCCATGCCTTCGGCTACCGGCGTGCAACAGGAACGCATTATTCGCCCGTTGACTTTGACAATGCAGATGCCGCAGCCGGCGGTGGCGTCAACATCAGGGTGTTTGCACAAGGTGGGAATTTCGATATGGACGCTGCGGGCGGCCTCCAGAATGGTGGTGCCGGCGGTGACTTCCACGTCGTAATTGTCTATTTTCAGCTTAACCATTAGTTTGCCTCCCTGTTGTTTGCTTCGTTTGCGGCAACTTTTGCCTCATATTCTTCGCCAAAATAGCGCAAGGTGGAAAGAACCGGGTTCGGCGCCGTTTGTCCCAGCCCGCAAAGCGAGGCCTTTTGCATGGCAACGGCCACTTTTTTCAGCAGTTCCAGATCTTTTTTCGTACCTTTGCCTTTGGCTATTTTTTCCAGGAGCAGCAGCATCTGCTTGCCGCCGATACGGCAGGGGGCGCATTTGCCGCAGGATTCGTCAACCGTAAAGTCGAGGTAGAATTTGGCAATGTCGACCATGTCGGCGGTTTCGTCCATGACAATCATGCCGCCGGAGCCCATAATCGAGCCGACTTTTTTCAGTTCTTCGTAGCATACCGGCAAATCGATGTCCACGGCCGGAATAACGCCGCCCGAGGGGCCGCCGGTCTGGACGGCTTTCAGTTTTTTGCCGTTCGGCACGCCGCCGCCGATTTCGTTGACGATGGTGTCGATGGTGGTGCCCATCGGCACTTCTATCAGTCCGGAGTGTTCAACCTGTCCGGTTAAGGCAAAAACTTTGGTGCCTTTCGACGTCGCCGTTCCGAAAGAAGAAAACCAGTCGGCGCCTTTTAAGATAATCGAGGGCACGTTGGCCAAAGTTTCCACATTGTTGATGCAGCTCGGCTTGTCCCACAGTCCCACTTCCGTCGGGTAGGGCGGCCGCGGCCGCGGAGTGCCGCGCTTGCCTTCGATCGAGTGGATAAGCGCCGTTTCTTCGCCGCAGACGAAAGCGCCCGCGCCGAGGCGGATGTCGATGTTGAAATTGAAGCCGCTGTTCATGATGTTGTTGCCGAGCAGGCGCGTTTTTTTGCAGGCTTTGATGGCTTTTTCGATGCGTTCGACGGCCAGCGGATATTCCGCCCGGATATAAAACCAGCCTTCCGTCGCGCCGATGGCGTAGGCGGCAATCATCATGCCTTCGATAACGTCATGCGGGTTGGATTCCAAAATGCTTCGATCCATATAGGCGCCGGGGTCGCCTTCGTCGCCGTTGCAGATGATGAATTTGTCGTCCACCACCGGCACTTTGGCGGCCAGTTCCCATTTCAGTCCGGTCGGGAAACCGGCGCCGCCGCGACCGCGCAGACCGGATTTTTTGATTTCGGCGGCCACTTCGGCGGGGGTCATGGTTTTTAAGGCTTTTTCCAAAGCCAGATAGCCGCCGCGGGCGATATATTCCTGAATGTCCTCGGGGTCGAGGTGTCCGGCCTGCTTTAACACCACTTTTTCCTGTTTGGTGAAGAACGGCAGGTCAAGCGACAGAACATATTTGTTTAAGAATTCCGGCAGTTCGAAAGTTTCTCCTTCTTCCAGCTTGAGGGCGGGAATGACGTGTTCGCTGATGATAATGCGCGCCACCAAAGGTTCCAGCCGTTTGTAGAGCACGTCTTTCTGTCCTTTTATTTCCACTCTGACCAGAGGTCCCTGAGCGCACAGTCCCATGCAGCCGGTGGCGACGATGCGCACCTTGCCTTCCAGTCCGTGTTCGGCCACCGCCGATTTCATCAGCTCGAGGATGTCGTCGCTGCCCGAAGATTTGCAGCCGGTGGAGTGGCAGCAGTAGATGGTGCAGGCATAGCGGTCGATGTCGGCCATTTTGTTTTTGGCAATTTCGTGAATGTCAAATCTTTTATCAATTTCGTTCATATCAGCCATGGGAGAGCTCCTTGTCTTCGTCGTCAAATTTTTTGCGCCATTCGTCGATAATGTTGCGGACGTCGCCGACGCTTACCCGGCCATAGGTCTTGCCGTTGACCACACAGACCGGCGCCAGCCCGCAGCAGCCGACACAGCGGACGCATTGCAGGTGGAACATGCGGTCGGGCGTGCTTTCGCCTTCACCGATGCCCAATTCTTTTTTGAACTCTTCCAGCACCTTGTCATTGCCTTTCAGGTAGCAGGCCGTGCCGGTGCACACGGAAATGACCGCCTTGCCGGGCGCGTCCAGTTTGAAAAAGTTGTAAAAGGTAAGAACTTCGTAGATACGCGCCAGCGGGATGTTCATAACCTGCGCGACCTCCAGCGCGTCTTCCCACGGTACGTAGCCCTTAACATCCTGAATTTCGTGGAGGGCCATAATCAGCGCTCCTCTCTTTTTGCGCCATTTGGCGGCTACCTGTGTTGCAACCGAAGTGTCGCCCATCTGTGTTTACTCCTGTTATGTTGTAACTATACCAATGCTAATACCATATTCGTTAAAACATGATTATACAAGCCAAAAATATATTTTGAGCAGATGGATTTTTCGGTGCGTTTTACAGATGGCCAGTCTTAAACAGTTGCCGATATTTGTATATGCTGCCGTTTTCGACATCCCAGCTGAAATCTTTTTGCATGGCGGCAACCGTCATTCGGTGTATTTTGTCACTGTGGCAATAAAAAGTTTCCAGCGCCTTGCAGAGGGTTTCGGCATAGGCGTTGGCGTTGGTTTTCAAGCGCTGCGCCGTCAGGTTGCTGCCGTAGACCCGCCGTTTGTTGGAAGAAAAGAAAACCTCCGTGCGGAAACCGTCCACGCCGTGTTCGATGGTGTCGACCAGTCCGCCGGTGGACATGGCAACCGGCAGCGCGCCTTTGGCCATGGCTTCCATCTGGGTCAGGCCGCAGGGTTCAAAGCGGCTGGGCATCATGTAAAAATCGGAGGCCATCTGAACGGCATAGGCAAAATCGTCCTGATAGCCGCGGAAAACAAAGAGGCGTTCCCCGCAGTTGGGATTTTCGCGCATGACGCGGTCTTTCAGGTTTGTCAGGTGTTCGAAATATCCGCTGTCGCCGGCGCCGCCCAAAACGAATACGGGCATTTCTATGTTTTTCAACGCGCCGAAACGGACAAACAGGTTGGTAATAGCCTGAGCGGCAATGTCGTAGCCTTTTTGTTCGACCAGCCGGCTGGTGGCGCAGACAATCGGCGTGCGCTCGATGTTTTTGATTTTTTTGCTGATATCGTTAAAGCGGTAGGTGTCGACCAGCGGAATCACTTTTTGCTTAAAGTCGGCATCGGCGGCAATCCGCGAGATAAGGCGGATAAATTCTTTTTTGTTGGCGAGCTTTTCTTCCAGACTGTTTTCGTCATAATAGCGGAAGCAGAACGGCGCAAAATAACGGTTGACAGCTTCAATTCGCTTCGGGTTCGGGGTGATGAGCTTTTTGTCGTAGCCGTTGACGATGCCGAAAAAGTTGCGGTGGTCTTTGCGTATCTTCAAAATATCGCGAAAGTCATAACCGAAGTCGAGTTCTTTGGACACTTCTTCCATGTAGTTTTTGGAAACGGTAATCACCCGGTCGGCCAGATGAAAATTGCACGACGCCTGATTGTAGCAATCGTAAACGACTAACGTGTCGCCGGTTCGCGGATTGGCGTTTTTGACGGCTTTGGCGTTTTTGACGACGGCGGCGGCGGTGTTTTCGTATAAAGAATTGAGCAGTTTGACCGTATTGGGGTAATCCCAGCCCTGATAGCCCAAATGGTGCGCCAGATGGACGACCGGCAGATTTTTTAATTTTTCGCAAAGCGACGATGTTATCAGTCCTTTTTCGCGGCGGGCAATCGAAAAATATTTGGTCAGTCCGGCCAGAGCGCCGCTGTGCCAGTCGTTGGCAATCAGCAGGTTGGGTGCCTCCGCTTCGGTTTGTTTTTTTTCAAGCAGGGAGCAAACCAGCATGTAGACCGCTTTGGAAAAAAAGGCAAAGCGCTCCACTTCGTTGATGTTGAATTCGTTTAAGACATAGCAGCCGTCCTGCGCCGGATTGTTTTCCGGATGGGGGTTGACGGAAAAGAAACGTTCGTTTTCCAAAAACAGATATTGCACCCCGTTGCACCGTCCGCAATAGACGGTAACGGGATGTTTGGTCAAGCTGTTGCGGCTGTTGCAAAAGGGTACTTTTAAGACAAGAAGTTTTTTTAATTCGATATCTTTTTTTTCGGCGCCGTGATAAACCTCTTTTTCCAAAAAGGCCTTTTTTTTGCCCGTGTCGCCGGTATAAAGCGGGGTAACGACGGTTATTTTGTCGCCGTGTTTTGCAAAGCAGCGGTTGAAGGCTTCCGGCAGTTCGGAAGCCACCATGCCGAGCCCGCCCCATTTCATAAAGGTGGCAGTTTCCGCCGTAATCATCCAGGCGTTGATTTTATCCATCTGCGGCCAGTCTTTTTTGCCGAGACATTGTATGCGCCCGAGGTTTTGAATTTCGGCCAGAGCGGGGTTGTTGACCACGCCGAAGGTCAGCGGAAATTTTTTTATGTTAAAACTTTTCGGCAGCGGTCTGAACGCGCCGTCAACAGCTTTGGATGAGGAAACGGGACTCATGCTCAATCTCTCTTTTAGTCAGAATAATCCAGCCACGGAAAAAATACTCTGCCTGTTTTAATAATTGATTAAAAAAGGCAAAAATTTATCCACTTGACTTGTTTCTTCTAAATTATTAAATCTTTTATATAAAGAATATACGCGCTTTGCAAAAAAAATTAAAGAGGTAAAAATGAAAAAGGATGAAATTGAGCATAACTTGTCCGACGAAAACGATATTGTGACGGAAGATGCGGAATGCCTTGCCGAAGAAATCGAAAAAACTTCCGAAAAAATCGACGAAGAGGCCGAGCTGCTGAAAGAGGAAAATGCCAAACTGAAGGACGACTGTCTGCGCGCGTATGCCGAACTGGAAAACACCAAAAAAAGATGCGCCGCGGAAATGGAAAAAACTTCCAAATATGCCGTCAGTTCTTTTGCTAAGGAAGTTTTGTCGGTGGCCGACAATCTGCATCGGGCGCTTGCCGCCGCGGAAGAATTGCCCGGCAGCGATTGCGAACAGCTCAAAAAAGGGGTGGAACTTACCGAATCGGAGCTGGCAAAGGTTTTGGCCAAATTCGGCGTGGTTAAAATGGAACCTATGGGAAAAGTTTTTGATCCGGCCTTCCACCGCGTAGTGCAGGAAGTGGAAGACAAATCCAAGCCGGCCGGAACCGTCGTTGCCGAGTTGCAGACCGGATATATGATTAATGACAGGATACTGCGCGAGGCAATGGTTATTGTCAGCCGTTAAAAAACAGAATTTCAGAAAGCGTAACGAATGTCGGCAACGGTTCGGAAACGGGTTTTTTAACTTGACAGAAATATATTTTTGTCTACAATGAAATTGTTTCAAGCCTGAATTAGGTCGATGATAAAGGATATAAGATGGAAAAATGTTTTGTTTTGCTGCGGGCATATAATGTTGAACAATATATAAAAAAAGCAATAGATTCGGTTTTGAAGCAAGATTATCCGAATGTAGAACTGCTTGTTCTCGATGACGGCTCGACGGACAGAACGGCGGAGATCGTTTGCGGTTACGATAATCCGAAAATACGTTATACCCGCTGCGAAAACAAAGGACCGGCCGGTGCTTTCCGCGTTATTGCGGCGGAAACTCTCCGGCGCGCCGATAAAAACGACTACATTTTTTCTTTGGACGGCGACGATTTTTATACCAGAGAAGACGCTCTTTCCGGTACCGTTAAAAGAATGAAGGCGCTTGATGCCAACTTGTGCATTATCGGCATGGAATTCAGCGGCGATAAGAACTTTGTGTTGCAACCGAATGCCGGTAAGAAGCATAATGATACGGTGAAAAAGCTGGCCGCCAGAAATCGGGCGGAAAACATTATGACGGCACCGTTCATAATTGACGCCGACACCGCCTTGTGCAGCAAAGTATATCGCCGGGATATGTTTGCAAAATATATCAATCTGCTGCCGGAGTTTGCGCCGGATTTGAAAGTTTGCGAAGATTTTCCGACAACGGTTGCGCTGTTGATGAAAGATGCTCGGGTAACCGCCAATCCGGATATTTTTTACGGCTATTACAAACACGGCGGCAGCGTTACCTCCAAGCCGAAAGTGGCCGATTTCGAGCGGGACAGAATCCAGTTTTTGAAAATAACGCAACAGCTTGTTGCGCAGAATCCGCAAGAGTTTTTTGCGGTTGCTCCCTGCTTTGTCAACAAGTTCATCAGAGCAAAGTATGAGATTATCTCGGGTATTGTCGACAATAAGGTCAAAAACGGCGCTTTGCCGGCCGACTACAGCAAAAAACAGTTTCAGGAGACATTCCGTCGCGAGATAAATCTTGATTTTCTGAAATCGACCGAGACGGAAAAGACGGCAGACGACCAGCCGGTCAATCGGGCGGATCAAAAGACTTTGCCGTCGAAAATGGCAACCTCCGGCAGGGAGCCGTATTAAAAACTTAGAACAACGATTTGTCGGCCAGCGAGTAATAGCGCTTGCGGATGCATTCCAGACAGGTTTTGTGCACGCCTTTGGTCAGTTCGTAAATGATAAAACGGCCGTCGCGGCGGGCGGTGACAAAGCCGTCGTCGCGCAGACGTTTCAGGTATTGCGAAACCTTGACCTGTTCGCCGTCGATGCCGGCAATGATGTCGCCGACGTTTTGCGGGCCGTTTATAAGCAGATATTCCAAGATACGCATTTTGTCGTAGTTGGCAAAGAGCTTGATACGGTTGGCCGTCATCATCGTGTAGTCGGCGGGCAGCAGCGCTTTGCAGCCTTCGCGCAGATATTTGAAGTCGTCGGTCATATAGCCGTAAAGCTTGCGCAGGCACACAAAAATACTTGCCGGATATTCTTCGCAGATTTCGTAATAGATAAAGATTCCCCGGCGGACGGTTTTGACCAGATTGGCATCGCGCATTTTGCGCAGGCTTTGCGACACCATAACCTGTTCCGCGCCGAGGGCTTTGGTAATGGCGGAAACGGAAGCGCTGCCGTTGACATCCAGATATTCCAGAATATGCAGTCGGAGCGGATGGGCAATGTATGAAATGCCGCGGACGGCTTTTTTCATGACTTCGACGGGGAGTTGCTGTTCCATGGCTTTGTTCCCGATAAAAAATACAAATTTCCGGCCGGAAAATTTTTATCCCGGCCGGGAGGTTATTTCAAATACGGCTGCACATATTCGTCAAACAGACGCGGGCTTTCTTTTTCCGACCAGCCCATCAGATATTTGTCGCCCATGCAGAAAAGCGGCGTGCCGACACTGCGGCCGAGCTCAAATTTTTCTGCGCACTTGACCAGCAGTTCATAGCCGCCGGGGTTGTGGATGTTAATTATCGCCATTTCCAGCGACGGGTATTTGGCGTTGATGTAGTCCATTGCCTGATGGCAGAAACGGCATTCGTTGTAGTAGAAAAAGTAGATTTTATTATCTGCCAGTTCTTCAGACGTCGGTTCGGCGGCGTCTGCCGCGGAACGGTTGTCGCAACCGGCGGTGAAAAAAGCGGCCAACAGCAGCAGGGCTAAAAATTTGCGCATGTTCTTTTCTCCTTTATTCTATGCAGCAGTCTACGGCCTTGCGGACAAAAGCCTTCAGTTTGGCAAGGGTTGTTTTCGGCGCTTCCGCGTTATCTTCGTTTTCCGGAGTTTCCGCCGCCGCGTCCGCGCTTTTTTCCGCTTTGGCGTCGGTTGTTTTAACGTTGTCGGCCGCGCTCAGGCTCTCGGTCAGTTTTTTGACGTCGTCGTAGCTTTCTTCTATCCATTTGACGTCTTCCAGATTGAGCAGTTTCATGTTTAAGCCCCAGAACAGGCAATAAAGTTCATAAGACTGGTCAAACAAATCGTAGGCTTCCTGCCGGTGGCCGAGGCTTTGTTGTTTGGTGCCCACTTCCATCAGCCGCATGGAGGCCGACAGCAGATGTTTGGAAATGCACCATACCTCGCCCTCGTATTCGGGAATAACTTTCTGCATCAGGCGTTTTCTGGTTTCGCGCACCTGTTCGATGAGGTCATAATAAGACGTTTTGCCGGTTTTGGCGCCGGAAAACATCAAATGTTCCTCTATCGAAATCAGGTTCATGATGCCGATGGTCAAATCCTGATCCGAAGACAGATCTTTGGGATTTACCTTTTTGGCGGAATCGATTTTTTCCACATAATCTTTGACGTTTTTTATTTTTTTCATGGTCAAATTCTCCATTTTGACGGTTACAGGGGGTAGTAGTTGACATAGGCGCTGGCAACGCCGAGCAAAACCAGCGGCAGCACGACTTTTTCAAACGGAAAATGGGCGTGCCCGCCGTTTTTTCTTTTCATCCATTGATAAAATTTTTGGGAGCAGACGAAAATGACGGCGCCGGCCAGGGCTGACAGCAAAAACGGATCGATGTATAAAAAGCCGATGATTTTCGGCATGTAAGGCAGCATGCCGAGATATACAAAACCTATCATGGCAACGCTTGTTGCCACCAGCAGGAAATCGCGCCCCGGAAATTGCCAGTTCCTTTTTTCGAACCATGCTACCGCCCAATAGCCGAGGATGGCAAGCATGGCGCCGGCCCACAGGGCGACGACGTTGTCGCTGATGCCGAGCCGCCGGGATATTTCCAGCGAGGCGCCGATGGCCACCGTGCATACCACGCAGGCGGGGTTGGCCAAAGCGGCGAAAGGCAGGAACAGCAGCCCGAAAAATGAGAGTATTGCTTTTTTCATTATATGTACCTTTCAATATATAACAATATTTATATATATGTATATTGCTATATATTATTATTGTCAAGTATGAAAATAAAGTTTCGGTGTGCTTGTTTTAATAAATGGTAAGAATTAGATGCTATAATAAACTATCTGTCTTTAGTTTTTGAGGAGAATTTGACAATGAAAATTGTTATTTATATTGTGTTGGCGGCAGCGGTTGCCGCAGCGGCTGCCGGCTGGGGGCATCTGGCCAGAGTGGCCGCAAAAAACAAAAAAGAGATGGCGCAATATGCCGGCGAGGAGGAAAAAGTGACCGCCAACTTCGGCAAAACGCTGGTGATTTATTATTCGCTGACCGGACACACCCGTGCAATTGCCGAAAAAATTGCCGTCAAAACAGGAGCGGATGTCTATGAAATAAAAACAAAAGAAAAGTTAAATGGCAAACCGTGGTTTTATCTTACTCTGAAAAAACAGTTGAAAGATAAAAAATATCCGGAGCTGGCCGGTTATATGCCCGATTTGTCCGTGTATGACACTGTTTTCGTCGGTGCCCCCGTATGGTGGTATACAATGGCTACGCCGCTTTATGCCTTTTTACAGCAGGCCGATTTTGCCGGCAAAAAGGTTGTGCCGTTTTCCACTCAGGGCAGCAATGTCGGAACCTATTTTGACGATTTTGCCGGAGAAGCACACAATGCCGAGATTTTGCAAGGCGCGTCTTTCAACAATCTGCCGGCGGAATACGCGCGGGCGGAAGACAATAAAGTCAGCCGCTGGCTTAATTCAATCGGCGGTGTTGCCGAATAATATCGGAGAACAACGCTTATTTGCGGATATTTTCGTATACTATCGAATAAATATTGCTTTTTAAGTAAAGCAAAAAGTTTTTTTGAAAGCCGGCGGAATATTATTTGTCGAAACTTGACAAAATTTGTTTTGACAGCTCAGCCGACCCGTGCTATATCTGAAAAAGGTTATCTATCATTAAATTTACTATTATATGAAACTGTTTATTTTAGGATGGGACAATGCGCTTGTCTCCGATGTTGTCAAAACAAAAATTCACCCGGCATACACGGCCGCGCTTTCGGCAACCGCACCGGTTTTTGCCAAACGTTGGACATTCAAAGACAGCGTTCGTATGCAGGGTCAACAAACCGCGTTGATATGGGAAAGTTTCGATTTGCTGCTGGGAAAGGAAAACGGCCGGCGGGCAAAAGAAATTTTTTATGAAACTTATCGAAGTTTTCCTGCTCCCGAACCGGTTAAAAATGCCGTTGAACTGTTGCGGCATTTTAAGAAAATCGGCGGCCATACGGTTGTCGTTTCCAACAAAAGTCGGGATCTTTTGGAGCAGGAAGCAAAGGCTTGCGGCATGAGCGATTTTGTTGATGAATTCATCGGTTCGTCGGCAGAGTTTTGCGGCAAAATGGAAAAAAGCATTGCCGACAATCGGTTTTACAGCCGGATTGCGCTGTTGCGCGAAGCCATGAAAAGTTTTCCGAACGCCGAAGCCGCGTTGGTTGTTGCCTCTTCGGGCTATGCCCGCGCCGCCTATGCTTTGGGATTGCCGTATGAGGAAGCATCGCCGGCAATTTTTGACTGGCTTTTGACCAGAGAAAAAGCGCCCGAACCTTCCGTTTCCCATGCTAAAGACGGAGATTTTTACGATTTGTGGGACGACACCCTGTAGTTTTCATCTCTGTCTGCCGAAAAAAACAGATCGATAAAAGATTGTTTTTGTAACCGGAAAACCACGCGCTCCGAGCGCGTGGTTTTCGTTTGTTTGAGTTGCTTAAAATTATTTGGCGGGAGCACCCCATTGGTTGTTTTTTTCTTCTCCCGGCATGGCAAACCAGATAAGCAAAGCCAACGCGCCGACAACCGGCACAACGCCGATGAGAATCCAAAACCACGGTTGACCGAGATCATGGATGCGCCGCACGGAAAGCTCTATCATCGGCAACAGCATGGCAAGAGAAAAAACGATACCGAGAAATCCGGCAAAGATGAGGTGGTCTAAAATGGTTATGACCAAACCGACCAGAAAAACAAACAAAGAAAAATACCAATATTGAGCGCGACTGCAACGGTTGCCGAAATTGATGTCCGTGTACAGGTTTTTGATGAGGTTAACAAAATAGCGTTCAAAACCCTGTTTGTTTAAGACGGGTTTGATATGTTTTTCAAAACCTTTTTTGGAAAACAGGGGAACAATTTGTGTGAGTATGACGTTTTTGATATAATCGATGTTCATCGGAAAATCCTTTTATTTTGAAAGTTTGCACCAATAATAAAATGAACCGTAATCCTTAAATAATCCTTAAAAACCGGCGGTCGCCGCGAATTTTACTCTACCAGCCACTCTTCCGATCTGGCAAACAGATTTTTGCAGGCTTCAAGGGTGAAAGAGCAGTCAAACAAATAGTTGCCGAAGCTGTCGTGGTAGGTGGTAACGACGACAAGGCCGGCGTCAAACATGGGTTTTGAACCTTCGCACATGGCGGGCATCAGCTGTCGGCAGCCGAAATCCTGCAGGCCGGCAACGGTTGTTTGCCGTTCTTCTTCGTCCCAGTCGGCAGAGTTGGCTTCGACAATATAGGTATAATTGATGGTATTCTTGTTGCGTTTGATGTCTGCCCAGGTAATGCCGGAGGCAAAATCGGCCGGCAGGGAAGAGCGCATATCTTCCAGTTTGCTGTCGATTTCATCCATGCTCAGACGGGCGGGTTCTTTTTCCTGCGCATGACACGGAAAAACAAAAAAAACAGCCGCCAACATCATCACTATATTTTTCATACGCGTGCCTCTTAATTATTTATAAATACAGATAGAGAATAACGCAAAAAAAATGCAAGTGCAATATTATCATGAATAAAAAAACAAACAATAAAAAATCCCCCGGGCGCGGTTTGCGTGCGCAGGGGGGATATTTTCAAGAAAAATTTAACCGAAAAAACTAACCGGGATAAAGCCCTTTGCGTTCGGGTTCGCCGCAGACGCAGATGGTGTGCGCCGTGCTGCAGTCGTCCAAGAGGGTGCTTTGCGAAACCAGAGTGTGAACGCTGGCGTCGGTGAAGTCTACCGCGTAGTTGAATACGGTCAGCCCTCTGCCGAGCAGAGAATCGGAAGACCATGGACAGAGGTTTCTGCTGATGGGTTCCTGACCGATGGCTTTGCGGATTTCGTTGATTTCGTCCAGATGGAACAGGATGAAAAACAACGTTTTGACCGAAGGCATGTTGCCGCCGTGTTCGCCTGCCCAGTTGTAGGCTTTGCGGTATATCTTCCTTTTCGGCGATACGTCCAGCAGAACTATGTCGTCATAAAGACAGATACCTCTTACGTCCTGGATGTTTTTCGGTACGGAGGAAACGATCGTTCCGTCGTTCAGCTTAAATTTTCCCAATGTGTTTTGCATAAATAAAAAGATTTTAATTTGTGAATAATATTTTTGTCTAAAATTAAATATAACTCATTAAAAAGGAATAGTCAAGTATTGTTCGGCACGGCGGCAAAAAGCCCCGGCGCCGCCGTGAGTTCGCCGAGAAAGGGCAGGGTGCGTTCCGTCACATTGGCCGGATAATGGACAAAGTCGCGCATGTCAAAGCGCCATTCCAACTGCAAAATCCGCGGGACGGGGAAAAGCCTGCCGAGATCGCCGGTCAGGCCGCGGCGGCCGGTGTAATCCGGATGGTTGACAACCCATCGCAGGCGGTATTTTTCCGCCAGACTGCCGATGAGTTCAAGCTCAAAGGCAAAATCTTCTTTCGGCAAAACGCCGGTGCCGACGGCCAGTTCAAATTCGCGGCCGGCGTTCATGCCGTGGATGTCAAGAAAGGCATGATGCTCCAGCCCGCGGGCGATGATAAAATCGGTTATCGGGTTTTCTTTTTTGGTGAACCGACGGCGGGTGATGACGCTTAATCCGTTGGCGTCGGCGGCAAATTCGGTCAGCGCGCCGGTGTATATGTCCTGCAGTTTTTCCCGCCCGTCGCGGAATATGCGCACCGCGTGCGGGGCTGTCAAAATCAGCCGGCTGCCGCGGTCTTGGCGGAAAAACACGGCGCCGCTGCCTGCGCCGCGGTAGTTGTTTAAGGCGTATGGCTGTTCGTATTGCCGCAGTCGTTCAAGCATTTTATTCTCCTTGCCGAAGGCTATTGTAAACCGTCGGCAGAAAAAATTATCCCCGTTATTCACAGCCTGTGGATAACTTTACGGGCGGCAAAAAGCGGGGGGCAAACGGAAGAATGTGATTGTCTTGAAGATAATTTCTGTTACAACAGAGCAACAGGAAAAACGACTATGGAGAAAATTGATGCCGATGGAAAAAATCGATGCCGCTTCCCTGCCGCAAAACATTGAGGCGGAACAGGCTTTGCTCGGGGCGCTGCTGGCCAACAACAAAGCTTACGAACAGGTTTCCGACTTTTTGAAACCGGCTCATTTTGCCGACGCCGTCAACGCCAAAATTTATGAAGTGATTTCCCGCCTTGTTTCCCGCGGGCATGTGGCCGACACCATCACCTTAAAAAACTATTTTGAACAAGAAGGCGCCCTAAGCGACGTCGGCGGCTACAAGTATCTGGTTAAACTGGCGGAAAATTCTTCGCCGCTGACCAATCCCGAATATTATGCCCGCTACATCTATGACCAGTATCTGCGGCGCGAGCTGATAGCAACCGGTTTTGAAATTGTCAACAATGCCATGAAAGAAGATATCGACTCGTCGGCGACAAACCAGATCGAAGAGGCGGAAAAAAGACTTTACGATCTGGCGGACAAAGGCGACGGACAGCGCGGCTTTGTCGATTTTGCCGAAGCTTTGACGCAGTCGCTGACAACCATTGAAAAAGCCTATCAGCGCGAAGGCAAAATTTCCGGCATCTCCACCGGTCTCAACAATCTCGACAGGCGCACCGGCGGGTTGAACAATTCCGACCTGATTATTATTGCCGGACGTCCGGCCATGGGCAAAACGGCGCTGGCCACCAATATCGCCTATAACGTTGCCGACTGGATGTTCCGCGAGCGGGTGCTTGACGAAAAGTCGCGCGGCGTGGCGTTTTTTTCGCTGGAAATGTCCGCCGACCAGCTGGCCACCCGCGTATTGTCGAGCGCGGCCGGCATTTCGTCGCAGAAAATGCGCAACGGCGATATCGACAACGGCGAATTTGAACGCATCGCCGAGGTGGTGCGCTCGCTTGAAAAAATGCCGCTTTACATTGACGATACGCCGGGGCTGACCATCAGCGCAATCCGCAACCGTGCCCGCCGGCTGAAGCGCAGCAAAGGTTTGGGGCTGATTGTGATAGACTATATCCAGCTGATTACCGGTTCGGCCAACCGCGGCGAGGTTAACCGCGTGCAGGAACTTTCGGAAATTTCCCGCGGGCTGAAAATCATGGCCAAAGAACTGAACGTGCCGGTGATTGCGCTTTCCCAGCTCAACCGCGGGGTGGAAATGCGCGACGACAAGCGGCCGGTGATGTCCGACTTGCGCGAATCCGGCTCCATCGAGCAGGATGCGGACATCGTGCTGTTTGTTTATCGCGAAAACTATTATATCCAAAACGAGGAGCCCAAGGAAACCGACAAAAACTATACGCCGGAAAAACACGACAAATGGGAACAGCGGATGCAGGCCACCCGTCACCGCGCGGATGTGATTATCGGCAAGCACCGTCACGGACCGACGGGCACGGTCAAACTCGGCTGGCAGGGGGAATATGCCCTCTTTACCGATCCGATAGAAGACAACCAGCTGCCCGAACAGATAGGATAAGCCGATGACGACGGCAAAAAAACATTATGTTGTTACCATTGCCCGCCGCGATCCGGCGGCGGAAGCAAAAGAAACGGCGGAACCTTTTTTCTGGAAAAAGAAAAAACTGGAAGAAATGAACCCCACCGAATGGGAGCTTTTGTGCGACGGCTGCGGCAAATGCTGTCTGAACAAGCTGGATATTGACGGCAAAATCTGTTTTACCTGCGTGCGCTGCCGCTTTCTTGACGCCAAAAGCTGCCTTTGCCGAATCTATGAAAACCGTTTTGCCAAAGTGCCCGACTGTCGGTTGGTGGACTTGCGCGCCGTGCGTGAAAAGCCCCGCTTTTTGCCGAAAACCTGCGCCTATTGGCTGTTGGACAACGGTTACGATCTGCCCTCCTGGCATCCGCTGGTCAGCGGCGACAGAGAAAGCGTGCACCGAGCCGGGCAATCTCTCCGCGGCCGACTGATTATCTCCGAATCGGAGGTGAAACACTATGAAGATTACATTGTTGACTGGCAAGACGTTTGAGGTGGAAAACGGTACGGATTTACCGATAAAAGCCGTCTGCACGTCCCGTTGCCGCCGGCTCAGCCTGCGTATTGATCAAAAGGAACGGCGGGCGGTGCTCAATATGCCGCCGCGCTGTTCGGTTGCCCGCGCGCTGCAGTTTGTTGCCAAAAACCGCGCCTGGGTGGAGGCGCATTTGCTGGTGTTGCCCGAACGGCGTCGCTTTGCCGCCGGCGACGAGATTCTTTTGTTCGGCGAAAAATTTGTCATCCGCCATTGTCCGGCGTTGAAAAGCGGCGTTGTTGCCGCAGACGGAGAGCTCAAAGTTTCCGGCGAAGAGGCGTTTTTGTCTCGGCGGGTGCGCGATTTTATCCGCCGACTGGCCGCAAAAAAACTGGCCGAGATGACCCGGGCGAAAGCGGAAATGCTGGGGCGCAAAGCGGGGCGGATAACCATCAAAGACACCAAATCGCGCTGGGGCAGCTGCTCAACCCTGAACAACATAAATTATAACTGGCGGATTGCTTTGGCGCCGGCCATGGCCATCGATTATCTGGTTGCCCACGAAACGGCGCATCTTGTACATCGCGATCATTCGCCGGCTTTCTGGAATTGCGTCGGCAAACTCAGTCCCTTTGCCGAAGAAGGGCGCGCCTGGCTGAAAAAAAACGGCGCCCTGCTCTATGCCTATGAGTAATCTGCTTGATTTATCAAAAATAAAAAACTATATTGTTAAACAGATGTCATCTGATTTTATTGTAAGGAGAAATTTATGTTTGAAAACAAGCCTGAACTGGCAAAAAACTATACCGACGTCGGCATTGAGAGAACCAATGTGGACGATGGTCTGCGCGCTTATCTGGTCAGCGTGTACAACCATATGGCCGGCGCGCTGGCAGTGACTGCGGCGGCCGCGTTTCTGGTGGCCAACACCTCGCTCATTACCCTGATGTTCAACCCTCAGACAGGCGGTATGTCGGTTTTGGGATGGTTGTTTTTGTTGTCGCCGCTGATTGTTATTTTCGGTTTCAACTGGGTGCTTGCCCGCGGCAGCCTGGCGCAGGTACGCGGCGTGTTTTGGCTCTATTCGGCGTTGATGGGGTTTTCGCTGGCGCCGATTTTCCTGGTTTATACGCAGGCCAGCATGGTGCGCGTGTTCCTGATTACGGCGGCCATGTTCGGCGCTATGAGCATCTACGGCACGGTCACCAAGCGTGATCTGACGTCGATGGGTTCGTTCCTGATTATGGGATTGTGGGGCGTGATTATCGCCAGTCTGGTTAACCTGTTTATGCAGAGCCCGGCTCTTTATTATGCGCTGTCGTTTGTGTCGGTGATTATCTTTACCGGTCTGACGGCTTACGATACCCAGAAAATCCGCCGGATTTACATGTCCGCCGACACCGAGGATTCGATGACCCGCAAGGTGTTGATGGGGGCGCTCGAGCTTTATCTGGACTTTATCAACCTGTTTTTGGCACTGCTGCGCCTGATGGGCGATCGCAAATAAGAGCTTCGTTCTCTTTTATAAAGACGCATTTCGTTTTCCTGCCCGCTTGAAAAAAACGCGGGCGGGAAAATTTTTGTTTCTTCCTTGCAAAAGGCTTGCGTTTTGGCTATAAACGCCTTAAATATCCAAGCAAAAGAAACGGCTAATCAAAAAGAAAGCATAACGGTTATGAGCAAACAGGACTTTTATGAAACACTGGAAGTGTCCAAAGGGGCGACGGTTGAAGAAATCAAAAAATCGTACCGCAGGCTGGCGATGAAGTATCATCCCGACCATAACCAGGGCAATGCGGAAGCCGAGGCCAAATTCAAAGCCATTAACGAGGCCTACGAAGTTTTGAAAGACGAACAGAAACGCGCGGCCTATGACCGTTACGGCCATGCGGCGTTTGAACAGGGCGCCGGCGGCGGCAACCCGTTTGATTTTGGTTTCGGCGGCGGTTTCGGCGATATTTTTTCCGAGGTTTTTTCCGATATTATGGGCGGCGGTCGCAGGAGCAGCGCGGCTTCGGCCGGACGCCACGGCGAAGATTTGCGCTACGATCTGTCCGTTTCGCTTGAAGAGGCCTATCACGGACTGGAAAAAGAAATCTCTTTTCCGACGGAAAAAGTTTGCGACAAATGCAACGGGTTCGGTACCAAAGACGGCAAAGAGCCGCCGGTTTGCCCGACCTGCCGCGGCAGCGGGCGGGTTCATCGCCAGCATGGTTTTATGATTATGGAAACGGTTTGTCCGGACTGCGGCGGACGCGGGCGAAAAGTTAAAGACGCCTGTCCGGAGTGCGGCGGCAAAGGCACCGTTCCTTTTACCAAAGAACTGAAAATAAAAATTCCCGCCGGCATAGAGGACGGCACACGGATAAGGCTTGCCGGCGAAGGCATGCCCGGCGTGGGCGGCGGCGCAAACGGTGATTTGTACATTTTTGTGAATGTTGGCGAGCATAAGCTCTACAGCCGCGAAGGCGCCGATTTGTTCGTGCAGATACCGGTGTCGATGGCCTGTGCGGCGTTGGGCGGCAAAGTTGAGATTCCCGCCATTGACGGCCACAAGATAGAGGTTAAGGTAGCGGCCGGAACGCAAAGCGGCGCCCGGTTGAAAATCAAAGGCGAGGGTATGCCGAAGATTCGTTCGGTGGATAAGGGCGACCTGTGGATTGAGTTCAAAGTGGAAACGCCCGTCAACCTGAACGCCAGACAAAAAGAGCTGCTGGAAGAGTTTCGCGCTCTGAGCGGCGACGACAGCTGCCAGCCGGCGGAAAAAAGTTTTTTTGAAAAAATAAAAGATTTGTTTGCCGCTTAAACAAAAAATATTTGCTTTTTGTCCAAAATAGGTTATAATTTCTTTCGTGAAAACTGATTATTAATTTAATACATTGTGTTTATGAAAGAAGTAAAAATCATTCTTCCCGAATTGTTGGAAAAATTGGAACATATGGATTTTTCCGTATGCCCGAGCGAAGATTTGCTGAAGTTTGCGGCCAAAACCAAAGCCATCTGCCGAATCTTGTCTTCGGAAGTTGTGCCGACCTCGCCTCTGTCTGCCGTTTTGAACGGTCTGCGCCACAGTTTGCAACGCATGGAGGCGGAACTTCAGCGCCGCAACATTTGTCTTGTGGAGATAGATGACTTTATCGATCTGATAAGGGAAAACAAAGAAGCCATGGCGGAGATGCTGAAAAGCTATCCTTTTGCCGAACTGTTGCATCTTTCTTCCGAATTGGAACGCAAAACCGCGGCAGAGAACGGCGAAAACTCTTCCTGGGCGGTGTTGCTGGACTTGGTTGACAGTGAAATCTGCCGCCGCAGCAGGCCTAAGTCGGGTGTTATGTCCTAACTTAATTTATTAACCAATTAATTATTTAATTTATGAACTTAAACATTGATGTCGACAGAATGCTCAAATCGCTGGAAAAAGAAAACTTCCATCTGCTTGATGACGAGCGTTTGTGTCAGCTGGCCATTGAAGTGCGCACCGCGCTGATTGTTTTGCGCGACGAGCAGGCCGCTTTGCCGGGAGCCGCGGAAGCCGTGGAGCTTTTTGAAAGCTATGACAAAGTGCTCGGAGCGGAACTGGAAACCCGCGGTTATCGCGTAGCCGACAGCGCGACATTGTTGTCCGCCGATGCAGAGGAAATTGCCGAGGCTTTGATTGACCTTGATTTTCAGACGCTTCTGGATTGGTCCGATTCCTTAAAGAATACGGCCGAAAATAACGAAGAAGATGCCTATATGCTGTCTTTCGTCAACGAAGAAATACACCGTCGAACGCTTGAGCTTAACGGTGGTATGTGCAGCTAGAAAGCGTCTTACGAACTTAAAAAACAGCCAACCTTTGCGGTCGGCTGTTTTTTTTGTAAGATTTTGGCGCTTATTCCACCATCGGAAACAGCGGATCGCCGACTTTTACGGTCGTGCCGGCGGCGAGTTTGAACGGCGTAAAATCCGCTTTGAAAGAAACCTGAGCCAACCCCAGCGAATCTTCTATTTTGCGGGCGCTGGCGGGAGTCAGCGGATACATGGCCAGCCCGATCAGCCGCAAACATTCCAGCGTGGTATAGACCACGGCTTCGAAACGTTCGCGTTGTTCCGGTTTTTTGGCCAGAACCCAGGGTTCGTTGGCGGCAAAATAGGCATTGACGGCGTCGCCGGCTTTGACAACGCTGTCGGCCAGTTCGCTGATGACCTCAAGCGACAGCTCCTGACTGAACAGGCGTGTAAATCTGTCGGCAATGCCGCTCACGAGTTTTTTGTCGTCGTCGTTCAGGCTGTCGGCGGAAGGAACCTTTCCGTCGAGGCTTTTCTGAGTCATTTTCAAAACCCGCATTTGCAGGTTGCCGATATTGTTGGCAAGAATTTTATACCCCTGTTTGAGCATCGGTATGCTGATTTGCGAATCGCCGCCCAGGGTCATATTGTGGATGAGGTAAAAACGCAGGGCGTCTACCCCGAGCAGGCGGATAACCTCTACCGGATCAACCACGTTGCCGAGAGATTTGGACATTTTAACCCCGCCTTCGCCGATCCAGTAGCCGTGGATAAAATAGTGCCGAACCGGCGCCACGCCGAGCGCGTGCAGCATAATCGGCCAATAGATGCAGTGCGGTTTTAAGATGTCTTTGGCAATCAGGTGGTGCGAGTTGGCCCAGATTTCTTCAAAATCCGGATTGTGTCCGTAATTGAGGGTGGAAATATAATTAACCAGCGCGTCAAACCAAATATAGGTGACGTAATCGTGGTCAAAAGGCAGCTCCACGCCCAGCCATACCCGCGACTTCGGGCGGGAAATGCACAGGTCGTCCAGAGGTTCTTTAAGCATGCCGAGAACTTCGTTGGCGTATTTGGCCGGCTGAATCCAGTCCGGATGGGTGTTGATATAGTCTATCAGCCATTGGCGATAAGGTTCCAGCCGGAAAAAATAGTTTTCTTCGCTGATGGCTTTCGGAGCTTTTTTGTGGTCGGGGCAGCAGCCGTTTTCGTCCAAATCGGATTTTTTCTTGAACTGCTCGCAGCCTTCGCAATAAAGTCCTTCGTACGATTTTTTGACAATCAGTCCACGGTCGTAAATGGTTTGCAAAATTTCCTGCACGATTTTTTTGTGCTCCGGTCGGGAAGTGCGTACGAAATAGTCGAAATCGATGCCGAGATCGACAAACAGATTGCGGAAGTTTTCGCTCTGACGGGTGAGAAATTCGTCGGCAGAAAGACCGCTTTCTTCAATGCTGTGCTGGTTTTTCTGTCCGTGCTCGTCGGTGCCGGTGGTATAATATACTTCGTTGCCCCGCATGGTTTCAAACTTTTTCATCACGTCGCCGAGGATGGAGGTGTAGGCGTGCCCGATGTGGGGCAGCCCGTTCAAATAGTAAATCGGGGTGGTAATATATTTTTTCATCGGCAGTTCTCCTTGTTTGGCAAAAATCGAATCTGCCGCGCAGAGTATAACAAGTTGCCCTCAAAATCAACGCCTTTTTTGCTTTCGGCAACCTGCGGCGGAACAAAAAAATGCACCGCGGCGCAAAAAAAGCTTTTATTTTTTGAAATATGTGCTATAGATAACGTATCCTTTCATAATAGTATGGTTGAAAGTGGGGCCGAAAGCCCCGCTTTTTTGTTAGTAACAAAGGAGATTTTATGCAAATACAACATCCGCTGCAGGCACTGGTGGAACCGTTGACCGAAGAACTGGGTTATGAGCTGGTGCGCATTATCACCATCGGCAACGTCAACCCGACGGTGCAGATTATGATTGACCGCAAAGACGGCGAAAACATTACCGTCGACGATTGCGCCGCCGTCAGCCGCGCCGTTTCCGCCCTGCTTGACGAAAAAGACCCGATCGACGGCCGTTATAATCTGGAGGTGAGTTCGCCCGGGCTTGACCGGCCGCTGACCAAGCTTGAGCATTTTGCCCGCTTTGCCGGTTTTGACGCCAAAATAGAAACCGACGAGGCCATCGACGGCCGCAAACGTTTTAAGGGTAAAATAGTCCGCACGGAAGACAACGGCGATATTGTCATGGCAACGGATACGGAAGAATTTGCCGTGCCCTTTGCCGCCGTTGCCAAAGCCAAGCTGCTTTTGACCGACGAACTTCTGGCCGCGGTCGCCGCCGATGACGGGGAGGAGCCGGCGGAGCTCGAAGCCGATGAAGAAACGGTGGAATAAAGACCTTGTAACCCGTATTAATCAAAATTAGTGACAGAGGAAAAAATGCCAAATATCGAAAATATGCCAAGACCGGAAATTGTTTCGGTAGCCGACACCGTAGCCCGCGAAAAAAATATCGACAGGGAAGACGTTTTTGTGGCCATGGAAGTGGCTATCCAGAAAGCCGCCCGTTCGCGTTACGGTTTTGAGCACGACATCCGTGCCAAAATTGACCGCAAAACCGGCGCCATTACTTTGGAACGTTATCGCGAAGTGGTGGACGAGGTCGAAAACGAAGTGACCCAGCTGACGGCTGACGAAGCGCAAAAATACAAACCGGGCGCCAAAGTCGGCGATTTTATCATCGATCCGCTGCCGCCGCTTGATTTCGGCCGCGTGGCCGCACAGACGGGCAAACAGGTCATCGTGCAGAAAATCCGCGACGCCGAACGCAACCGCCAGTATGAGGAATATAAGGAAAAACTGGGCACCATCGTCAACGGCACGGTCAAACGCATCGAGTTCGGCAACGTTATTCTTGATATCGGCAAAACCGAAGCCGTGCTTCGCCGCGACGAAATTATCCCGCGGGAAAAATTCAAAAACGGCGACCGCGTGCGCGCCTATGTGCTGGACGTCCGCCGCGAGACCAAAGGGCCGCAGATTTTCCTGTCGCGCACCTGTCCGGAGTTTTTGGCCGCTTTGTTCACGCAGGAAGTTCCGGAAATTTATGACGGCATTGTCAAAATCATGGGGGTTGCCCGCGATCCGGGTTCCAAAGCCAAACTGGCGGTGAAGGCCGAAGACGTTACCATCGATCCGGTCGGCGCCTGCGTGGGGCTGCGCGGCATCCGCGTGCAGGCGGTGGTGACCGAACTGCAGGGCGAAAAAATCGACATTATTCCCTATTCCGAAGATCGGGCGCAATATATCGTCAGCGCGCTGGCGCCGGCCGAGGTGACCAAAGTGGTTCTGGATGAGGAAAACAACCGCATTGAAGCCGTGGTTGCCAAAGAGCAGTTTTCGATAGCCATCGGCCGCCGCGGGCAAAACGTCAAATTGGCTTCGCAGCTTTTGAACTGCGATATCGACGTGCTGACGGAAGAGCAGGAAGCCGAACGCCGCTCCAATGAAAACAAAGTGCGGTCGCAGCGGTTTATGGAAGCTTTGGATGTTGACGAGATGATTGCTCATCTGCTGATTGCCGAAGGTTTTTCGACCGTTGACGAAGTGGCGCTGGTGCCGCTTTCCGAACTGGCCGAAATTGAAGGCTTTGACGAAGACATAGCCACCGAGCTGCAAAGCCGCGCCAAAGAGTTTGTGGCCAACCGTGATGCCGCCTTTGCCGAAAAAAGTAAGGATCTGGGTATTGACGATACCCTGAAAGCGGCGGCCGGTCTGGATCAGGATATGATTTTGACGCTGGCCGAAAAAGGCGTGAAAACGCTGGATGACCTGGCCGATCTGGCGGCCGACGAGCTTATCGAAATGCTTGGCGAGAACACGCTGACGCAAACGGAAGCCAACAAGATTATCATGGCCGCCCGCGAGCACTGGTTTGAAAACGAAGGGCAAGAAGAAAGCGATGAAGGAAAATAAGCCCGAACGCACCTGCCTGTTGACGGGAGAAGCCAAAAGCGCCGACGAGCTGCTGCGCTTTACGCTTACTCCCGACCGGCAGGTTGTTCCCGATTTTAAGAAAAAGCTGCCGGGAAAAGGTTTTTACATTACCAATTCCCGCAGCGTTCTGGAACAGGCGGTCGCCAAAAATGTTTTCCGCAAGTTCGGCAAACATACGAAAGTTGCGCCGAATCTGGGGGAAATCGTTGAAAATGTCTTGAAAAACAGAGCTCTTGAGGCTATAAATCTGGCAAGAAAAGCCGGCGCGCTGATTGCCGGATTTGAAAAAGTCCGGGAAAACCTGCAAAAGGGCAAAGTTGCGTTTGTTCTGGAAGCAACGGACGCCGGCAGCGACGGAGCCGCCAAAATCGGCGCCGCCGCCCGCGATACGGAAATTCTGCGCCTGTTTTCAACGGACGAACTGGACAGGGCTCTCGGTCGGGTTAATACGGTGCATGCCGCCCTCCTGAAAGGGCAGATGGCGGAATCGGTATATCGGCAATTGAAAAAGTGGCAGAATTTCAATTCCCGGGAATTTGATGAGATGGAGAAAATTTTAGAATGACAGAAGATAATGCAAAAGCAAAATTAACATTATCGGGAAAAAAGACCCTCACGCTGAAAAACGTGGGCGACACCAGACTGGCTGCCGACGGCAAAAAGATGGTGCAGGTCGAAGTGCGCAAAAAAAGAGTGATTGCTCCGACCGCCGCCGCCAAAGAGGCTAAAATAGACGAGGCTACCGCCGCCAAGCTGAAGCTGATTGCCGATGCCAAAGAGCATGACGCCCGCCGCCGGCAGGAAGAAGAGGAAAAAGCGGCTCTCAGACAAAAACAGAAGGAAGAAGAGGAGCTGCGCCAAAAAGAACTGGCCGAGCAGAAGCAAAAAGAGGAAGAAGAGCAAAAGCGTCTGGCCAAAGAAAAAGAAGAGGAAGAAAAGAAAAAGGCGGCCGAAAAGGAAAAGAAACAGACGGAGAACCGTCCGGCGGCCGACGATCGCGTTTTTAAGGGACGGGACAAGGATCGTCGCGCCAAGGATTTTGACGACGAAGACGAAGAAGAGGACGACGGTTATTCGCGCAAAAGCCACGGCGTTGCCGAAAAGGTAAAGACCAAGGCGGAAGTTTTTGAACAGGAACGCAAAAAGATAACCAAGCGCAGCTTCGAGCCGCAGCGCCGCAATCCGAAAGTGAGCATCCATACTTTCGGCGGCGAAGATGATGACGATGATTATTTCGGTTACGGGGCGCCGCGCCGCAGATATAAAAAGAAACAGCCCAAACCGGTGCAGGTCGCGCCGCAGCCTCAGGAAAAAATCATTAAGGAAGTGATTATTCCGGAAGTGATTACCGTGCAGGAGCTGGCCAACCGTATGGCTGAAAAGAGCGCGGAAGTTATTAAAAAACTGATGTCGCTCGGGGTGATGGCCACCATCAACCAGCCGATCGATGCCGACACCGCGCAAATTATCGTCGAAGAGATGGGGCATAAATGGAAGCGGGTGGCCGACAGCGATGTCGAGATGGTCTTAAACGAAGAGGAAAGCAAGCCCGAAAATCTGCGTCCGCGCGCGCCGGTGGTTACCGTCATGGGACACGTCGACCACGGCAAAACCTCGCTTTTGGACGCCCTGCGCGAAACCAACGTGGCGGCAAAGGAAGCCGGCGGTATTACTCAACATATCGGCGCTTATCAGATTACCTTAAAAGACGGGCAGAAGATTACCTTTATCGATACGCCGGGACACGAGGCTTTTTCGGAAATGCGCGCCCGTGGCGCCAAAGTGACCGATATTGTGGTGCTGGTGGTGGCGGCCAATGACGGCATTATGCCGCAAACGGTGGAAGCCATTCGCCATGCGCAGGCGGCGGAAGTGCCGATTGTGGTGGCCATTAACAAAATCGACCTGCCCGGCGCCGATCCGATGAAAGTCAAAACCGCGCTTTTGCAACACGGAATCGCCGTGGAGGAAATGGGCGGCGAATGTCTGTGCGCCGAAGTTTCCGCCAAAAAGCGGATTAATATCGACAAGCTGGTCGAGGCCATTTTGCTGCAGGCGGAAATTCTGGATCTGAAAGCCGATCCGACCTGCAAGGCCGGCGGTACGGTCATTGAAGCCAAAATGGAAAAAGGCCGCGGCTCGGTGGCAACGCTTTTGGTGCAGAAAGGTTCTTTGAAAGTCGGTGAAATCATTATTGCCGGCAAAGAATGGGGGCATGTCCGCGCCATGTTCAACGAAAACGGACACAAGATTTTTGAAGCCGGACCGGCCACGCCGGTTGAGGTTATCGGGCTGCAGGGAACGCCGGCGGCCGGGGACAACTTCAACGTGGTGGAAAGCGAATCGCAGGCCAAGGAAATCACCAACTACCGTATCCAAAAAGAACGCGACGCCAAACTGGTCAAGAGCGCAAAGTCGGCGATGGAACAGATGCTCGACAAGATTAAGTCCGGCGAATCGAAACATCTGCCGGTGATTATCAAAGCCGACGTTCAGGGCTCGGTGGAAGCTATCGAAGGCACGTTGAACAAACTTTCCAACAACGAAGTCAGCGTGCAGATTTTGCATTCGGCCGTCGGTCCGATATCGGAATCCGATATTACTTTGGCCAAGGCTTCCAACGCGCTGATTATCGGCTTTAACGTCCGCGCCATTCCGCAGGCGCGCGATATGGCCCGCCGCGACGGTGTGGATATTCGTTATTATTCGATTATATATGACGTGGCCGACGATGTGAAAAAAGGTCTGGAAGGTCTGCTGTCGCCGGAAATCAGGGAAAAACTGCTCGGCTACGCGGAAATTCGCAACGTCTTTAACATTACCGGCGTTGGCAAGGTGGCCGGCTGCATGATTACCGAAGGAATGGTTCGCCGCGGCGCCAAAGTGCGCCTGTTGCGCGACAACGTGGTTATTCATGACGGCAGCCTGGGTCAGCTCAAGCGTTTCAAAGACGACGTAAAAGAGGTTAAAGAAGGCTACGAATGCGGCATGAGTTTTGAAAATTACAACGACATTCAGGTCGGCGATTTTATCGAATGTTACGAAATCGAGACGATTGCCGCCAAGCTGGCGTAGACTTTTAGTGTTTTTAACCGGCCGAAAGTCCGTTTTTTTGAGGCGGATTTTCGGCTGTTTTTTGCAAAAGGGAAAAGAAAAAAATGGCAATAAAAGAACAATCTCAGCGGCAGCTCCGCGTCGGTCAGGAAATAAAGAAAATCATTGCCGGCGAAATCAATCAGGGCAAAGTGCGCAATCTGGAGGGCATCGATACGCTGGTAACCATCGTTGAGGCTCAGGTTTCGCCCGATTTGAAATATGCCGACGTCTATTTTATCACCTCCAACGCCACCACCGACAAAGAGGTGCTGGAAGGTTTGAACCTTGCCGCCAACCATTTTCGCAAAGTGGTGGCCGCCAATACGGCTCTGCGCTTTGTGCCGGAAATCCGTTTTCGGATAGACGACAGTTTTGCCGCCGCCGACAAAATTGAAAAACTGCTGCACGACCCGAAAGTGAGCCGGGACGTCAACAGCTGAGCCGGGGTTTGCCGATGAAACATCGCAGAGGAGACGACGTCAACGGCTGGCTTGTCATCGACAAGCCGGAGGGAATGGGCTCAACCGAGGTTGTCGGCCTGACCCGCCGGCTGCTCAACGCTAAAAAAAACGGTCATACGGGGACGCTGGATCCGTTTGCGTCGGGTATTTTGCCGATAGCTTTCGGCGAGGCGACGAAACTGATAGGCTTTTTGGGCGACGAGCGCAAGGAATATGAATTTACCGTTCGTTGGGGAACGGCAACCGACAGCGGCGACAGCGACGGGCAAATTGTCCAAAGCGGCGGACGGATTCCCGATGATGAGGAAATCCGCGCGGTTTTGCCGGATTTTTGCGGGCGTATCAAGCAGGTTCCGCCGGTTTTTTCGGCGCTTAAAATCAACGGCCGGCGCGCGTATGATTTGGCGCGCAAGGGCGAAACGCCGGTCATGCCGGAACGGACGGTCGAAATCTTTTCGCTGGCGTTTACGGGCAGCAGTCCCGCGGCCGGCGAAAGCCGCTTTAAGGTTTGCTGCTCCAAAGGCACCTATGTGCGCAGTCTCGGCCGCGACATTGCGGCAAAACTCGGCACCTGCGGGCATCTCTGCCGCCTTAGGCGGACGCGTTCGGGTGTTTTTGACGAGTCTGCAAAAATTTTGCTGGAAACTTTGCAAAATATGGTGTATGTTGCAGAACGCAGAAAACTTTTGCTTCCGTCAGAAACCTCTCTGCGCGACATCGCGGTTATGGCTGTTTCGGAAGCGGAAGCCGCCAAGCTTATCCACGGACAGGCACTGTCACCGAAAGGACGGGAATCGATGTTTCCGGCCGGTGCTCTTGTCGCCGCCGTGTGCAACGGCAAAATGACGGCTCTGTTGCGAATCGAAGAAACAAGGTTTTCGCCGGTTCGCGTGTTTAATTTGTAATTTTGAGGAATATAAGATGTCGATTACCAAAGAAGTAAAAAATGAACTGGCCAAAACATACGGCCTGAGCGAGGGCGATACCGGTTCGCCGGAAGTTCAGATTGCCATCTGGACCACCCGCATCAACAACCTGATTGAACATTTCAACGTTCACCGCAAAGATCTGCATTCCCGTCTGGGACTGATGAAAATGGTGAGCAAGCGTCGTCACCTTCTCGACTACCTGAAGAAAAAAGACGAAGGCAGATATCAGGAAATCATTAAAAAACTTAACATTCGCCGCTAAGTTTTTCCGGTATTGCGGAACCGCCATCAAAACGGGTTCCGCAATACTTTTATAAAAAATCCTGTCCCCGAGGCGGGCAGGTGATGTTTAAAGATGTAAGATGAAAAGAAAGGTAAGATAATATGAATAACTTAAAAGTATCCACCCGCGAAATGGAGTGGGGCGGACGCAAGCTGGTGCTTGAGACCGGCAAAGTTGCCAAACAGGCTACCGGCGCGGTGGTTGCCACTTACGGCGGCACCAAAGTGCTGGCTACCGTCTGCGCGGCCAAGGAAGCAAAGGCAGATCAGGACTTTTTCCCGTTAACCGTCAACTATCAGGAAAAATATTATGCCACCGGCAAGGTGCCCGGCGGTTTTATGAAACGCGAGGGCAAGCCTTCGGAACACGAAGTGCTGATTTCCCGCCTGATTGACCGGCCGATACGTCCGTTGTTTCCGGATGCTTTTAAGAACGAAGTACAGATTATCTGCACCACTCTCTGCCATGATCAGAAAACGACTTCCGACGTGGTGGCAATGATTGCCGCCTCCGCCGCGCTGGCCGTTTCCGGCATTCCGTTCATGGGGCCGATCGGCGCCGCCAAAGTGGGCTACAGGGACGGACAGTATATTTTGAACCCGACAATGGAAGAGCAAAAGGAATCCGAACTGGAACTGACTGTTGCCGGCACCAAGGAAGGCGTGTTGATGGTGGAATCGGAAGCAAACGAACTTTCCGAAGAAACAATGTTAAACGCCGTTATGTTTGGTTTTGAAAGCTTTCAGCCGGTTATCGACATGATTGTCGATCTGGCCGAAGAGGCCGGCAAAGAGCCCTGGGAAACGCCGACGTTTCCGAAAGAGTTTGACGATATGTACGAGCGTATTGCCAAAGCTTTCCGCAGCCGTTACGAAGAAGCTTTTTGCGAAACCGACAAGCTCAAACGCGGCACGCTGGTCGGTCAGCTGGATGAAGAAGTCAAAGCCGGCATTGACCCCGAAAACGAAATTGAAAACCAGTATCTGCTCGATGTTTTGGAAAAGTTAAAACACGTTGTTGTCCGCGAAAAAGTGCTTTCGACCGGCAAACGGATTGACGGCCGCGACACCAAAACGGTGCGTCCGATTTGGTGCGAGGTCGACGTTTTGCCGACGGCGCACGGTTCGGCCATCTTTACCCGCGGCGAAACGCAGGCGCTGGTGGTCACAACACTCGGTACCGGCGAAGATGCGCAGATCGTTGACGGTCTGATGGCCGAATACAAGGAAGACTTTATGCTCAATTACAACTTCCCGCCGTTTTCGGTCGGCGAATGCGGTCGCTTGGGCAGCCCAGGGCGTCGTGAAATCGGTCACGGCAAACTGGCCTGGCGCGCCATCCATCCGATGATGCCCAAAGACAAAGACGCTTTTCCGTATACCGTCCGCGTTGTTTCCGAAATTCTCGAATCGAACGGTTCGTCGTCGATGGCGACCGTTTGCGGAACCACCATGTCGCTGATGGCGGCCGGCGTTCCCCTGCAAAAACCGGTGGCGGGTATTGCCATGGGGCTGATTAAGGAAGATGACGGCCGGGTTGCCGTGCTGACGGATATTCTGGGTGACGAAGATCATCTGGGCGATATGGACTTCAAAGTGGCCGGCACCAAAGACGGCGTAACCGCTTTGCAGATGGATATTAAGATTACTTCCATCACCAAAGAGATTATGCAGACCGCATTGGCGCAGGCGCATGAAGGTCGCATCCACATTCTGGGCGAAATGGCCAAAACCATTGCCGAGCCGCGCCCGCACGTGGCTGAACACGCGCCGCGGATTATTGCCCTGAAGATACCGGTGGATAAAATCCGCGAGGTTATCGGTTCGGGCGGCAAGGTTATCCGCGAGATTACCGAAAAGACGAATTCCAAGATTGACATCAGCGATGACGGCGTTATCCGTATTGCCACCGTTAACAGTGCCGACGGTCAGGCTGCTCTCGACTGGATTATGAGCATTGTCGCCGAGCCCGAAGAAGGCAAAATTTATCACGGCGTGATTACCAAAATCATGGATTTCGGCGCGTTTGTGAAGTTTGTCGGCTCCACTGAAGGGCTGGTGCATATTTCCGAAGTCAAAAACGAGCGCATTGCTTCCGTTTCCGACTTTTACAAGGAAGGCGACAGCATCTGGGTCAAATGCTTAGGCATGGACAACCGCGGCAAATACAAGCTTTCCGCCAAACGGGTCAATCAGGAAACCGGCGAAGACCTGGAAAACAAATAGTTTTTCGCCGGAAACTGCTTACGCAAAAGCCGCCTTGCAAAGGGCGGCTTTTTGCTGTTCAGAAATCAAATCCCAAATACGGCTGCAGGAATTTTCCGCTTTCTTCCGGATAAAGCTGCATAAACAAGAGAGCTGCTGACGAAAAAACGATAACGGCATAACAAAACGGCTTCCAAAACCGGCTGTTTTTATAACCGACCAAATAAATGTCGAGCAGGAATAGGACAATATAAAAGAAAATATCCCAAAACCAAAAATTGAAATCCGGTATGATAAAAACAATGCGGACAAAAGCGGCGGTCAACAACAGGGCGGCAAGGGCACCCAAAAGAGGCAGTTTTTCCCAGCTCATGTTTTTCTCCTTTCTTAAACGGGATATAGAAAAATCAGAGATTTAATTTCGGAAGAGAAAATATATATCAAAAATAAAAGGCTTAAACATATCCCGCTGAAAATTGCCGCCATTTTCGGATAGTCGGGAGAAGACTGGTTAAACTGCACCCACTTGCCCATAAAGATGAGGGAAATAAAAACCGCCAGCTCCACCCAGCTCAGTCGGTGGTTGGTACCGAACTCTATCAGCCACATAAAAATAACCGATATCATCGAAATACCATAAATAACGGCCGGCAGCCGGCAATTTTCTTTGTTTTCTCTTTTTTCCATAAAAGGGATGATAACATACATCTGTTTAATAATCCAGTTCAAAAGGCATCTCGGACAGCTATGCACAAAAGCTGTTTATTTCCGCTTGCAATAATGAAAGAGAAGTTATAGGCTGGCTCTATTAAGTTGTTTAACCCAATTTAATTATGAGGAATGATATTATGAGATTTTTAAAAAAATGCGGCTGGCTGGTTCCCGCAGTCATGCTGTTTTCCGGTCTGTTTGCGCGGACCGCGGGGGCTTCGGAGATAGATTTGAAAGTGCCCCTGCTGGACGTCGAATATGATTTCTGGGGGCTGAGCCTGACCGGTTCGCAGATTTTGCTCTACGGCCTTGTCATCTGCGCCCTGGGAATGCTTTTCGGTTTTTACGAATTTTGCAAAATTAAAAAGATGCCTGCTCACAAGTCTATGCTGAACATGGCGTCTTTAATTTATGAAACATGCAAAACCTATATGAAACAACAGGCGGTGCTGCTGGTTATTCTGGAAGTGTTTATCGCCGTTTGCATTTTCTATTACTTCTTTTTCCTGAACCATACGCCGCTGCCGATGGTGTTGAACATTCTGCTGTGGTCGATTTTAGGTATTCTGGGATCGTTTTCGGTGGCGTGGTTCGGCATGCGCATCAATACCTATGCCAACGCGCGCACGGCTTTTGCTTCGCTTGAGGGTAAAGCCTTTCCGGTGATGAGCCTGCCGCTGCGTTCGGGCATGTCCATCGGCGTGCTGCTTATCTGCGTCGAACTGGTGATGATGATTATCATTTTGCTGTTCATCCCGCGCGAAAACGCCGGCGCCTGCTTTATCGGCTTTGCCATCGGCGAATCGCTCGGCGCCTCGGCGCTGCGCATCTGCGGCGGTATTTTTACCAAAATTGCCGATATCGGCGCGGATCTGATGAAAATCATTTTCAAAATTGACGAAGACGATGCCCGCAATCCGGGCGTGATTGCCGACTGCACCGGCGACAATGCCGGCGACTCCGTCGGGCCGACGGCCGACGGCTTTGAAACCTACGGCGTGACAGGCGTGGCGCTTATCAGCTTTATCGTGCTCGCGGCCGGCATGGGCTATACCGCGGACGGCGATTTGGCGCTGATGGCCGACGGCATAGACATTCAGGCGCGGTTGATTGTGTGGATTTTTGCCATGCGGCTGCTGATGATTGCCACTTCGATTGTTTCTTATGCCGTTAACAACTGGTTTTCCAAACTGCGTTTCGGCGACAAGAAAGATTTTGACTTTGAAGCGCCGCTGACTTCGCTGGTGTGGGTAACCTCGCTGCTGTCGATTGCCGTTACGTTCGGCGTTTCTTATCTGTTGGTGGAACCGATGGGCGACGATCTGTGGTGGAAACTTTCGGTGATTATCAGCTGCGGCACGCTGGCGGCGGCGCTTATCCCCGAGTTTACCAAAATCTTTACGTCGTCAAAATCCAAACACGTGCAGGAAATTGTGGACGCCAGCCGCGAAGCGGGCGCCTCGCTCAACATTATTTCCGGCATTGTCGCGGGCAACTTTTCCGCTTTCTGGAAAGGGCTGGTCATTGTCGGTCTGATGACGGTGGCTTATTTTGCCTCAGTCAGCGGACTTGACGAATATATGGTTTATCCGACAGTGTTTGCCTTCGGCCTGGTGGCTTTCGGCATGCTCGGCATGGGCCCCGTTACCATTGCGGTCGACAGCTACGGTCCGGTGACCGACAATGCCCAATCGGTCTTTGAACTGTCGCAGATTGAGCAGATTAAGGGCATCGGCAAGGAAATTGAAAAAGATTACGGCTTTAAGCCCGATTTTGAAACCGGCAAGGAACTGCTGGAGAAAAACGACTCCGCCGGCAATACCTTTAAGGCAACGGCCAAGCCGGTGTTAATCGGTACGGCGGTTATCGGCGCCACCACCATGATCTTTTCGATTATCCTGCTGCTGGAACTGGAACTGAACCTGATGAACCCGATGGTGCTGTTCGGCATGCTGCTCGGCGGCGCGGTCATCTACTGGTTTTCGGGAGCTTCGATGCAGGCCGTTTCAACCGGCGCTTATCGCGCGGTGGCCTACATCAAAAAACATATCCAGCTCGACACCAACCAGCCCGCCTCAACCGAAGATTCCCGCAAAGTGGTGCGGATTTGCACCATCTATGCGCAAAAAGGCATGTTCAACATCTTTATGGTTATCTTCTGCTTTACCATAGCGTTTGCCTGCTTTGACGCCGATCTGTTTGCCAGCTATCTGATTTCGATTGCCGTCTTCGGGCTTTTCCAGGCCTTGTATATGGCAAACGCCGGCGGCGCCTGGGACAACGCCAAAAAGGTGGTGGAAGTGGACCTGAAAGAAAAGGGCACGCCTTTGCATGCGGCGGCGGTTGTCGGCGATACGGTGGGTGACCCCTATAAAGACACTTCGTCGGTGGCGTTAAATCCGATTATTAAGTTTACCACCCTGTTCGGTCTGCTGGCGGTGGAAATGGCGGTTGCCGCTCCCCGCTGCCTGTCGCTCGGGCTCGGCGTAACCTTCTTCCTCATCGGACTTATCTTTGTCTGGCGGTCTTTCTACCGCATGCGCATCAGCGCGCAGAGATAAAACGCCGGTTTAGGTGAGACGCAATAAAAATCCTCAAAATTGCTCACAATTTTGAGGATTTTATTGCATATTGCATTTATATCTTATAGTATCGGCTAAAATGAAAAAGCTGAATATTTACATCTCCCGCCAGATATTTGTCGGGTTTTTGCTGGTCACCTTTTCGCTGATGTCGATTTTGTGGCTGACGCAGTCGTTGCGTTTTGTCGAGATGGTTACCAACAAAGGTCTGCCGCTCAGCCTGTTTATCAAAATGACTTCCTGCCTGATGCCCAGGCTGTTTTCGCTGTTGTCGCCGATTTCGCTGTTTGTGGCGGTGCTGTTCGTTTATAACCGCATGCTTTCCGACCGCGAACTGGTGGTGATGCAGTCGGCGGGCATAAGTCCGTGGCAAAACGCCAAGCCGGCCGTTTATGTCGGGATCTTTCTGTCTTTGTTCGGGCTTTATATCAATAATTTTGCCATTCCGCAGGCGGAAAAGGCTTTTGCCGATTTGGAATGGCAGGTCAAAAACGATGTGTCGCACCTGATGTTTCGCGAAGGCGAGTTCACCACCCTGCAAAACGGGCTGACGGTTTTTATCACCGCGCACGAAAAAGACGACGCCGTCCGCGGCGTGCTGATTAACGACGAGCGCGATCCGGCCAAAAAAGTTACCGTTTCCGCCGAACACGGGATTATCGTCTATACCGAAAAGGGGCCGCGGCTGATGATGGTAAACGGCGTGCGTCAGGAAATAGACAACGGCAGCGGACAGTTTTCGTCGCTTTCGTTTGACCGCTATTCCATCGATTTCGGCGCCACTTCTTCGGGGCGCAAAAAAGACGATTCCGTGCGTTCGCGGACGCTGGCCGAGCTTTTTGACGCCCGCAACAATCCCGAACTGGACGAGGCGGAAGCCAACCGCTATATTCTGGAAGGCCACCGGCGGCTGATGAATCCGTTCTTTAATCTGGTGTTGGCGCTGGTCGGCTGCACCGGGCTTCTGGTCGGCAATTTTAACCGCCGCGGTCAGGGTAAGATAATTTCCTGCTCAATCGGAGCCATGGTGTGGATAGAGGCCTGCGATTTGGCCATCGGCAACCTTTGCGGCAAGAGTCTGTATTTCCTGATTTTGCTTTATGCCAATTTGCTTGTGCCGTTTGCTCTCTGCGTCTATCTGTTGTTTTTCTATAATCCGGCGTGGTTTGTCCGCCGGCGTCTGTCGAAGGGAAACAGCCATGCCGTCTGATAAACGCAAGCATCTTTTGGGCGCCGTTTTCGGCATTGTCGCGGCAGGGGCTTTGGGTTGCGCCGTGCGGGCGGCCGTGGCGGAAGAGGCCGCCGCGCCGGCAAAGGAAAAAACGCCGATTTATTTCAGCGCCGACAGCGTGGAAGAAAATTCGCAGACCAAAGTTATTACCGCGGCGGGCAATGTTCATATCAACCGGAACGGCACCGTGCTGACGGCCGATAAGATTACCTATGACCGGCAAAACGACATCGTCACCGCCGCCGGCAACGTCGTTATTACCCAACCGGACGGCGCCGTCGTGCGGGCGACGAGTGCGCGGCTTGAAGACAAAATGACCAAAGGCGAAGTGATGGACGTGAAAATGCTTTTGGCCGACAAAAGCCGGGTGGCCGCGGAGCGTATCAAACAGTCGCCCAACAAAAACAAATATTTCTTTTACGGCGTTTATTCTCCCTGCGACATCTGCGCGGAAAATCCGTCGCCTTTGTGGCAGATAAAAGCCAAAAAAATAACCCATGACGCCGAGGCGAAGGACGTTTACTATCAGCATGCCTTTATTCAGATAAAGGATATTCCGGTTTTTTACATGCCGTTCATGTCGCATCCGGATCCGAGCGTAAAAAGACGCTCCGGCCTGCTGCCGCCGTCCATGCGTTCCACGTCGTATTTGGGCAGCGCCGTCGAGCTGCGCTATTTCTGGAATATTTCCGACCACGAGGATTTGCTGTTGACGCCGATTTTGAGTACGGATCAGGGCGTTATTCCCGGTGCGACTTATCGCAAGATATGGTACGACGGCGATCTTTCCGTTTCCGGCACGTATATGAAAGATAAAGACACCGACGACGCACGTTACAATATTTTTCTGAAAGGCAGGCAGGAAATCAACGATTTCTGGCGGGCAAGCGTTGACATCAACTATGCTTCCGACGGCTCTTATCTGAAAGATTTGTCCATGCCCGGCAAAACGGAAACCTGGTTGACTTCGCGGCTTGCTTTCGAGCGTTTTGAAAACCGCAATTACGCCGCGATAGAAGGATATTCCTATAAGCTGGTCAGCTATTCCCTGCGCGAATATCACGAATCGGAATTTGAAGAACGCGAATACGGCAAACCCTATATTCTGCCGTTGATTACCTATGAGCATATCGGCGATACCTACAGCAACGGCGCCTATTTCAAAAACACGGTGAGTATGGCTTCCGTCTATCGCGAACATGACGAAACGACCACCCAGCGGGCAACAATGATAAATTCGTGGAATCTGCCCTACACCAGCCCGTTCGGCGAAAAATACAAATTTTCGGCGTCGGTGAAGTCGGATTTGTATTATGTTGAAAATTATGACGTCAGCGAAGAGGCGGATTTTTATACCGGCGCGGTCGGCCGTATTTTCCCGCAGGCCGGCGTCGAATGGCGGCTGCCGTTTGTTAAGGCAACGGAAACCACGCGGCAGATTGTCGAACCGATTATCGTGGCGGTGGCGGCTCCGAACGGCGGCAACAAAATCAACAAAATTCCCAACGAAGACAGCTTAAATGCTCAGCTGGACGATACCAACATTTTGAGTCTTGACCGCTACAACGGGTACGATCGCAACGATACGGGCAGCCGTGTCAGCTACGGTATCAACTGGAGCTCTTACGGCAATGTTATCGGTCGGACGTCGATGTTTGTTGCCCAAAGCTATTATTTTGACAAGGACGAAAGTTTTTCCGAAAGCCTGGGCGACGAAAACTATCTCAGCGATTATGTCGGACGCATCTATGCTGCTCCGACGTCGTATCTGGACTTTAACTACCGGTTCCGTATCGACCGCACCAACTTTGAATTGAAATATAACGAGATAACCGCGCGTATCGGATCCGATATTTTGTCGGCCTATATCAGTTTTACGTCCATCAACGGCCGGCAGGACAACGGCGCGGACAGCGGTTTGTATTTCTTTGACGACTATCGCGAACGCAAGGAACTGTATACCTCCCTGCAGGCCAAAATTTCACGCAACTGGCGGATAAGCGCCTACAACCGGCAGGATTTGACGGACAGCTCCGTCGGTTCCCTGGAGCATGGCGGTCGGCTGACTTATGAAGACGAATGCTTCAAGCTGATGTTTGATATTCAAAAATACAATTCGAGCGATCCGGATTATGACGACAGTTACGAATATTCCGTTACTTTTCTGTTGAAGACTCTCGGCGGCGTCGGTTCGAATTAGAAAAAGGAGAAATTATCCCATGACAAAAATAATGTTGATTGTTTTTTGCGCGTTATATCCGTTTGCCGCGGCAGCGCAGTTTGCCGCCGGTTATGCTCCGGACGAACGGCAGAACGGCGCGCCGTCGTCGGTTTTTCGTCAGCAGCCGCAGCCGCCGGCGCCGGAACCGATGCCCGCTCCCCGTGAACCGGAAAACATCCAAAAGCCGACGCCCTATACGGGAACGCTGCGGATTTTGGCGCGGGTAAACGGCGATATTATCACGACGGAAGATATCAACAACCGGGTGCGGGCTTTTTGCATGACTACCGGCATTCCCTACAATCGGCAGACAAAACTTTTGATTATCAACAAAGTTATGCAAAATACCATTGACGAAAAACTGAAATTGCAGGAGGCGGCGCGAAACCAGGTGGAAATAAGCCGTCAGGATGTTGACAACGCGGTAAAAGTGTTTTGCCAGAACAACAACATCAGTCCCGAAAAACTCAAACAGATGCTTGAGCAGTTCGGCGTCAGCGAAGATGTTTTTCGCGAACAGCTGAAAACGGATCTCAGCTGGATACGGGTGGTGCAGCGCAACAGTATGAACGAAACGGTCACCCAGCCGGAAATCGAAAACGCGCTGGCTTTGGCCAGACGCGATATGAGCAAACCGAAATTCATGGTGGCGGAAATCGTTATTCCGGCCAAAGATGCCAAAAATATATCGGAGCTGACGGACAATCTGCGCCGTGATCCGCGCTTTGAGCTCTATGCCGCCCAGTTTTCGCAAAGCCCGAGTTCGTCTTCGGGCGGCAACCTTGGTTGGGTGAGCGACGGACAGCTGCCCGCCCCCTTAAACGAGGCGGTCAAAAAACTTGCTCCCGGAGAAGTGAGCGAACCGATACTTTATAACGGCAGCTATTATATTTACAAAGTGGAACGGACTTTTGATCCGGCCAAAGACAAGCTGCCCGAACCTTCCGCCAAAGAAGCCGCCTCTTTGCTGCAAAACCGGAAGAACGAACGCTTTGCCGAAAAGCGGATGCAGGAACTGCGGCAGCAGGCAACCATTGAACTGAAGGAATGACGGCGCATGTTGCCTTCGCTTAAAGAAACCGTTGAAAAGCACGGGCTGCTTGCGGCCAAGGCTTTGGGGCAAAATTTTTTGCTCGACCGCAACATTACCGATAAAATTGTCCGCCTCAGCTTGAAAAAGCAGGGGCTGGATTCTTTTGCCGGTTTTCATGTGGCGGAGATAGGCCCCGGTCCCGGCGGTCTGACCAGAGCGGTGACGGCCGCTCTGCCCTCGTCGCTGACGGTGGTGGAGATGGATGCGCGCTGTGTGGCCGTTATGGAAGAGCTGAAGGCCGCCGTGCCGGAGATTTCGTTTAGGATTGTTCACGGAGATGCGCTTGCTTTTGACTTTGTAAAAGAAATACCCGCGCCGCGGCAGCTGGTCGGCAATTTGCCGTACAACGTTTCCGTGCCGCTGTTGACCGGCTGGCTGCATCAGGCGGCGGCGTTTCGGGCGATGACGCTGATGTTTCAAAAAGAAGTGGCGGACAGAATCACCGCGCCGACCCGATGCAAGGATTACGGCAGGCTTTCCGTTTTGGCACAGCTTGTCTGCGACATCAGTCGGTTGGCGGAATTGCCGCCGGAATGTTTTACGCCGGCGCCGAAAGTGCGTTCGACGGTATTGTTGTTTACGCCGAAGAAACAAATTCCTTCTGCCGATGTTTTGGCAAAAACGGAAAAACTGACGGCTCTTGCTTTCGGCCAGCGGCGGAAGATGCTGCGCCAGAGCCTGAAAAGCTGGCCGGCGGCAACGGCAGCCTGCGAACGGTTGGAAATTTCCCTGACCGCGCGGGCGGAGGAATTGTTGCCGGAAGATTATCTGCGGTTGGCGGCGGCGTTATAAGACATTGCTTTTTTGTCGGTCGTTTTTTTAGTAAATTTTGTCAAATTTTGGCTTGATTTTTTTCGGATATTGTGATATCAAGATGTTCGCTTAACTTATATTATTAATACAATTAAAAAAACAACGATATGAAAAGAAACGAAGTTTTTATTGCCTTTGCCAAGAAATTAAATATCGGCAAAGCGCAGCTGAAAAAAATTTTTCTGACCGACGGCAAAGTATATCTACCCTATCTGCAGGAGGTGTTTACCGAGATAAAAAAACGCCTGAAAGAAAACAGGGAAAATGCCGATCTGGCAGACGAGTTCAGCAATCGCTCGGCCAATCCGTGGGCTTATCTCAATCCGGATATCAGTGTGCTCACGCTTGCCCGGCTGTTGACTCTGCATTCGGGGCGAACATCCGCTAAGCTCAGGGCGGAATGCACCAAACCGCGGATAACGGAAGATATTTTATGGAGTTTTCTGGCAATGCAGCTGGAAACAACGGTCGATAAACTGAACCGCAACATGCGGGTGAGGGATATCAAACTTCCGCTGGCCGGTTTCGAAAAGCATTCGTGGCTTACTTTCGTCATCTGGACGGACAGCGTGTTCGGCGACGGCAGGCTTTTGGAAAAACCGGAGCGGGCGGACGAAATTGCGGAAATGAGCGTAAGAGAATTTTTCGGCTTTTTTCTGCGGCAGTAGTATTATCAAGTTCTAAAAAAAGAGAAATCAAAACAGATGGTTTCTCTTTTTTTTTATGCCTGAAAAAGCCTGCCTGCCGGGAGCAAAATGCTTTGTTTTATTCGGCCGTCGGCGTTGTTTTGCCTGTCGACGCCCGCGCGTTTTGTGCTAGCGGATGGTTTTCGAGCACGGTGCGGGCGAGCTGTTCGCCGATGACGTGGGTATATATCTCGGTGGTGGATATGTCTTCATGCCCGAGCAGCTTTTGCACGCTGCGCAAATCGACGTGCCGGTTCAACAAATGGGTGGCAAAGGAATGGCGCAGCACATGGGGTGACACGCGGGCGGGAGAAATGCCCGCCTTTACGGCCAGATTTTTCAGATTTTTGAAGAAATTGTCGCGGGTTACGTGTCCCGAAAGGGAATGATGCGACGGGAACAGCCAGGGAGATGTTTTGCCGGCCAGATACTGTTGCCGCCAGCCGAGGTAGAGTTGCACCTGTTCAATGGCGGCGGCAGCTATGGGAACCAGCCTTTCTTTGGCGCCTTTGCCGAAGATAAGCAGTTGTTTTTTTGCAAAATTGATATTGTTTTCGGGCAGCGCCACCAGTTCGGAAACGCGCAGCCCGCCGGCATACATCAAAGCAAGCATTGCCGCCAGACGCCGTCCGGCAAAAGATTTTTCTTCTTTGGCGGCATCAAGCAGCCGTCTGATTTCTTCGGCGGTCAAAAAATTCGGCAAAGATTTTTTTTGTCGCGGCGAGTCTATGTCGGCAGCGGGGTTGGCGGCAATTTCCCCTTCGGAATAAAGAAACTTGTAAAATTCCCGTACGGCCGAGAGTTTCCTTGCCTGCGTGCGCGGCTGCATTTTGTTTTTGCCGAGAGCGGCCACAAAAGCTTCGATGTCTTTTTTTTCAACGGCGGCACAATCTTTGTTCAAAAAATCCAAAAATTGCGATATGTCGCGCCGGTAGGCGGCAACGGTGTTGATTGCGGCGCCTTTTTCCGCGGCCATCATATCGAGAAAATTTATCAGTCGGCGATCGGTTTTCATTTTTAATCGGCAAAGGTGTTTTCCAGAGGCTGCTCGACGGTTTCCGGCGTAAACGGAATCTCCCGCGAAATTGTCCACAACAAAACCGCCGCCAAAAGGCCGGCAATTACATAAAACAATTTTTTTCCGCTGTTCTGACGCATTTTTTTTCCTTTTTAATAAAAAAATATTGATAAAATTTAATCTGTTTATATTATGACAGCAAATATTTGAAATAAAGATTAACGAACGATGAAAAATGATAAAATAATTTTGCTTGTCGGGCTGATGGGCAGCGGCAAAACGAGCGTCGGCAAACGGTTGGCCAAAAGACTCGGGCTGCCGTTTGTTGACGGCGATCAGGAAATCGAAAAAGCGGCCGGCCTGCCGTTGGTCGATGTCTTAAAGTGCTTCGGCGAAGAAGAATATCGCGCCGGCGAAGCAAGAGTGATGAAGCGCCTGTTGCAGGGAGAACCCTGCGTGTTGGCTTCGGGCGGGGGGTCGTTTGTGCCGGCGCAAACCCGCGAACTGGCAAAGGAACACGCCGTGACCGTTTGGCTCAAAGCCGATGTTGATGTTTTGTATCAGCGCACCGCCGGTCGGCGCCGTCGACCCTTTATCGAAGGCAATGACGAGCATTTGAAAAATAAGCTGGAAGAATATATCAGAGAAGAATATCCTTATTATTCGGAGGCCGATATCGTGGTGGAAACCCGCGAGGAAATGGTGGACAACACCGTCGAACGGGTGATAGAGGCCGTCCGCAGGTTTATGGGGAAATAATTGTTTTTTGAAATGCTGATTTTTTGCTTGCAAATAAAGGAAAGAACGTGTAAAAGACATTCGAATGCCGAAAGTTTCGGCGTTCGTCGTTTTAACAAAATTCACACGCAGGCATGGCGGAAGCCGAAAGAGGCGTTCGCTCCGGTGCTCGGGTTTTGGCCGAGCCAGAAAGCCTGCGGAGGTTTAACCGGAAAAAAGGATATAAAAATATGTCACTTCCTAAATTTACAATCCGCCAGATGATTGAAAACGGCGTTCATTTCGGTCACCATGCCCGTCGCTGGAATCCGAAAATGGCTCCCTATATCTATGGCAAAAAAGACAATGTTCACATTATCGACCTGCAGCAGACCTATCCGATGCTCTACAAGGCTCTTTCTGCCGCGCGCGAAATTGCCGCCAACGGGGGCAAGGTTCTGTTCGTCGGCACCAAACGCCAGGCGCAGGACATTATTAAAGAAAACGCCGAACGTTGCGGTCAGTACTATGTTAACTACCGCTGGCTCGGCGGCATGCTGACCAACTGGAAAACCGTTTACAAGTCCATTTCCCGTCTGGTCAAGCTCAACGAAATGTTTGCCAACAACGAAACCGAAGGCTACACCAAAAAAGAACTGCTCAATCTGCGCAAAGAACAGGAAAAACTGGACAAGGCTCTGAGCGGCGTGATGAATATGGGCGGCCAGCCGGATCTGCTGTTTGTGGTGGATATGCCCAAAGAAGATCTGGCCATTAAAGAAGCCAAAAAACTCGGTATTCCGGTTATTGCCATTGCCGATACCAATGCCGACCCGACTTTGGTCGATTTTCCGGTTCCGGGCAACGATGATGCCATCCGCGCCATCCAATTCTACTGCGAACTTGTTTCTGCCGCCGTTTTGGACGGTATTCAGGCCGAAATTGCCGCACAGGGCGTGAAGGTGGACGAAATCATGGCTGAAAACGCCGAAGCCAAACCGGCTAAAAAACGGGCTGCCAAAGCTAAAGACGACAATACGGAAGCCGCCGAAGCTCCTGCCGAAGCAGAAGAAGCCGTGGCTCAGACTGCCGAATAACAGTCTTTCGCAAGCAGGCTGAAAAATCAGAACGGCGATATTTTAGGTGTTAAAATATCGCCTTTTGTTTCCAACAACAAATGAGGGATTTAAGATAATGAGCGAAATTACTGCCTCTATGGTAAAAGAATTGAGAGAATCGACCGGCGCCGGCATGCTTGACTGCAAGAAGGCTTTGGTCGAGGCCGAAGGTGATATGGAAAAGGCTGTTGACTGGCTGCGCAAAAAAGGTTTGGCCTCGGCCGCCAAAAAGGCCGGCCGCATTGCCGCCGAAGGTTTGGTTGCGGTTGCCGTTGAAGGCAACAAAGGCGCCGTGGTCGAAGTAAACTCCGAAACCGACTTTGTCGCCAAAAACGAAATCTTCCAGGAATATGTCGAAGACGCCGCCAAAGTTGCGTTGATGAACAACGGCGACCTGTGCAGCATGAAAGATTTTCATTGCCCGAAAGTCAACAAGTCTTTTGCCGAACGCCTGACCGACATGATTGCCAAAATCGGCGAAAACATGAATCTGCGCCGCGCCAGAACAATTGAAGTCGGCGAAGGCGTCGTTGCCTCTTATGTGCACAACGTTGCCCGCGACAATATGGGCAAAATCGGCGTTCTGGTTGCTCTGGAATCGACGGCAGACAAAGCAAAACTGGCCGAACTCGGCAAACACATCGCCATGCATGTGGCCGCTTCGCAGCCTCTGTTTCTGAGCATTGCCGATGTTGATCCGGCGGCGGTGGAACACGAAAAGTCCATCTATACCGAACAGGCCAAAGCTTCCGGCAAACCTGAAAATATTATCGAAAAAATGGTGGAAGGCCGCATTCGCAAATATTATGACGAAGTTGTTCTGGAAGAACAGGCTTACATCATGGATCCCGATAAAAAGGTGAAACAGGTTGTTGCCGAAGCCGCCAAAGAACTTGGCGCCGACATCAAAATCAAAGATTTTGTATGCTTTAAGCTTGGTGACGGTATCGAAAAGAAAGAAGAAGATTTTGCCGCGGAAGTTGCCGCTCAGCTGAACAAATAATCTTTTTTTGATAATCCTGAAAAAATGCTCCGAAAGGTTTTTCGGAGCATTTTGATAAATGGCGTACCCGAAGAAGCGCTAAGCAAAAACAACCGCTGCTCCGGTTGTTTTTGTCTGCAAGCTCTCGGAAACATCTTAATGAGCAA
>CALXRS010000005.1 GCA_944390915.1 uncultured Alphaproteobacteria bacterium
CAAACCGCCAACATGGTTTATAACATCATGAGCAATGTGGCAACGACCAATGTTGCGGATATCAGTATAGACGCCGAGGCTAACCACAACCTCTGGGTCAACCCGATATTTACGACAATGAATATAGAATCGCCGACGGATATCGATGCCGACATCTGGGGCATTGAAGCCGGCGGCGACATTCAGCGCGATATCCACAACCGCTTGGGCGTCTTCTTCTCCTATCGTCAGGGCGAATATGACATGAACGGCAACGGCGACAAATACCGTTCGCCGGTCGGCTCGAAAATCGACATCGACAGTTATCTGGCCGGTTTGTATTACCGCTATGACCATAACAACTGGTATGCCTTTGCCACCCTCTATGGCGGTATTCAGGAAGCGGACATCAAAACCGATGACGGCATGAAGTCCGACACCGACGGCGTGGAGTTCGGCGCAAGTGTTGAAGCCGGTTATGATTATGCCTTGACCGACAGCGTGACTTTGACGCCGGAACTGGGCGTATTCTATACGCAGGTGAACTATGACGACGCAACAGATAGCGTGGGCAAGAGCGCAAGCTATGACGACGCCCGTCAGATTGAGCTGGAAGCGGGCGTAAAACTCGCCAAGACGTTCATGACGGATGAGAGCTTTGCCAATGTCTATGTCAAGCCGAGTGTGGTGCAGACGATTGTTGACGGCGACGAAGTAAACATCACCGGTTTGGGCGATGTGGAAGCTCTGGACGACGCGACTTTGGGACGAATAGAGATCGGCGGGCGCTACGGCTTCACGACGAATCTTTCGGCTTATGGTTGGGCGAACTATACGTTCGGTTCGGATTACGACGCCACCACCTTCGGCCTCGGCCTCAACTACGCGTTCTGATAAAAAGAGGAAGTCGGCAAAGGCCGACCGAAAGCCGGCCACGCCGCCCAATTCACCACGAAAGCCCCCATCCGGGGGCTTTCTGCGTTCTCACCCTGCTTGCGCGTCCCCCTCTCCCCTCAAGGGAGAGGAGAAAAAACCGCTCGCCGCCACCAAATTGTCCCCACACACACCAAACTGTCATGCCGAATTAATATTAAATTGTCATGCTGAACTCGTTTCAGCATCTCATGCATTTTGCAAACAAAGACAGGCGGATAAATAGAATAATGAGATCCTGAAACAAGTTCAGGATGACACTCAAGAAGCGGGTCGGTATACCGATGTCAACGCCCCACCCACAACGAAAGCCCCCATAATTTTCACCCTGCTTGCGCGTCCCCCTCTCCCCTCAAGGGAGAGGAGAAAAAACCGCTCGCCGCCACCAAGTTGTCCCCACACACACCAAACTGTTATGCCAAACTAATATTAAATTGTCATGCTGAACTCGTTTCAGCATCTCTTCTTCAGCCGACCGAAAACCAGCAACGGCGCCAACCCCACCCACAGCGAAAGCCCCGATTTTCGGGGCTTTCTTTTAATCCTTTTTAATTACTTTTAATGTGAAAATTAGGGACAGATTAGGGACAGATTCACCTTCCGGCCAAAAACAAAGGCTTTGCCGATTTCCTGCAAAGCCTTGATTTCTCTAATGGTGCGCTAGGCCGGAATCGAACCGGCACGGAGTTGCCTCCAACAGATTTTAAGTCTGCAGCGTCTACCAGTTCCGCCACAAGCGCAAAAACTACATTTTATATACAAAAAAATTTGCATAATTGCAATCACAAACTTGCTGCCCGTCCAAAGTTTTACCCCTGTTCGGGAGAAAAAAAGATTAATAACTTGTAAAAAAGGCAAAAATGTGTTTTTCTAAGAAACACAAAAATATGCGGCGGAAACAGCGTTTCGGCATGTTTTTGTTATTTGTGTCTAGATAGAAAGGATAAACAATGAAAAATGCAGATCTTTCATGGCGCCGGTATATCCTGCCCAACATTAACAAAGAAGGGTGGAAGTTTTTCGGCATCTTTGCGGGGATAACAGCGTTATTGGCAATGGTGTGGGAACCTTTGGGCGTCATCGGGCTTGTCTGCACGGTTTGGTGCTATTATTTTTTCCGCGACCCCGAACGGGTTACGCCGGAAATTAAGGACGTGGTGGTTTCTCCCGCCGACGGCATCGTGCAGATGATTACCAAAGTAAAAGCTCCCGAGGAATTGGATATGGGAGATGAAGAATTTACCCGCGTCAGCGTGTTTATGAGCGTGTTTAATGTCCATGTTAACCGGGCGCCGGCCGAAGGAACAATCGGCAAAGCTGTTTATGTGCCCGGAAAATTTCTTAACGCGTCCTTGGACAAGGCGAGCAAAGACAACGAACGTCAGCTGCTGACCATTAAAACCGCCGGCGGCAGGGAAATTGTCGTGGTGCAGATTGCCGGTCTTGTTGCCCGCCGCATTTTGTGCTTTGCCAAGCCGGGCGATAAATACAAGGCCGGTGAACGTTTCGGGCTTATTCGTTTCGGTTCGCGGCTCGATGTTTATCTGCCGGCGGGGGTGGAGCCTCTTGTTTGCGTCGGGCAAACCATGGTTGCCGGCGAAACGGTGATGGCTAACCTGTCTTCCGGTGCCAAGGCGGTTAAAGGAGTGATTAGATAATGGAAAAGATAAACAACGGATTGCTGCCGCAAAAACTGACGTCTTTGCCGTTTCGCAAAATTGCGCCCAATATCGTAACCACGCTTGCCTTGTGCGCGGGGGTGACGTCCATGCGCTACGCCATAGGCGAACACTGGGGCAAGGCAATCGTGTGCATTTTTCTTGCGGCCTTTTTCGATATGCTGGACGGTCGCGTGGCGCGTATGCTCAAAGGGTCGACAAAGTTTGGCGCCGAGCTCGATTCGCTTTCGGATTTTGTCAGCTTCGGCGTGGCGCCGGCCATTTTGATGTACCAATGGACGCTTTCCGGTTTTCCGCGTTTCGGCTGGTTTTTCTGCCTGCTTTTTGCCATTTGCATGGCCATGCGTCTGGCGCGGTTCAACACCATGCTGGAAGAAGAACCGCAACCGGAATATTGGAAAAACTTTTTTGTGGGCGTTCCGGCTCCGGCTGCCGCCGCTTTGGGAATTTTGCCTATTATGCTTAGTTTCGAATATCCCCAAGTCGCCTTTTTGCACAGCGACTGGTTTTGCAGTTTGGTGATGTGCGTTGTCGCCATGTTGATGGTCAGCCGGATACCGACTGTTTCCACCAAACATATGAAAGTGCCGACTTATATGATGGTGCCGTTGATTATCGCGGTGGTTTTGTTTGCCACCATGATTATCAGTCAGCCGTGGTTGGTGCTGAGCATTTTGACGGGCGTCTATGCTTTAAGCATTCCGGTCGGAATAATCTTTTTTGTTCGTGCCAGAAAAAACGCACGGCGGATTTAGAAAAAAAGCAGGTTGCGAAGACCTGCTTTTTTTTCAGACAATGATTTTCTTTTTTATCATCACCGCCAGCAGCGCCAGCCCCGGCAGAACCAGCAGAGAAGCGAACAGGAAAAACGCCGGCCAGCTGACCTGCTCCGCCAGCAAGCCGCTGGTAGAGGCAAAAATATCGCGCGGCAGGCTCATCAGCGAAGACAGCAAAGCATATTGGGTGGCGCTGTAGGCCACATTGCACAACGAGGCCATGTAGGCCACCAGAGCCGTCGTGCCCATGCCCGCCGCCAGATTGTCCATGCACACCGTCAGCGACAACAGATAAACATTGTTGCCGGCATAGGCCTGCCCGATATAGACCAGATTGGTCGCCCCCTGCAAAACGCCGAACAACAACAAAGCCTTCGGCAGGCCGGCCTGCTTGATATACATGCCTCCGAGCAGACCGCCGACAATGGTGGCCAACATGCCGTAGATTTTGGAAACATAGGCAATCTGCGCGTTGGTAAAGCCCATATCCTTATAAAAGACAAAAGCCATCGGCGCCTTATATTCGTCGCTTAAACGATAGAGCAGGATGAACAGCAAAATAAGCCCCCAGCGGTGGCGGCGCATAAAATCCGCAAACGGATTGACGACCGACTCTTTCATAAAGCGTTTCAGGCGCAAAAACGGCGGCAATTTTTCCCTGTCTTCATGATAGCGGCGGTCTTTTTCCGGCTCTTTGGAAAAAAGAACGGTAACCATGCCGATCAAAACGCCGGCCGCCATCACCATGTAAACTTCCGTCCAGTCGAGATACGCCGTCAGCCACAACGCAAAAGCGCCGGAAAACAGCATGCCGAGGCGGTACCCCAAAACGAACACGGCCGAGCCCGCGCCCTGTTCGGCGGTTTCGAAACTGTCTATCCGGTAGGCGTCGAGCACGATATCCTGCGAGGCCGAACAGCCGGCAACCACAAAAGCCAGCAACGCCATCCACGCCGTATGTTCGGCCGGATTGACAACCGCCATGGCCAAAATTGCCGCCAGCAGACAAAACTGGATAAACAAAGCCCAGCCGCGCCGCCGACCCAAACGCCAGAACAACGGCAGGCGGAGGCGATCAATCAGCGGCGACCACAGCCATTTGAAGCCGTAAGGGACGCGCACCAGCGAAAAAAGCCCGATAAGAGCATAGGGAATTTGGCTTTCCTGCAGCCACACCGTCAGCGTGCTGCCGACCAAAAGCAGCGGGAATCCGCTCGCAAAACCGAGCCCCAGCATGGAGAGCATCCTTTTGTCGGCGTAGATTTTTCCCGCTTCTTTCCATTTTGCAAAAAACATCTGTATCTCCCGTCTTGCGGCAAGCTTAGCAGACACAGGTTAATTTTTTATATAGTGTAATTCATTTTGCGCCGAAAAACGGGGATTTTGCATATCCGGATAATATACATGTCCTTTTTATATTTTTTCTCAAAAATAAAGCTCTTGGCAAAAAAGCACAACCGCCGGCGCAAAACTTCCGCAGCTCCGGGCTGCAAAATACTGTGGGTCTGCCGCCAGCCGCGAACGGCCTCTGCCGCCGCCGGAGATATTTTTGCCGCCAGTTTTTCGCCATAGACGGAAAAGAAGGAGAGCTCATTCTTAAAGGCGTTCTTTTTCAGAAGCGGAAAACCGGCAGCCAAAGGCAACAGGGCATTTTCGTCGTACAAATTTATTTTTTGTGGATGCAGTCGCCACAGCCACCGCCAGGGAGCGGGCACGACGTCGGCCAGCAAACGCCGCATGTCCCGTTGATGCCGGTTATAAAAATCGCGTTGTTCTTTTTGGGAAAAATAAATGCCGCATTTGTGTTTTTGCAACAAATCGTCCAACCCGCGTTCGTATTTTTTGATAATCAGGCTTTTGTTTTTTTCTTTTTTGATATTGGCAAACAGATGACGGAAAGCCTCGGTGGTAAATACCTGCCGGCCGACGACGACAAAAAAGCTCATGATAAAATGATTGCCGCAGGCGCCCCAAGCATCTAACTTGCGTTTTTCCATTTCTGCAAACATTGGTTGAAAAGATGCAAAACCGCCGAAACAGGAATCGTTTGCCAAAATCAGCTCGTCATATTCGGCGAGTTTTTCCTCTCCGAGCAGGCGCATCAGTTCTGCCCACGAGCCGAAATCGTACTTTCCGTGGCGTGCACCGTAGGCGGCAAGCGTATATTCCTTTAGCTTTTCTTTGTCGGCAGGCGGCAATTCGCCGTCCGCAAAATAACAGATGTCGGCAAATTTTTGCAGCTCTCGCAGATAGCAAAACACGCAATCGTCCACTTTTCCCGCAGCGTTATAGCCGGCAAACAAGCATATCCTTTTGGCTCCCATCGCTTTTTCTCCGGTTGATTCAAAAAAAGCCGCCATGATGAGCGGCGACCGGAAGTTAGAACCTATTTCACGAGGAATAGTGTGACATATTAGCTATGGATATGTGTATTCTGCCATCTTCCGGCCGACAGGCCAAAAGGCGTGCAAAATTTTCGTCTTTACACAGACGCTCGTGAAAAGAGGGTTCTAAACCTCAAAACGGGAATCGCCCGTTTCGGATATAAGCTTAGCGATTATTGCAAAAATTACAAGCAAATTTGTTCGATGACATAGTCAAGCAGCAGGCGGCCGGCAGAGGTTGCGCGAATGTTTTGCGGCGTATCTTCGACCAGGCCGTCCCGTATCAGTTTTGCCACCCGACCGGGGTTGGCAAAATCTTCCCAGGCCAGACCGCAGTTTTGTTTGAAGAGTTCTTTGTCCAGACCGTCGTTCAGGCGCAGCCCGAAAATTGTCAGTTCTTCCGCGCGGTCGGCGGCGGAAAGTTCTTCCAAACGCCGCGGATATGAAGTTGCCCAAATTTTGCCTTGGCTATGCAGACGCCCTGCCGCGCCTTCACCCACACCGACATAATCGTCGCCGCGCCAATAGCCCAGATTGTGCCGGCACGCAAACTCCGGCGCGGCATAGTTGGACACTTCATATTGCCGGTAGCCCGCTTCCGCCAAAACGGCCGCCGTCTGTTCATACATCCGCGCCGCCTCTTCTTCCGGCGCCGGACGCACGCCTTTGCGGGCAAAAACCGTGCCTTCTTCTATCGTCAGCTGATAAAGAGAGAGATGTTTGACGCCGAGTTTTGCCGCCTGCCGGAGTTCTTTTTCCCAGGCGGCGGCGGTCTGTTCGGGACGGGCATATATCAGGTCAAGAGAATGGTTGGCAAAAATTCCGGTCATCTCATCAACGGCCGCCAACGCCGTCCGCGCGTCATGGGTGCGGCCGAGAAAGCGCAAATCGGCGTCGTTTAAGGCCTGCACGCCGAGCGACAAACGGTTGACGCCCGCCGCCCGCAGGTCGGCAAACAACCCCGGCCGGCCGCTGTTGGGGTTGGCCTCAAGAGAAATTTCCGGCTTGTCCGCCAGCGGCCAGAGCGCGGCAATCTTGTCCAGAATACGGGCAATCTGCCGCGGTTCCATCAGCGACGGCGTGCCGCCGCCGAAAAAGACCGTTTCCACCCGATAATCGTCGTTCAGGCTGCGGTAATATTCCAAATCTGCCAGATAGCCGTCGACGATAGCCGTCTGGTCGACGTCTTTTTTTACCCGACTGAAAAAATCGCAGTACGGGCATTTGCTGCGGCAAAAAGGCCAATGGATGTAGACGCCGAGCCGCCGCATTACAGGATAAACTTCGATAAATCGCCGGCGCCGGTGTAGCGGGCAAGCTTTTCTTCCACCATATCGGCGGTAATCAAAACTTCCTCGCCGCTCCTGTCAGAAGCGCTGAAACTGATGTCTTCAAGCAAAATTTCCAGCACCGTGTGCAGCCGGCGGGCGCCGATGTTTTCCACGTTTTCGTTTATCTGCACGGCCACGTCGGCTATTTTGTCAATGGCTTCGGGCGCAAATTTCAGAGTGAAGTTTTCGGTGGCGAGCATGGCCTGATACTGCTCTATCAGATTGGCTTCCGGCTCGGTCAGAATGCGTACGAAATCGTCATGCGTCAAGGCCTGCAATTCCACCCTTATCGGCAGGCGCCCCTGCAGCTCCGGCAAAAGGTCGGAAGGTTTGCAAAGATGAAACGCCCCCGAACAGATAAACAGGATATGGTCGGTTTTGACCATGCCGTGCTTGGTTGAAACCGTGGTGCCTTCAATTAAGGGCAGCAGATCGCGCTGCACTCCTTCGCGGGAAACGTCGCCGCCGCGACGGTCGATGCTGCCGCAAATCTTGTCTATCTCGTCTATAAAGACAATGCCGTCGTTTTCTACCGACTTAATTGCGCGGGCAACAATTTTTTCGTTGTCGAGCAGCTTGTCGCTTTCCTCGCCGAGAACCAGTTTTTCGGCCTCGGCAACGGTCATTTTTCTGGTTTTGTATTTTTCGCCGAAAGGCTTGCCCAAAATGTCGCCCAAACTTATCATGCCCATCTGCGCGCCGGGCATGCCGGGAATTTCCATTGTCGACATGGTGTTGGCGCCGGTATCGATAACGCTGATTTCTATTTCTCTTTCCGCCAATGATCCCTCGCGCAGCATTTTGCGAAATTTCTGTTTGGTCTCATCGCCGGCGGAAGCGCCGACCAGAGCCTCCAAAATCCGTTCTTCGGCGGCAATTTCCGCTTTTTGGCGCACTTCTTTGCGCATGGCCTCGCGGGTGTTGTTGACGGCAATGTCAAGCAAATCGCGGATAATCGATTCCACATCCCTGCCGACATAGCCGATTTCGGTAAACTTGGTGGCTTCGACCTTGATAAACGGCGCTTTTGCCAGCCGCGCCAGCCGGCGGGAAATCTCCGTCTTGCCGACCCCCGTCGGCCCTGCCATCAAAATATTTTTGGGCACAATCTCTTCGCGCAGATGTTCGGGCACCTGCATCCGCCGCCAACGGTTGCGCAGGGCGACCGCCACTGCCTTTTTGGCCTCGTGTTGCCCGATAATAAAGCGATCGAGTTCGGAAACGATTTCCCGCGGGCTGAAATTTGTACTATTCATTGGCCGTCACCTTTTCAATAATCAGATTGTGGTTGGTATAAACGTCTATGTCGCCGGCAATGTTCATCGCCCGGCGCGCGATTTCTTCGGGCGACAGGCCGTCGATGTCATACAAAGCCTTGGCCGCCGCCATGGCATAGTTGCCGCCCGAGCCGATGCCGATGATGCCGTCGTCGGGTTCCATCACCTCGCCGGTGCCGGAAATGACCAGCGACGTTTCTTTGTCGGCAACAATCATGAAGGCCTGCAGCTGGCGCAGATATTTGTCCATCCGCCAGTCTTTGGCCAGTTCGACGGCGGCGCGCTTCAGCTGATAGGCATATTTTTCCAATTTGCCTTCCAGCCTTTCGATAAGCGTAATGCCGTCGGCGGCGGCGCCCGCAAAACCGGCAATGATTTTGCCGTTGCCGATACGCCGCACTTTAACCGACCTGGATTTGAAAATCACGGTTTCGCCGAGAGTCGCCTGACCGTCGCCGGCAATAACGACCTCCGAACCTTTGCGCACGCATAAAATGGTGGTCATGAAAAATCCTTATAAAAAAATTATTGCTACCCGTTATTATGTAGGAAAAAAGAATGCCGATTGCAAGTGTTCGGCCAACGAAGCGCCGTTACAACCCCGCGGCCTTTTGTATGGGAATCTCCGGAAACAGGCGCGCCGCCACTTCCGCCGCGCGGCGGTTGAGGCTGCTTACTTCAAACCGCCGGCTGCCGCCGCGGGTGAGCGCCGTTTCTATTTCCCCGTGGCGGTGGAGATAATCGGCCAGTTTTTCGGCCATCAGTTCGTCTTGGGAAACCACCTTGACCGACGGCAACGCCGCGCGGAAAAAATCTTTGACCAGCGGATAATGCGTGCAGCCGAGGATAAGACTGTCGCAACCGGCAAAAGAGGGCGCCAGCCGGCGGACTTCTTCTTCGGCGCGGACAAAATCGTTGTTTTCGATTGCCGGCACCAGCGCGGGCGCCGCCAGCTCGGTGATGCCGAGCCGCGGGTTCAGTTTGCACAGTTCGGCGCGGTAGATGTGCGAACGCACCGTGGCGGTGGTGGCCACCACGCCGACTTTTTCGGCATTGTCCGCCGCCGCCACTTCCGCCGTCGGAATAACCACCCCCAGCACCTTAACCCCCGGCGCCTCGCAGGGCAAAAAACGCTGTTGGATGTAGCGCAGGGCAATCGACGTGGCGGTGTTGCAGGCAATGATAATCAACCGGCAGTCTCGGGAAATCATATAGCGCATGGCGGAAAGCGTGTAGCTCAGAATGCGGCCGGAGGTTTTCTCGCCGTAAGGCAAATGCCTGGAATCTCCAAAATAAAGATAATCATATTCCGGCAGGGCGCGGATGAAAGCGCGGGTAATCACCAGCCCGCCGAGCCCGGAATCGAAAACGCCTATTTTCATTTTATATCCGCCGTGTTGTTTGTTTTTTTGTCTGCGGCCGAGTTTACCCTTTGCAAAAACATTCGTCCATCTTTTTTTGTGAGTTTTTTATTTTCGGCTATTGCAAGCTTTAAAAAACTACTATATAATTTATATAAATTTTCTGCCATCCGAATAGTCTTGACCCCCAATCAACTACCGGCGGAAAATTTAGCGCTCTGCCTTGCCGCAGAGCGTTTTTTTGTATGAGGAGCAATTTTTGATAATGGGGAAAAACACCGATAACCGCCGGTTGTCCGGCGGTTATCGCAAGCAAAAAAGAAGGTTTGCGGCCGATTCTTAAACGATCGATTGTCTGGCGCCGTCAAGGAATCGATTGTTGCCGCGGACGAGGTTGTCATCTGCCCCTGGCACTTTTTATGGCCTCATTATACATTTGTTGGTTAACCTTGTGCTGAGCCTTGGCTTCCGCAATTTGGACTTTACTATCTTCTTTGACGGCCGTTTCGGCAACCTTGTCACCCTCTACGGCATCTAACGCTATCTCCTTATCCGCATTTATTTGTTTTACATCATTCCGATATTCAGCAGTTTCCAATTGTCGTCCGTTTCTTAAAGCTTTTATTCTGGCTTGATCCTCCTGTCTTTGCAGTTGTTCAGTTTCTCTTTCCTCCTGTCTTTGCAGCCTTGCAGCCGCCTTTGCTGCTTTCTCGGTCTCTCTGTCATCCCGTTTTTGCTGTTGTTCAGCTTCCTTTACTTCATCCTGCAGAGCCTTGTCTTCGGCTTTTTTGTCTGCCTCGGCTTGGTCACGGGCATTCATTTCTTCGTTCTGAGTTTTTTGCAGCTCTCGCCTTTCTTCTCTGTGTTTTGCATTCAGTTCCCTGCGACTTGGCACGTCGTTCTCTTTTTCGCTCTCCAAATCGCCGTTTTCACCACGGGTCAGTCCCAATTTTTCCATATCCTGATTGTGGTTCTCCATAAAAGCTTTTTCGCCGTCGGTCAGTTCGCGATCTGCGCCGGCCAGAGAAGCGTATACAGCCTCGGCTTGGGAAATTGTACGCGCTATGTCCATGCTTTCTTTTGAGGATAAGCCCTCGTTGCCTTCTGCACCGCGTACGGCTTTCAGAATATCCGTATCAATTTTCACTTTCGGGTTGTTACCATATTCGATTTCGCCATTTTCGTCAATTTTATACGAAAGTTTGGTGCCGCCGCCTTTGATTGTGGTCATGTCGTCGGCATCCATTTCGGTTCCCGTCACGCCTTCGTTACCGACATTCTGTTGTTCTTTGTAAGAGGTTTCGTAATCGTCTTTGCGCGTGAGGTTGCCGTCTTCGTCATATTCAAAACCTTTGTCGTTCAGCTGTTGGATAAGGTCATCCCGCAGCTTGATTTCTTCTTCGCTCAGCGGGTGACCGTCGGCCTCCTGCATGTTCAAGGATTTTATGTTGACATGGAGTTCATTAATCTTATGGGCTTCCCACTCCATGTTTCTTTCCAAATCTTCGCCCGTGCGGCCGGAAAAACGACCGTCAGCCGTTTCCCATTCTCCCGTTTCATGGTTCCATGTTGTGGGACCGTTAACTTCCAGATCATTTTTGGATATCAGCTCGCCCCCGTCTATAGCCTCCTGCATAGCCTGAGAAAAATAGTAGCGGCTGTCGTGCACTTCTTCCTGCGCCTGGGGTTCGGGGTGTTCCTGAGTCTGTTCCGCGCCCGTTTTCTCCGCGCCCGTTTGTTCCTGAGTCTGTTCCGCGCCCGTTTTCTCCGTGCCCGTTTGTTCCTGAGCCTGTTCCGCGCCCGTTTTCTCCGCGCCCGTTTGTTCCTGAGTCTGTTCCGCGCCCGTTTGCTCCTGCCCCGAAAGATTCGCCTGCGTTTGGCTTTCTGTGTCGCGCGTCAGGCCATATTTTTCCATATTTTGGTCGTGCGCTTCCATAAACCTTTTTTCGGGGTCCGTCAAATCACGGTTTTCGGCTTCTTTCTGCAGGTGTTTATAGATGGCTTCTTCTTGGGTCAGTTCGTTGGCTTTCATTACCTGACCGAAGCTGTCGCCGTCTTCTTCAAGGTTGGCGCTTTGGATGGCGTTAAGGATGTTTGTATCCATCTGAACCCGGCCATCGAGGACGGCCAATTGGTAACCTTCGCCCTCGCTAGATGCCGTGATTACGTAACGTCCGTTGAAGCCGTTTTCATTTATGGATACCGGTTCAATGCCGTCGGTGTTGGACAAATCTTGGTCGACGATTTCACGTTTGGCGGCTTCCTCGACGGCAGACTGAAAGTCGTCCACTTCGCTGGTCGACCGTTGGTCGCCGTTAATTTCCGTAACCGTGTGCCTCAGCCCTTCATCGGTCATTTCGCTGCGGATGACGGTTGAGTTGCCTTCGCCCTGATTGACGGTAAATTCTCTGGCCGTCATATTGCCGTTTTCGTCATAGGTATAGACAAGTTCCGCCGGCTTGCCGTTGATGGTGCCTTTACCGACTTCCTCATAACCGCCGCCTTCCAGTTCATGCCGCTCAAACTTTTCCGCTTCGGAATCCTGAGAAGAAGCCTCTTGGTCATTCGCCTCGGTTCTTCCGTCAGCCGTTTGCTCCTGAGTTTGCTCCGCGCCCGTTTGCTCCTGAGTCTGCTCCGCGCCCGTTTGCTCCTGAGTTTGCTCCGCGCCCGTTTGTTCCTGAGTCTGCTCCGTGCCCGTTTGCTCCTGAGTTTGCTCCGTGCCCGTTTGCATATCATTTAGGGAAGATGTCCGATCATCGGCAAAAGCCCTTGCTGTACTTGTTTGATCGGCTGCAAATTCGTCGGCATCCTGTCTGCGTGTTTCGGCAAATTCCTCGGCATCTCGTTGCATGTTATTCAGAACTTCTTCTCTCTCGGCCATGAAATCCTTAGCGGCAGCTTCTCTCTCGGCCATGAAATCCTTAGCGGCAGCCTCTCTCTCGGCCATGAAATCCTGAGCGGCAGCCTCTCTCTCAGCCATGAAATCCTGAGCGGCAGCCTCTCTCTCGGTCATGAAATCCTGAGCGTCAGCCTCTCTCTCGGCCATGAAATCCTGAGCGGCAGCCTCTCTCTCAGCCATGAAATCCTGAGCGTTAGCTTCCAGTTCGCCTGTAAATTCTTCCATTGTTTTATTATAATTGTCGAAAAATTCCCGCTCGCCGGGCGACAGCTCTTCGCCAGCTGCCAGCCTGTCTACCAGACCCTGATACACCCCTTGCTGAATTTCTTCCGGGGTAAGCGTTTGCGAATCGGTCAATTGATCGGGGTGGACAATGATGGAGCCGTCATCACCGACGGAATAGGCTGATGTATCCGGTGCTATTTCCGCCGTTACTTCCGGTGCTTCTTGCGTAACCGGCTCCTGAGTAACCGGCTCCTGGGTAATCGGCTCTTGCGTAACCGGCTCCTGAGTAACCGGCTCTTGGGTAACCGGCTCTTGGGTAACCGGCTCCTGAGTAACCGGCTCCCTGGTCGCGGTTTCCAGTTCCTGCGCGATCGGTTCCTGCGTCGGCGCCTCAATTTTTTGTTCGGCTTGCTCATGGCCGGTTATGCCCAGATTGTCAAAATACGAACCGTCGGCAATAGAGTTCAGGTCGTTATTGACCGCGCCAAGCATCAACCCTGCACCGGCAACTTCGGCAAGAACCGAACTTCCCTGTTTGTAAAAGTCTGTCCAGGCCTTTTTGTCCAGTCCTTTGGTGGCCCACAAGGTTTGGGCGGCTTTTTTGGTTCCCACGGCTTTGGCCTTCAGCCCCTCCCAATAGTCCTTCTGCATCACTTTTTGCGCGGTTTTGCCGAGGGCGTAAGCCTTACCGACGACCGGCAGCGACCGCCAGAAAATTGCCGAATGCGCTATCAGGGCGTTTCTGGTTGTTTTGTCGCGGAAAACGTCTTTGATGGAAACTTTGCCGACGGCGCGGTTCATGGCGCGTATCCGGTTATATTCTTCCTCGCTGACCGCCCGGGCGCCGGCTTTTTTCTGATATTCCTTAAAATTCAGGGTGCGGCGGACATCGGTGTGTTGGACGACGTTGTTAAACATTTCTTCGCTCACCGGCGCCATTTCCGGACGATCTTTCTTTTTGTTGGCCTCGGATTTGGAGGCTACGTATTTTTTGTATTCGTCATACGACTTGCCGGCAAACATGCGCGCCGTTTCAAAATCTTCACGGTTGAACGAGTTTTTTTTCTGAAAATCTTTCAGTTTGTTGAATTCTTCTTCGCTGACATGGTTGGATCTGTGCTTGTCAAGATAGGAGGTATAATCGCCGTATGCCTGCACCTGGTCATAGTCATGCCGGTTGAGCTTGCTGTCTTTGTTTTGTTCCTGCCAGCGGTTGAACCCAAATTCGGCCGCCTGATCTTTGTAGATTTCGCGAAAAGCGGCATAGTCCTTAAAACCCTGTACGTCGTTATAGATGGCGCGGGCGGAAAGAACGGAACGATAGCCCATGTAAAGAGGGTTGCCGGCCAACATGTAGTTGGCTGCCAGTCCGAGCAGCGGATTGTTTTGTTCAAACTTCTGAATGCGATCCATAACCTTGCCCAGACTGTGCAGGTTTTCGCGGAGAGCCGCTTTGATGGAGCCGCGTTTTTCCATAAAGTCTGCAATCGGCTGCATGTTGGTATGCGCGGTTGTCTGTCGGGCAAGGCTTTTGATGTTTTCAAGCTTGGCGGCCGGTTCTTCCTTTTTGGGGCGGATGTCGAGCATTTTGAAAATATCTGCTTCGCTTTTGCCCTGGCTGACGGCCTCCTGAATGTCGGCTATGCGGGAAATATGTTTGTCGGCCTTGATTTTGTTGTAGTCATTGCCCGTCCACATGGCATAAACCGAGTTGTAATACTCGGTTTCGATACGGATGCGTTCGGCCTCGTGGGCTTCGCGCAGGTTGTCGAGGGTGATGGGTTCGTTGCCGGAGGCCAGACGGCGGCAGGCGCTCATGTCCAAGGCGGCCTGCATGTCTTTGTTGTCGGTGTCGGCAACGCGGATGTCGGTTTTCTTCCATTCCGCGCTTTCCTGATATTTTACGCCTTCTTCGGATTGGAGAAGTTCATAGGCTTCGTTAAAACGCCTCAGCTCTTCTTCGGGCGCGGGAGCATAAAAATCTTCCCAGTGATAGGGATCCGTCATCATGGCTTCTTCGGATTCGCTTGCGGGCGTCTTGTTGTCGGCGGCGGGAGCGGCCGAAGCTTCTTCCGTTTGGCCGGCGTTTGCTTCAACTTCGGCGGCGTTGCGGACGGCCGATTCTGCATGAAAACGTTCCACAAAACCGTTCAAAAAGCCGGATTCGGCACACATGTCGCTCAGCGATTTGCCCGCCCTGTCCGCGGCTGCGACCATGTCCGCATAAATTTCCGGCGCTTCCGTCTGAATTTGTTTTAAAATATCACCATAACCGTTATCAGCCATAATTGTTCTCCGTATAAAACATACCTAACTCACATATTACTATAAGCCACGTTCCGAGTCAACGCAATTTTGTCATATAATGCTATATTTTGTCAAAAAAGGAGAAAGTCGGCGAACAGGCGTTTAAAGCCCGGAAAGCATAGGGCAAAACACTTTTTATATCTTGCCTTCGACATAAGCGTCGATGTATTTTTTTTCTATTTCCAGCAATTTTTCTGCGGAAGCGAGATCGACATATTCATTGTCGCCGTGCGCATGGTCGCCGTTGACGCTGTGCATGATGATTGCCGCCCGATCGGCGAACATCCGCGCGTCCGTGCCGCCGCACATTTGGACGATTTTCAGCTCCTGCCCGAGCGTTTCTGCGGCAATTTTTCGATAAGCGGCAATTTCCGGACGGTTTGCGTCCATATAAACGCCGCAGCTTTGCAGCAGAATTTCATATTCGCAGCCAAAATCGTTGCAGGCTTTTTGCAAACGGGCTTTCAGTTCGTTTAAGGAAGTTTTTTCGGTTAAACGGAAATTGATCCGCGCTTCGGCTTCGGCCGGCACGACATTGTAGGTTGTCGGCGAGTTAAAAGCGGTTACGACCATTGTGTCCTGCCAGATGTTTTCCGGCTGCCTGCCGCCTTTTTCGTAGCGCTCAAAGCCCTGTTCCAAAGCGCGGATGCAGTCCGCCAGATGTGCCACCGCGTTCACACCCTCCCACGGGCGGGAACTGTGCGCATTTTCGCCTTTGGCCGTCAGGCGCACGCTGACCGGATGCTTGGCTTTGTCGCACAAAGTAAACAGATCGCCGGCGTCGGTGTCAAAAACGATTCGCGGACGAATGTCCGCATTTTTGACCAAAGCTTTAATGCCGTTGCTGGTTGTTTCTTCATCAGTGGTCAGCAGCACGCCGAAGCGGATATTTTTGTCTGCGGCATAGGCGAGCGCCGCGAGATTGACAACGACCGGCGTTTTCATGTCCAGCGCGCCGCGGGCGTACATTCGCCCGTTTTTTATCTGCGGTAAAAAAAGCTTTTCTTCCGCCGGAACCACGTCCAGATGACCGACGCATAAAATGTCAAAATCGAGTCCGTCGCAGTTGGCGGCAAGCAAAACCGGAGACGCCCCGTCAAAACAAAATTCACGGATATTGGCGCCGGGGAAAAGCATTTTTTCTTTAACCGTGTCAAGCGCCCGGCGGATTTCGTTTTCTCTGCCGGAAACGCTGGCAATACGCACCAGCTCCGCTATGTTTTCAATAAGTTTTTCCATGCTTCCTCTGATCAAATACGGTCAGGAAAGTTTGTTTTAACTGCCGGCGACGATGTAGACATTCCAAAGCGTTGTCAATGGTCGTGTGGGCGATATGCACGTCGCTGATGCAAAACACCGTCTGTCCGTTTTGGCGCAGAATATGGTCAAAATCTTTGGTCTTGGCAAACGGCACAAACCCCAGTTTCCGATAAAAATCTTTAGCGCCCGTATTGTTGGCGTTATATTCGATAATCAGGCTTTCAAACCCCTGTTTTTTCAGCTCCGGCACGGTTTGTTGGAAGAGCAGGGTACCGAGACCGTGATGCTGGATTTGCGGGTCGAGATATATCTGGTTGACAATCAGCGTTTTGTCGTTTAAGGCCACGTCGCGGTCAAAGTTCACTTTGCGGCACCAGGCAAATTCAAACCCGTCGAGATATCCTTTTTCCACATCTGCCGCCTCATTATCGACCGGCCGCGTATAATATTCGGGCACGGCGGAATAGCGGATAAACCCGCGCGGTGTGTCGTTTGTGTGCAGTACGGCAACAAGCGATTGTTTGTCTTCGGCCATTTTCCACAATTTTTTGATAAAATAGCCTCTGGTATAAAGAGCCATTTCCTCCGCCGATTTGTAATCGGCGGAAAGCTTGTTGTATGAACGCTGATAAGCTTCCGCCAGCGGCAGAATCATACTCAGACGTTTTTCCAGATTGCGGATGGAAATTTTCATCGGCTGCTCGTTTGTGCGCAAAGTTTAATTTTGTCGGAATTATATATAATTATTACCTCAAGTCAAATATAAAATAAAAAAGAATAGACCTTTGCCGCAATTAATGATAAAAGGCAAAAAAAGAGGTTTATTTGATGAACACGGACGAACTTTTCGAAAATTTTGAACTGCTGGACGATTGGGAAGACAAATATCGTTATCTGATTGATTTGGGCGAAAAACTCCCGCCGCTCGAGGAAAAATACAAAAGCGACGAATGGCTGGTCAGCGGATGTCAGTCGCAGGTGTGGCTGGTGCCGCAATATGCCGCGGACGGCAAAATAAATTTTGCCGGCGACAGCGATGCCATGATTGTCCGCGGTCTGCTGGCGGTGGTGCTGATGCTTTTGTCGGGCAAAACCGCGGCGGAAATTTCGGCTTTTGACGCCGAAAGCGCGCTTGCCCGTTTGGGGTTGGCGGAGCATCTGTCGCCCAGTCGGCGTAACGGGCTCGGCGCCATGCTGGCAAAAATCCGCTTTTATGCGGAACAGGTTTGAAACAGATTTAATTTACCGGAGGCAGCCGATGAACATCCATGAATATCAGGCCAAGCGGATTTTAAGCGGCAACGGTATCAAAATCCCCAAGGGGAAAATTGCCTATACCGCCGACGAAGCCCGCCGCGCCGCCAAAGCCGTTACCGCCCGCGGACCGTGGATGCTCAAGGCGCAAATTCAGTCCGGCGCCCGCGGCAGCGGTCGTTTTTTGGAAGCCAAAGCCGGTTCCCGCAGCGGCATCAGGATGGTTTCGAGTTTAAGAGATTTGGGCACGGAGGCGGAAGCCATGCTTGGTTCCACGCTGGTAACCCGGCAAACGGGACCGCGCGGGAAACAGGTCAGCCGCCTTTATGTGGAGGCCTACACCAAAGTCGGTTTCACCTTTTACGCCGGCATGGCCATCGATCGCGTGCAGGCGGCTGTTACCCTGTTGCTGGCCAACACCCGCGACGACGATATCAACACGATAGCGGAATCCGCCCCCGGTCAGATATTGCGCCTGCCGATTGATCTTGTGACCGGGCCGACCCATGCCCAGACGGGGCGGGCGGCGGAGTTTCTGAAATTGCAGCCGCGCAGCTACGACAGTTTTTACGCTTTTTTGCGCGGGCTTTTCAAAACGTTTATGGCCAACGATGCCCTGATGATAGAAATCAACCCGGCGGGGGTTATGAAGAACGGCGATATTATAGCGCTTGACGCCAAAATATCTTTGGACGACAAAGCGCTTTTCCGCCATCCGGAACACGAGCGCCTGAAAGACGATGACGAAACGCCGCCGCGCGAGCTGAAAGCGGCCAAATACGGATTTACCTACCACGAATTCGGCGGCAGCATAGGCTGCATTGTCAACGGCGAGGGGCTGGCCATGGCCATGACCGACATGGTGCGCGACAGCGGCAGCGGCGTTGCCTGCTGGCTGAACGTCAAAGGCGGGGTGGATCGGGACAAAGTTGCCGCCGGCATCAAAATCATTGTGACCAACCCCCGGGTCGAAGGTATAGTTATCAACATTTTGGGCGGTTTTGTCCGTTGCGATCTGATAGCCGACGGCATTATTGACGCGGCCGCGGAAGTCGGAATGAACATTCCTCTGGTCGTGCGTTTTGAGGGCACCAACCGCGACGAGGCGGAAAGCATTTTGCAGCGCGCGGGTTTGCCGCTGGTGATGGCGCACAATACGGACGACGCCGTCAACAAAATTTTGCAGGCGGTAAGGGAGGGCGAATAATGTCTGTTCTGGCGGGAAAAAATACCAAAGTTCTGGTGCAGGGCATGACCGGTACGCAGGCTTCTTTCCATGTTCGCCGGTCGCTTGATTACGGTACGGATATCGTGGCCGGCGTTACCCCGGGCAAAGGCGGCACGACACACCTCGGGCTGCCGGTTTTTAACACCGTTAAAGAAGCTGTGGCGGCAACCGATGCCACGGCGTCGCTGATATTCGTGCCGGCCAGGTCGGTTAAATCGGCGGTGGCCGAAGCGGCCGGCGCGGGGCTGGAACTGGTGGTTTGCATTTCCGACAAAATCCCCGTGCGCGATATGCTGGAAGTGCGCAACATCTTAAAAAACGGCAAAACCAGACTGATAGGCCCGAACACGCCGGGGCTGATTACGCCGGGCGAAGCGCGGTTGGGAATTTTTCCGGAGAATATTCATACGCCCGGACAGGTGGGCGTGGTTTCCCGTTCGTCGACCCTGACCTACGAGGCGGTGCTGGAAACGCGGCGCGCCGGGCTCGGTCAGTCCACCGTTATCGGTTTGGGCGACGATCTTGTCATCGGCATGAATTTTGTGGATGTTTTGTCCGAATTTATGAATGACGACAATACCAAAGCGGTGGTTATGATAGGGCAGATGGGCGGCAATTTTGAAGAACTTTGCGCCGAATGGTATGCCGCGTCGCCGGTCAAAAAGCCGGTGGTTTGCTTTGTGGCGGGCAATTCGCAGGCCTTCAGCGCCACCGTCGGCTATGCCGGGGACATTATCACCCGCGGTCGGATAACGGCCGAAGACAAAAAGAAAAAACTGGCGGCGGCCGGGATAATCGTTGTCGAACAGGTCAACCGTATCCACGAAGAATTGCAAAAACTGCGACTTTGACAATGCTTGAAATTCTGTGGCAAAAACTGCTGGATAACATCTTGCCCCGCCGTTGCCGAAAATGCGGGCAACCGCTGTCAACCGACGGTGAATTGTGCGAAAGATGCTTAAACGAGCTCAATTTTATCTATCCGCCCTATTGTCGAAAATGCGGTTTTCCGCTGGAGGAAGAAACGTCGGGCAAGACGCTTTGCGCCGCCTGCCTGCAAAAGAAGCGTTCGCCTTTTCGTTTGAGCCGTTCCGCTTTGCGCTATGACGAAGCGTCCAAAAACCTCATTTTGGCATTCAAATTTATGGATAAGACGGAAAATGCCCGCCTGCTTGCCGCCATGCTCAATGTTGCCGGTCGCGATATTTTTGCCGCCGGGGCGGAAGTGATTGTACCGGTGCCGCTGCATTATACGCGCCTGCTTAAAAGAAAATACAACCAGTCGGCGCTGTTGGCGCGGGAGCTTGGCCGCTATACCGGTTTGCCGGTGGACTGCCGGTCGCTGGTTCGTCACAAAAGAACCCGCCCGCAGGTGGAGTTCTCGGGGCTTGAACGGATTAAAAACGTCAAAAATGCTTTTTCCGTAAAACATCCGGAAAATCTTGTCGGTCGGCGAGTGGTGTTGATAGACGATGTATTTACCACCGGTTCCACCTTGAAAGAATGCGCTTTGGCGCTGAAAAAGGCGGGCGTCCGCTCGGTGGATACCTTAACCGTTGCCCGCGTGTGCTGATTTTTTCATAAAAAAATCCCTTCCGTGCAGAATGCGGAAGGGAAAATTTTTGTCAGCGCAGTTCAAAAAAACTTTTGTCGACGCCGCAAACCGGACACACCCAGTCGTCGGGCAGTTCTTCAAACGGGGTTTCTCCGTCATAGACATATCCGCAGACGACGCAGACCCATTGTTTTCCTTCATCAGCCATTTTTGTTCTCCTTTCGGTTAAGAATGTTGGGTAAAAATTTGAGCACTTTTTCCTTAAAAGAAGTGCGATAGTCAAAATAAGTGAGCGGTTCGCCCGCCGCCATGTTTTTGCCGTCGACCACTTCGGCGACAAACAGCGTGTTGCTCTCAAAACTCTGTTGGTTCAGCACCTTGCAGAAAAAGCATGCCAGACAGTTTTGCAAGCAGGGCAATCCGTTTTCCGTAACATGAGGCACTTCCTGCCATTTGTCGACGGTTCTGCTCGACTGAAAGCCGAAATCGGCAACCACGAACGGATCAACGTCTTGTCCCAGAACGGACAGGCTGAAACGGCCGCTTTGTTCAATCACGCTTTTGGTATAGCTGGTGTTGCGGCAGGAAAGGGCAATCACCGTCGGTTTGTCGGCAACCTGCATCACGGCGTCCACGGTGCAACCGACCGGTCGGCCGTTGTCATCGGCACCGAGAATATAAATGCCGTGGGTCAGTTTGAATAAAGCGTCGGTATCCATTTTTTTCTCCCGAATATTGGTCTAATATAAACGCTGCCCCCGAAAAAAGCAAGCTCTGCCGTCCGGGCTTCAATAATGCGGCGGCGGCGTTTCTTCGCTTTGCGGCTTGACGGTTTCGTTTTTCAGCATTTCCGCCAGATACAGATTTTGTTTTGTCAGGCTTTCGATTTGTTTTCCCTGTTCTATGACCACCTGGTTCAGCTCGTCGATGGTTTTTTCCATGCAGGCGATGGCGGTTTCTATTTCAATCAGTCGTTCTTCCGAAATTTGCTCTTTCATAATTTTCCGTTCTGTTATAAATTGGCGCCATAACTGTTAACATAAAATCGGGAGCGGCTGATGTCAATTTTAATTAAGAATGTTTTGCACCATGGAAAAAAAACGGATGTTCTGATAGAAAAGAACCGCTTTGCCAAAATTTCCCCGCGGCTGGAAGCTCCGGCCGACAAAGTCATCAACGGCGAAGGAAAGGCGATTGTTCCGGCTTTTTACAACACTCATTGCCATGCGGCCATGTCCATCCTCCGCGGGTACGGCGACGACAAGCCCCTGTTTGCCTGGCTCAGGGAAGACATCTGGCCGATAGAAGCCCGGTTGACGGCGGCGGACATTTATACGGCGAGCCGGCTCGCGGTTTTGGAGATGATAAAATCGGGCACGGTCTTTTTTGCCGATATGTATTTTTTTGCCGAAGAAACCATGCGCGCGGTGAAAGAAATGGGGATTCGCGCGGCTGTTTCGTTGGTGGAAATGGATATGTTCGACCCCGCGCAGACGACAGCCAAGATTGCCGCGACAAAGGATTTTCTGGCGGCGGAAAATCCCTGTCCCGAACGCATTGTTAAAGGGCTTTCCTGCCATTCGGTATATACCGTTTCCGCCGAGTTGCTGGAATATGCTTCCCGCACGGCGGCGGACAACAATCTTTTTATGCAGATACATGTGAGCGAAACGGCGGCCGAAAATGCCGAATGTGTGGAAAAATACGGCGTTACGCCGACGGCAAGGCTCGATTCGTTCGGACTGCTGACAAACAAAACCATGCTGGCGCACGCCGTGCATTTGTCGGCGGCGGATACGGAAACAATCCGCGCCCGCGGCAGTTTCCTTTCGCACAACCCCGTTTCCAACCTCAAGCTCAATTCCGGTTTATTTGCTTTTGCCGATTTATATGCCGCCATGCCCGACAAAATAACCATCGGCACCGACGGCGCGTCTTCCAACAATAACCTCAGCATGATTGAGAGCGTTAAAACCGCTTCGCTTGCCGCCAAACTGCAGGCCGGGTCGGCGGTTGCCGGCAAGGCGGCGGAAGTGTACCGTGCTGCCACCGTCAACGGTGCGGCGGCTTTCGGGCTCGACGCCGGCGAAATCCGCGAAGGCGCGTTGGCCGACTGCCTGTTGATAAATATGAATCATCCGTTCATGGTGCCGGCATACAATCTTGTTTCCGACCTGGTTTATGCCGCCGACAGCGCCTGCATAACGGACGTTATCTGCGACGGGCGGCCGGTGATGGAAAACGGGCATGTCGACGGCGAGGAGGAAATTGTTGCCGACGCGCGGCAGCTGGCAGAAAAAATATTAAGTCTTTAAATTAATTAAATTTTGCCTTTGCCCCTTGAAAAAAGCGTATTCGTGAATATCTGCATATCCGGCGGGAGAAACTTCTGCCGGATATGTTAATTTTTTTTATAAGCAAAGGAACTAAGATGCTGAACGGAACTGTAAAATGGTTTAACAACAAAAAAGGGTATGGGTTCATCAAAACACCGGAAAGCGAAAAAGACATTTTTGTGCATATTACGGCGGTGCAAAAGTCCGGTCTGGACAAAATAACCGAAGGACAGGAGCTTTCGTTCGAAATTATCCCCGATCGCGCGGGACGTCCCGAAGCGCATAATCTGAGTATTTTGAAACATTGAATTTTGGTTGATTAATATTCTTTTTTCATTTAAGAACACTGGATGTTGTTTGTTTGCTTTGGAATGGGAAAACGGCGATGTTCAGTGTTTTTTTGTTGGCTCTCGCCTTGTCGGCGGCGTAATCTTTATATTGCCGAAAAGGGTAAAAACAGATATAATGATAACGGAAAAAATAAATTGAAACGAGGCGGGAGAGCAAAATGAAAAAACAGAAAACATTGTTTGCGGCGTTGGCTTTTCTTTGCCTGAGTTTTACCGCGGCCGTTGCGCAAACCGTGACGACCACGACGACCACAACCACGGTCACAACGACGACCGCCGGCGGCCGAACGGTTGTGTCGACGACGGCGGATACCGCGCCTTCCGTTGTTTATGAAGACGAAAGCGAGCTCTATCACCGTCAGCCCGTCCGGCCGCAATATTATGACCGCCGTCTGGCGCCGCTTGTTGCCATCGGCGGCGGTGTTTTACTTTACGATTACGGTTATCATCGCGGTTATCGGCACGGCCGCCGTCATCATCGCCGTCATCATTGGTAGCCGTGCCCGATCACAACATCGTACGATATATGTCGGCGCCGTAATTGCAAGATTTTATTAAAATTTTCAGAGCCTGTTTTCCACCGCCGGCAATAAAAATTCCGTAAAACTTGCCTTTGCCGCAATATCTTTTATAATAGCGGCAGTGATTAATCTAACGGGAGAATTATCCATGAAAAAGACACTGTTGCGGGCTTTGCTTCCCCTGGTTGCCGCAAGCGCGGCGACGGCGGCCGAACCCGCTGCCGAAGAAATCGGCTTTGACGAATTCTTTACAAACGGCTTTGAGCAAACCGCGCCTCTAAGAGAAATGCTTTTTGACCTGAGCGACGTCGACGGCAACAAAAAGCTTTCGACGCGCGAATTTCGCCAATCCATACAGGGAGCAACGCAGCAAACCGACACTTTTTCACCGGCAGAACAACAGCAACTGCTTGATGAGATGATGAAAAAATTTGCCGCCGCCGACAGCGACAAAGACGGCTTTCTTAACCGCGAACAGGGCGACGCTCTTTTTGCCGAATATTTGAAACAAAACGCCCGTCGGCAATTTGACAAGATGGACAGCAACAAAAACGGTTTTCTCTCTTTTGAAGAACAAATCGACTTTTCCCGTCGACGGATGGAAGCCTTTTCTTCCGAAAATCTGGATCAGAAACTGGAAGAACTGAATCTGCAGCTGGATAAAATGGCGGAAAATCCGGCCGCCGCGGCGAACCGCTTTTTGCAAAACACGGTCAGAGAGCAAGCCGCCGAAGAATTTTTTATTATGGATACAGACCGCAATAATCTGTTGACCAAACAGGAATATATCGACTATACGCTCCGCGAGCAGCCGGAATTGTTTACCGGCAGCGTCGACGACAAAGACCTTGCCGGCGCCCTGTTTGACGAAATGGATCAAAACCATCGGGGATATTTGAACGAAAAAGAATATGTCGATGCTTCCGTACGCTCTGTAATTGAACCTATTTCGGATGAACTGATCGATACGGAAAATTGAAACAACCAACAGAAGGAGTATAATATGAAGAAACTTTTGCTTTTTGCCGCGGCCGGTCTTTGCTGCGCCGCCGGCGCCAACGCTCAGGACATCAATCTGCCCGAACCGCAGACAACCGGCGGCATGCCGTTGATGGAAGCCATTGCCGCGCGTCGCACCGTTCGCGCTTACAGCGAGCGTCCGCTGGCGCCGCAAACGGTGGCCGACCTGCTGTGGAGCGCCTGGGGCATTTCTTCCGCCGACGGCAAAAGAACCGTGCCCACCGCCCGCAATCAGCAGGATATTGACGTCTACGCGGTCATGGCCGACGGCACTTATCTTTACGACGCCAAAAACAACCTGCTTAAACAGGTAACGACCGAAGACCTGCGTCCGCTGCTTGCCAAACAGGATTTTGTTTCAAGCGCGCCGCTGCATCTGCTTTTTGTTTCCGCCAATAAAAAATACGGCGGCATGCATGCCGGCTCCATGTATCAAAACGTCGGCTTGGCCTGCACGTCCATGGGGCTGGCCAATGTTGTGCGCGGCATGATTGACAACGAACAGCTGAAGCAAAAACTTAATCTGCCCGAAGAGGAGGAAGTTATCATCAGCCAGACCATCGGCTATCCGGCGGAATAACCGACCACGCAAAAACAACCGGCTTTTTGAAAAAAAGCCGGTTGTTTTTTTGCCCCGCGGCACGGTTTATTTATCGGCGAGAATGAGTTTCAGACTTTCAAAATTGAGCCCGAGTTTGCGGTTGTCCGCTCCATAGCCGAGGCTCTGCGGAGAGGCGGCGCCATCGATTTTGAAAGTAAGGGTAACCACGTCGTTTGAGCGCAGATATTTTCTGGCGATTTTAACGGTTGTCGAAGGTTTTTTGCGCCCGTACAAAAAATCCCATTCGGCAAGCTTTTTCTCGCCGCGAAAAACCTGCACCGACACCCGGTTGTTTTTTTGGTTAAGATAAGGGTTGACTTCAAAATCGAGAATAACGCCGGCAGTGATTTCCGGCATGGTCAGCCGCAGTTCCGCGGTGTTGCCCACGCTCCAGATGCCGCCCGCGCCATAGTCGGCCGTCCCCAGAAAATCAAAATACTCCGAATTGCCGGAAAAGTTATAAGTCATGAAATATACAACGGGCGCGGGAGCTTTTTTCTGCCGGAAAACGCGCTCTTCGGTAAGCGAAAAACTGCGCTCCGCAAACAGGTAGTAGTCGGCATAATAACGGCAGATGCCGGGGCTTAAAATGCAATAGTTCACTCCGTAAAAAACGATTGCCAGCAGCAACACCAGTAAAATCTTTATTTTGGCCATGGATTCCCCGTCACAATGGTTGTCTTGGTATAATTATAACCAAATTATCGAACAAAGCCAACAACAACGACAACACCGCCGGCATTCTTCACATTTCTGTAACTAAAGCCGACTAACCGTCGTCTTTTTTATCGCCGCCGTGCAGTTTCAGGTTGCGCAAAAACTGCGCTTCTATCTTCAGATACTGATCAAGCAGCCAGCGCGAACGGGAAAGCAGCGCCAGAGTGAGAAACAGCAAAACAAACGTGACTTTCGGATTTTCGGTCAAAAACTGATGAACCACGGTGATGATGAAAAACGAAAGCAACAGCAGCCGAAAACTGGTCATGACGACAAGCGGCAGACGGTTGGCCTTTTTAGCTCGCCACAGCTGGTAATATATTTTGGCCACGGCGGCGTTGGAAATAAGAAAGGTTTTGAAAATTTCCATATTTCCCGCCGGAGCATTTTCCGCCTCCGGCAATTCTTCGGATGTCTGCGCGGCCGCGACCGGCTCTTTGTTTTTTTTGCCTTTGCCGATTGACCAAAAGCCGAACCGACCGGCAAACACGCCGACAAAAGAATTAAGAAACGAGGGCAGAACAATCTCCCAGCCGATTAACGCTTTCAGGAAAGGCGACATCAGAGCGAAAGTGAGCAAAGTCATAAAAAGGCGGCACGGAATATCCGGCAGCACCGGCCGCAGATACGGTCGGATAAAATGAGCCGAAAAACCGACGATGGCAAACAAAATTACCGACAGCAGCGACAAACGGATAACATAGTTCTTAAACAAAACGCCCCACAGACGATCTTCCGAACGGGTGGAAACAGGCGTGCTCTTGCACAGATAGCGATTCCAGGAATCGGGGATTTTCTTTTTTATCAACCGGTAGGCCGGTTCGGCCGAACGTATCATCAGCGGCGTCAAAAAAGTGGTAATGACGGAAACAGCGACAATCACCGGATAGACCTGCGCGTTCAGCACCCCCAGACTCATACCCAAAGCGGCGATAATAAAGGCAAATTCGCCGACCTGCGCCAATGAAAAAGAGCACAAAACGGACGTTTGCAAAGTTTGTCCGGAAACCGCAAAACCAAAACAGGAAAAACAGACCTTGCCGACAACGACAATCAGCGTAACCGCGGCTATCGGTCCGGCATAGGCGGCAAACATGAGCGGATTGACCAGCATGCCGACGGAAACGAAAAAAACCGCGCCGAAAAAGTCTTTCAACGGTCGGGTTATGTTTTCGATACGGTGCACGCATTCCGTTTCCGACAGGACGGAACCGGTCAGAAACGCCCCGAGCGCGGCCGAAAAGCCGCAGGCCGTGGCCAGCCAAACCATACCGAAACACATGCCGACGGTTATTATCAGGAGCATTTCGTCGCTTAAAAAAGACGCCAATTTTTTCAATAGCGTCGGCACAACATATATGCCGATAACAAAACTGAGCACCAAAAACGCCAGCAGGCGGAAAGTGCTAGCGGCAAGCTCCGCACCGTTTATGCTTTGCCCCAAAGCAACCATCGGCAACAGCACCAACAGCAAAATCCCCACCAGATCTTCTATCACCAACACCCCGAACACCAGATCCGTAAACCGCTGCTGTTTGACGTTCAGGTCGTCAAAGGCCTTGATGATGATGGTGGTGGACGACATGGAAATCATCGACCCCAGGAAAAAGCTGTCCATGGCCGACCAACCGAGCAGAAGCCCCGTGTAGTAGCCCAGAAACAACATGAACAGAATATTGGCGGTGGCGGTCATCGTTGCCGCCTTGCCGACATTTAGCATCTTTTTGAAGCTGAATTCGAGCCCCAAACCGAAAAGCAGGAAAATCACCCCGATATCCGCCCACAGACGCAGATTTTCACGATCGCTGACGGTGGGCAGCAGGTCGAAATACGGCCCGGCGAAAATGCCCGCCAAAACATAGCCGAGCACAATCGGCTGCTTTAACTTTTTACATATCAGCGTGGTAATGCCGGCATAAATGGAAATCAGCGTCAAATCCACAATCAGCGCATGTATGGTATGCATTTATTTTTCCCGAAAAACAATTATGAAACACTTTTTTTCAATATAAGCGTTTTTTATTTAATTTCAGTTAACCGGAAAAAATGAGCTTTCAAAACATGCCGTCGAAAAAACATGAGAAGTTTTCAGGCTGTTTTGGCCGCGGCCACGTTCAGGCGCGCCTGCTGTTTGCGATATTGGCTGAAAAGAAACAAATTGCAGGCAATGGCGGCGCCGCGAAGAACCAAACGTCGCTCGTCATCGTGGATGGTTTCGTCGAGCATTGCAAAATATTCGGCCAATTCTTTCGTATCGGTGAATTTTAATGACATGATGCCCTCCGTTTTTTTGTTTGATAACTCATAATAACATGTTTTTTGAGCAAATTTTATGACGTTTTTATGACATCGGCGTCTTGTCGCCGGCGGCGGGCGTATTTGTCTTATTTTTGTAATTGAACATTAAAACAATTTGGTTTAGTTTGTGAAAACGGGATTAAAAATTTTTTTTGAATAACGGGAAAAACATTATGACAAAAGTCACCTGGAAACCGGGAACGATGGAATATCCGCTGCCGCCCGTCATGGTCAGCTGCGGAAGCATGGACAAACCAAACGTGATGACGGCCGCCTGGACCGGCATCGTCAGCAGCGAGCCGCCGATGACTTATGTTTCCATCAGGCCTTCCCGCTATTCCAACGAAATTATCCGCCAGAGCGGGGAATTTGTCATCAACCTGACAACCCTGCCGCTTATTACCGCCGCCGATTTCTGCGGCGTCAAATCCGGTCGGGACATTGACAAATTCAAGGAGATGAACCTGACCGCCATGCCCTGCGCAAAGGTTTCCTGCCCGCAGATTGCCGAAAGTCCTGTTTCCCTTGAATGCAAGGTGGTCAACATTGCCAACTACGGCAGCCACGATATGTTTTTGGCCGAAATCGTCGCCGTTGACGTCGACGACAAATATCTCGATCAGGACGGCAAACTGTGGCTGGAAAAAGCCGGGCTCATTGCCTATGCGCACAACTACTATTATACTTTGGGCAGAAACGTGGGCTTTTTCGGGTTTTCCGTCTGCCGCAGCGCGCTCAAAGCCCGCGAAAGAATGAAAAACGTGGTGGTGGAAGTGCGGGAATCCAAAGTCTCCCTGCCGGCGACAGGTAACAAATTTGCCCGCAAAAAATGGAATGCCGGAAACGGCGGCGGCAAAAAACGCGGCGGAAAATTCAGCCATGGACGCGACAAGTTTGAAAAAAACCGGCAAATACATTTTGACGATTCCGCCTCCGGTAAGGGCAAAAAAAAGAACGATGCGAAGCGCCCGTCTGCGGAAAATAACTTTAACCGTCGTCCGCGGCCGGTGATGGCCAAAAAACGCGGTGCCTGATTTTGCCTGCGGCCGGCAAAACCGCACCGCCGGCGGCCGAAAAAAATTTTTAAGCGTACGGATTGCCCGTTTTGCGTACGGTTATGCGGATGGGCACGCCGCCGAAATCGAAAGTGTCGCGCAAACTGTTTACCAGATATCGCAGATAACTGTCCGGCAGCCCTTCGGGATTGCTGGAAAAAATGAAAAATGACGGCGGTCTGGTTTTGGCTTGAGTAATATAGCGCAGCTTAATCCGTCTTTTGTTTTTGCCGAGCGGCGGCGGATAGTCGGCGGTAACGTCGGCAAACCACTGGTTCAGCGGCGCGGTAGGCACCCGGCTGTTCCATTGGCGGTATATTTTTAAGACGGCAGCCATCAACTTGTCGAGCCCTTCGCCTTTTAAGGCGGAAATGGTGACGGTCGGTATGCCCTCTGCCTGCGTAAGCGAAGTTTTAAGCCGATATTTTAAGCGATCGATAGCCTCTTTTTTGTCGGCGATGTCCCATTTGTTGACGGCTATCACCAAAGCCCGGCCTTCGTCCAATACTTTTGAAGCGATGGTCAGATCCTGTTTGTCCAGCACGGCGTCGGCGTCCAATACCAGTACGGCGACTTGCGCCATGTTAACGGCCTGCAACGACGAGGCGGCGGACATTTTTTCAAGCGAATCTCCCACCTTGGATTGTTTCCGCAGTCCGGCCGTGTCCACCAGCCGGAATTTTTGCCCTTTCCATTCCCAGTCGGAGGCAATGGCATCGCGGGTTACGCCCGCTTCGGGGCCGGTCAGCATCCGTTCGTCTTTGAGCAGGGCATTAATGAGGGTCGATTTGCCGACGTTCGGACGGCCGACAATGGCAACCTGTATTGTTTTGTTTCCGGGGGCTTCGCCATCGTCTTCTTGTTCTTCTTGTTCTTCTTGTTCTTTTGGAGCCTGCCGGACGTCAAGTTCTTTCAGGGCGTCGTAAAGATCGGCCAGCCCGAGACCGTGTTCCGCGGAAAAAGGTATCGGTTCGCCAAGCCCCAGCTTGTAGGCTTCAAAACGTCCGTTTTCCTGTTCTTTGCCTTCGCATTTATTGGCCAACAGCACAACCGGTTTGCCTGCCCGCCGCAAAATGTCTGCAAAATGCTCGTCATAGGGCTGCACGCCCGCGCGCGCGTCATAAAGAAACAGACAGGCGTCGGCGTCCTCGATGGCTCTTTGCGTCTGCAGCCACATCCTTGCTTCCAGGTTGTCTTCGTTGCTGTATTCGTAGCCGGCCGTATCGATAACCGTCAGTTCAAGGTCGTTCAGCCGCGCGGAAGCTTCCCGCCGATCGCGGGTTACGCCCGGTTTGTCGTGAACAATGGCCAGCTTGCGGCCGACCAGCCGGTTGAACAGAGTCGATTTGCCGACGTTTGGTCTTCCGATAATGGCAATTTTAAGCGGCATGCCTTTCTCCCGAATTACTGATAGGCGATAATTTCCGCATCGCGGGTGGTAATGACAACTTGTTTGTCGGCGACCACCGGCGGCAGGGACGAACCGTCGTCAATTTCGATATAACCGAGAATTTTTCCGGTATAGGGCGAAACGTAAAAAGTGTAGCCGTTGGCGGTGTTGACCAAGAGCCTGTTGCCGATGAGCAGAGGTCCCGCATAAGTTACGCCGACCTGGTCGGAAACGTTGTTGCCGGCAGGAATTTTCGTATCCCAGATAATTTTTCCGCTGTCGGCTTCAATGGCCATCAGGCGGGCATCGTCAGCCAGCACGAACAGATATTTGCCGGCCAGCCAGGGCAGATTGGCGGAGCTTATTCGTCGTTCCCAAATTCGCTGCCCGCTGCGCAGGTCGATGGCCACCAGCAAATTATTGCTGCCGGCGGCATAAACGACGTTTTCGCCGATGACCGGCGCCGCCAGAATGGTATTTATATCTGCCAACAGATTTGTTCTTGTCGTCGAAACCAGATAATCGTTCCATAGGGGGGAACCAGTGCTTGCCTTAAAAGCGCGAAGTTCGCCGTTGGAAAAACCGGCAATCAGGACGTCGTCGGCTTCGCTGTAGGCGGGCGCCGCCCCGCCGACTTTGGTCGTTTCTTCCGCGGCGGCGGTATAGCGCCAGATTTCGCTGCCGTCGTAAGCGTTAAGGGCAAACAGGGAATTGTCGAGAGCCTGAACAAAGACTTTGCCGCTGCCTACGGTCGGCGCCATCCGGATGGGCGAGTTCAGAAAATATTCCCATTTAACTTTTCCGTCTGCGGGGCTTATGGCAAATACGCCGCCGAAACCGGTGGTAGCAAAGAGCGTGCCGTCATGCCAGGCCAGTCCGGCTCCTTTCAACGATATTTCTTTGTCTTCGCGCAACCTTGGTTTTAAGCGTTGGCGCCACAGGCGCTTGCCGTCTTTTTGGCTGAAAGCGCTGACCATGGCGTCGGCGTCGATCGTGAAAACGGTATTTTCGGCAATGACCGGTGCGGCAATCAGATAATCGCGGGCGGAAGCGCCTTTGCCGAAACTTTTATGCCATACTTGTCGAAGATTTTCGTTGCCGGCGGGATGTTTGATGTTATGCGCGGCGTTGCCTCCCGTTTGGGTCCATTCGCCGTTGGTCGTCGGGGCGGGGAGCGTGATGGTGATATCGCCCGCCGAATAATCCGCGGCAATGATTTCCCTTGTGCTTAAAACGGGTATTCTTTCCCCGTCGAGAACAAGTTTTTCCTTGTCAAACAAACCGCAGCCGGCCAAAACGGAACAACAGGCGGCGGCAACGAAAAATTTGTACAATTTCATGCCTTACTCCGTGTCTTATTCCTGCGGCAGCACGGCCATCATGTCGCGAATGCGGGCTTTGACGGTTTCCGCGGTCTGTCCGTTTTCCAAAATCAGGTTGTAATACCGTTTTGCTTCGTCGATTTTTCCGTCGCGCAGATTAGCCAGCGCCAACATTTCCTGCGCGCTTGCCTGCCAGCTGTTGTCGTTGTTGTCGGCAATTTCCGCAAGCAGTTGTTCAATTTCCGCAATCGGGGCGTTTTCCAGTTTATAGGAGGCCAGCTTCAGAATAACCGTGTCGCGCAGATGAGGATTAAACGACTTATCGTTAATAATTTCTTCCATCAGGGCAAAAGCCTCATCATTTTTCTTTTGTCCGAGCAGAATATTGGCCTGTTGCATTTTTGCCAGTTCCGAAAAAATACCGTAATCCCTGCCGGAAATATAACCGAAAGTTTCCATGCTTTCGTCTGTTTTTCCCTGATTCTGCAAGCTTAGGGCATAGGCATAGGAATCGGACCATTGCTGCAGCCGGTGCCGATACCATGCCTTGATGCTTTCATAACTGACGGCGGCGGTAAGGGCGGCCACAACCAAAATAATGATGTATAGGCCGTATTTGTCCCACATTTTTTTCAAAGATTCGTTTTTTAAGTCTTCGTTGACTTCTTTAATAAAGGCTTCCTGTGCGCCGGTATCCAGTTCTCTCATTATTTCCTTCTTTCATCGTTGGTTTTCGGTTAATTCGTTATATTAAGCAAATAGTTTGCTTTGGCAACAGAAATATTTGCCGTTAATGCAACATCAGATAAATAATAAAATCGCGTGTCCACTGCAGGGCTTCCACCGGCACCGAGCGACCGAAAGCAAGCATGTCGGTGTCGGTAATGACGGCCAGATAATAGCGGTCTGCCGCCGGATCGTATACCACGCGGATGTCGCGGATGCGGTCGAGCGGGGCATATTTCTTGCGGGAGACAAAAAGGATTTTGTGAACCAAAATCACTCGTCCGTCTTTGATGACGATTTTGTCTTTCTTAAACATCAGGCCGATGAAAAAGACGGCCAAGGCCACGGCGAGCGTAAAAAACAGACCTGTTTGGAGAGCCGAGCCGACAAGGCGGGAAATTTGCTCGTAGTTGAGGGCGGCAATTGCCAGCAGCAAGAGATAAAACCCCAGCCAGAACACGCCGAGCAGGCTGAAAATGCTCCAGAATATGCGTTGCGGCTTAATAATCGTGCGATCCGATTTTTTTATGAGAACGATTTCTTCGGGGGGGGGCGGCGTATTTTCGTAAACCGCCAACATGTCTTTGTCGGCCAGATATTCTTTGAGGTTTTTATCGAGCTCGGCCGGTTCTTTTATGTTTGCGCCTTCGTCGGTATCGAGGATGGTCGGCATGCCGAGACGTCTGGCGTAGTAATACCATATTTGATAAATGCCTGTGCCGTCGGTGGAAATATAAAGCGGAATTGTTTTTTGCGGATCGCGGTGTTCGAGTTCCACAATATATTTGTTTTTGTTTAAGATGCCGAACTGGAAAAATTCCACCCGCAGGCGCACGCCGTTGTAGTTGCGCAAAAACTCGCGGAACAGTTCGTTTTCGCCGAACACGCCGCGAAGATCAACGGAAAATGTTTTGCCGTTGAAAAATATTTTTTTGTAACGGATATAAGAAACGACGGCGCCGATAATAATGCCGAGCCCGAGGATGATAAAAGCCGTATCCACGGCCGTATGGCTGAAAAGCGGCGGGCGAATGTCGGGATCGAGTTCATAGCCCAGACTTTCCGGATCGTACATGCCGCCGGCAAGCTCCGCCAGACCGATGACGGCCATCAAAAAACCGAGCACAATCCCTGGCATAACCACTTTAAGCGGCATCCGGTCGTCCTGTTTGGCGGGAACTTCGTCCAGTTTTAGCTGATAATCGTAACTCAAATGCTTGGGAAGTTTTTTTCTCATTTCCTCCGTCCTCGTTATTTTCCGTTAACTTTTGCCCAATGTTAGCCCATATTTATTAAATAATCATCTTTTTTTTATGAAATATAACGAACTTTTATCATATTTTAACCAATGGCGTATTATGTTTGCCCCATAACGCCGGTAGATTGGGGGAAAACGTAATGGATTGCGGCTTGTGCGGCGGATGCTCTCTGCGGCATCTTGATGAAGAAAGTTACCGGAGGCAAAAAACCTTGCTGGTAAAAAAAACGCTGCAATCCATTACCCGGCAGAATTTTCTTTTTTCCGAACCTGTCTTTGTTGCCGATGGTTGCCGCCGGCGGGCAAGTTTTGCCTTTCGCCGGCAAAAGGGACAAACGACGTTTGGCTTTAACGCTTTTCACAGTGATAAAATCGTAGATCTGGACGTTTGTCCGCAGCTGACACCGGGCATCAACCGCGCGTTGCCGCTGTTGCGTTCCCTGCTGGAAGATTTGTGCCGCTCGCCGATGACGATAAGGGAAAAACGCAAAATCCGAACATGTTACATCGACAAAGGCGACCTTTGGGTAACCGAAGCCGACAACGGGCTCGACGTGGTGCTGGAATATGCTTTGCCGCCCGATCTGGCGCAGCGGGAAATTATTTTTGAACATCTGCATGCCGCCGAAAACGTTATCCGTGTTTCTCATCGTCCGTCGGCAACCGCGGCGGCGGAAACAATCATCGAAAAAACGCCGCCGTTTATCAAAGCCGGCAGTCGTGTCATTCATATTCCGCCGGCGGCATTTTTGCAGCCCTCGCGCGAAGGACAGGAGGCGTTAACCGCTTTGGTGCGGAAATATGTCGGCACCAAAGCGGAGAACGTCGCCGATTTGTTTTGCGGCTGCGGCACGTTTTCGTTTCCGCTGGCGGAAACCGCGGGGAGAAAGGTTTTTGCCGTCGATTCGGCCGTGCCGCTTCTGTCGGCGCTGCAAAAATCGGCCGACCGGCAAATGGTTGCCAATGTGGAAAGCGCTGTTCGCAATTTGTTTAAGCAGCCGCTGACGGCGGCGGAACTCAAAAAATTTTCGACCGTAGTGCTCGATCCGCCGCGCGCCGGCGCCAAAGAGCAGGTGCGGACGTTGGCGGCGGCTCCCGCGGGCGGGCGCCCGTCGCGGGCGGTTGTTGTTTCCTGCAATCCGGCAAGCTTCGTCCGCGATGCAAATATTTTGCAGGACGGCGGTTATGTTTTGCGCGAAGTAACGATGGTCGATCAGTTTGTGCGCACACCGCATGCCGAGCTTGTCGCCCTGTTTGCGGAAGATGTTCAATAACTAAACAGGTTATTTACAAATAACGCATATTTCTTTATAGTCGCCTTATTACGAAATCAGCAACAAAGGAAAATCCGATGTCAAAAAAAGTTTTTTTGCTGGCGGCGATGATGGCTTTGGCCTCCTGTTCCACGGGAGATGAACCCTTTGTCCGCCATTGTCCGAACGTGCAGATTGTGCCCGAGTTCAGCCGTCTGACGCTGATGGCCGGCAAAGTTCCCGAAGCCCGGGTTGAACTTATCGGCTACGAAGGCTATTGCCGCACCGGTCCGCGCGGCGAAACATTGGCCGTCGTGGCGCCGATTTTTGAAGTTTCGCGATTGGTGAAAAAATCCGATAAGGTTGTCCGCTTCCGCTACTATACCGATACCGGCTCGGGGCGGGAAGTTATCGGCAAAAAGGCCTATTCGGCCAGTGTGCCGGCAGTCGAAATCGGCAAAAAAATCATGCATCAGGGCGATTATGCGGAAGTGCGCATTCCCGCCGGTCGTCCGGGCTATCCGATAAAAATGGGGCTGGTTCTGAGCAATGCCGAATACCGTTATAACCGTACGCACAATTGGCAAATGGGAGGAATGAGATGATGACCGAAGACAACCGACTTGCAACCCGCATGGCCGACGCGATTCGTTTTTTGGCGGCCGACGCCATCAACCGATCCAAATCCGGCCACCCCGGCATGCCGCTCGGCATGGCGGACGTTGCCACCGTTTTGTTTACGCGTTTTTTGAAATATAATCCGGAAGATCCGTGCTGGTTTGACCGCGATCGTTTTGTGCTTTCCGCCGGGCACGGCTCCATGTTGCTCTATTCGCTGCTTTACCTGACGGGCTACAAAGATATTTCCCTTGACGATATTAAAAATTTCCGCCAGCTCGGCGCCAAAACGGCCGGACATCCGGAATATGGTCACCTGGCCGGGGTGGAAATGACTACCGGTCCGCTGGGACAGGGGATTGCCTCGGCCGTCGGTATGGCCATGGCGGAAAGGCATTTGAACGCCCGTTTCGGCGACGATCTGTGCAATCATTACACTTATGTCATTGCCGGCGACGGCTGCCTGATGGAGGGCATTTCCGAAGAGGCGATTTCTTTGGCCGGCCACTGGCGGCTCAACAAACTGATTGTTTTGTGGGACGACAACAACATTACCATTGACGGCACGGTGGACAAAGCCAGTTCGGTGGATCAGAGCAAACGTTTTGAGGCTGCCGGCTGGCGTGTTTTGCATGTCGACGGGCATGATCGGGAAGCCGTGGCCGCCGCGCTCGCGGAAGCGCAGAGATCGGATCGGCCGGTTCTGATTGCCTGCAAAACGGTTATCGGCCGCGGGGCGCCGTCCAAAGAAGGCACCAGTTCCTGCCACGGTTCGCCGCTCGGGGAAGAAGAGCGGGCGGCCATGGCCGAAAGGTTGAATTGGCCGTATGCGGCGTTTGAGGTTCCCGCCGATGTTTTGGCTGCCTGGCGCGCCGCCGGTCGCCGTTCGCAGGCCGAATACGAAGCCTGGTGCCGCCGCGCCGCGTCCGCCGGTGAAAAATTTGCCGACGCCGTTTGCGGCAAATTGCCGAAAAATTGGGACAAGGCTTTGAATGTGCTGAAAAACACGGCTATTAAAGAACAGACCAAAGCAGCCACCCGCAAAGCCTCGCAAATGTGTCTGGAACAGATTGTGCCGCATCTGCCTGCCGTTATCGGCGGTTCCGCCGATCTGGCCGCTTCCAACCTCACGTTTGTCAAAGGCATGAAGACCATCACCGCCGACGACTATTCGGGCAACAATCTGATGTACGGCATCCGCGAACATGCCATGGGAGCGATTATGAACGGTTTGGCGCTCCATGGCGGCGTGATTCCGTACGGCGGCACGTTTTTTGTGTTTTCCGACTATGTGCGGCCGTCGATTCGTTTGGCAGCGCTGATGGGCATCCGCGTCATCTATGTCCTCACGCACGATTCGATAGGCGTGGGCGAAGACGGACCGACCCACCAGCCGGTTGAGCATTTGGCTTCTTTCCGCGCCATGCCCGGGGTGCTGATGTTCCGTCCCTGCGATGTGGTGGAAACGGCCGAAGCCTGGCAAATTGCCCTGACGACGGAAAATATGCCGAGCCTGTTGGCTCTCAGCCGCCAAAATCTGCCGCTGCTGCGTGTTTCCGCGCGGCAAAATCTGACGGCCAGAGGCGGCTATGTGATTTCCGATGCGGCCAAAGGCCGCCGCCGTCAGGCCACGATTATCGCCACCGGTTCGGAAGTGTCGCTGGCGGTGGAAGCGCAGACCATGTTGCGGGCGGAGGGAATAGAAACGGCGGTTGTTTCCATGCCCTGCACCGAGTTGTTTGACCGCCAGGACGAAAAATACCGCCGTCGGGTGCTTGGCCGGGCGCCGCGGATCGTCGTTGAGGCCGCCGCCAAATTCGGCTGGGAAAAATATCTCGGCGGCAAAGGAGAGATTATCGGCATGGACGGTTTCGGCGCGTCCGGACCGGCGGGCGAGCTCTATCGGCATTTCGGCATTACGGCCGAAGCGGTGGCGGCAGCGGTTAAAAAATATTGTCGATAAGAAGGGAAGGGGCTTTTGCCCCTTTTCTTTAATTTTACGGGAAGAATATCCCCCGGCGGCAGAAAAAACTTGCAAAAAAGCGGCGCCCGACTATACTTTGATAAAAATTTTAAGGTTTAACCAAATTTTATTTTAAGGAGAAAATCATGCCTTTAGTAACAATGCGTCAGATTTTGGACCACGCGGCGGAAAACAGCTACGGCGTTCCGGCTTTCAACATCAACGACATGGAACAGGTTATCGCCGTGTTGCAGGCGGCCAGAAAAGTCAACGCGCCGGTAATTTTGCAAACTTCGACCGGTGCCCGCAAATTTGCCGGTGATCCGATGATTCGCCATATGGTTGCCGCCGGTATCGAGATGTTCCCCGAACTGCCGATCTGCATCCATCAGGATCACGGTTCTTCGGTAGACATCTGCCAGTCGGCGATTGTGAACGGTTATTCTTCGGTGATGATGGACGGCTCTCTGGAGGCCGACGGCAAAACCCCGTCCTCTTTCGAATACAATGTCCGCGTAACCAAAGAAGTGGTGGCCCGCGCTCATGCCGTCGGCGCCTCCGTGGAAGGCGAACTGGGGGTTATCGGCTCGCTTGAAACCGGCAAAGGCGACAAAGAAGACGGCCACGGCGCCGAAGGCGTGATTGATAAAAAGCGTTTGGTAACCGATCCGGACGAGGCCGCCCGTTTTGTTGAAGAAACGCATTTGGACGCTTTGGCGGTTGCGGTCGGCACCTCGCATGGCGCCTACAAATTTACCCGCAAACCGACGGGCGATATTTTGGCCATCGACGTGATTGAAAAAATCCATGCCAAACTGCCGAACACGCATATGGTGATGCACGGTTCTTCTTCCGTTCCGCAAGAGCTGCAGGACTTAATCAACGCCTATGGCGGCGCCATTCCGCAAACGTTCGGCGTGCCGGTGGAAGAAATTGTTCGCGGCATCAGGTCCGGCGTGCGCAAAGTGAACGTTGATACCGACTGCCGTATGGCCATTACCGGCGCCATCCGCAAACTGTTTGCCGAAAACCCGAAAGAATTTGATCCGCGCAAATATTTGAAACCGGCGATTGAGGAAATGCAGAAAGTTTGCGAAGCCCGTTACGTTGCTTTCGGCGCGGCGGGACATGCCGACAAAATCAAAGTCATCCCGATGTCTGAGATGGCTAAAAAATATGCCGCGGGGCAGCTCTGATCGGCTTTTCCGCGCGACCGCAAAACTCCCCCGTTTTGAAAGAAACGGGGGAGTTTATGTTTGAAAGAATTTGAAAAAAAGGGAATTTATGTATGCCGTCGGTTTTTTGGGATAACGGATGTAAAACTTCATGAAGTCGATGTTTGTATCTTTGGTTACGCGGCTTAAAATTGTCATTTTTTATTATCCTTAAATTTTTTTCCGTGCTATAAGGCAAAAAAAGAAAGGCCGAAATCACAATGCTTGTTATCAGCAATTTCAAGCGGCCGCTGGCGGAAAACGAAGAGCTTTTGCCGGCAAGGCTTGCCGATTATCTCAAAACCCCCGTCGGGGATGTCCGAATCCTGAAAAAAGCGGTGGACGCCCGCAGCCGCACGCAGGTTTGGCTGGTGTATACGCTTGCTTTCGCCGTTGCCGACGAACAGGCTCTGCTTGCGCGCGCCCTGCCGTTTGTGGCGCCGTATACGCCGTTGCCGGAACTGTTGTTGCCGAAAGTAAGCAACATGCCGCGGCCGTTGGTGGTCGGCAGCGGCCCGGCGGGAATGTTCGCGGCGTTGGTGTTGGCGCGTGCCGGCGCCCGGCCGATTGTGCTGGAACGCGGCCGGCCGGTTGAAAAACGGCAGCGCGATGTGGAAAGTTTCTGGCGAGGCGGGCGGCTCAATCCCGAATCGAACGTGCAGTTCGGCGAAGGCGGCGCCGGCACGTTTTCCGACGGCAAACTGATGACGGGTATAAAAAAAGACGCCGCGACCGCCATGGTTTTTAACGAATTTGTCAAGGCCGGCGCGCCGGCAGAGATTTTGTGGCTGGCCAAGCCTCATCTCGGTACGGACAAGCTGGTGGACATTGTCCGCAACATCCGGACGGAAATCGTTTCTCTCGGCGGTGAGTATCGTTTTGAAAACAGGTTGGACGATTTGCTGGCAATCGACGGCCGTCTGCGCGCCATCAAGGTTCTTAATGCCGGCAACGGGGTTTATGAAGAACCGGTCGCCGACGTTGTTCTCGCTTTGGGGCACAGCGCGCGCGATACTTTTGAAATGCTTTACCGCCGCGGGGTGCCACTGATGCCGAAAGCTTTTTCCGTCGGCGTGCGCATTGAGCATCCGCAAAGCCTGATAGATCGCGCGGTCTATCACGATTTTGCCAGTCATCCGCGGCTTGGCGCCGCCGACTATAAGTTGGCGGTACATCTGCCGAACGGACGTTCGGCCTACAGTTTTTGCATGTGTCCGGGCGGTGTGGTGGTGCCGGCCGCCTCGGAAGAGGGGCGGGTGGTAACCAACGGCATGAGCTGTTATGCCCGCGACGGAGGCAATGCCAACGCGGCGTTGCTGGTGGGGGCGGAGCCGGCGGATTTCGGCGGCAGCCATCCGCTGCAGGGCATGTATTGGCAGCGGGAGCTGGAAGAAAAAGCTTTTGTTGCCGGCGGTAGAAATTATGCCGCGCCGGCGCAAAGGGTGGAAGATTTTCTGCAAAACCGTCCGTCGATAAAGGCCGGCGAAGTTGTTCCGAGCTATGCCCGAGGCGTGGCCTGGGACAATCTGTCCGTCGTGTTGCCGTCGTTTGCGGTCGATACACTGCGGCTGGCGTTGGCGGAAATGGATAAGAAACTGCACGGTTTTAATTTTCCCGACGCCGTTTTGACGGGGACGGAAACACGCAGCTCATCGCCGATTCGCCTGTTGCGGGGCGAAGATATGCAAAGTCCGCTTGCCGGGCTCTATCCGGCGGGCGAGGGTGCGGGCTATGCCGGCGGTATTGTTTCCGCCGCGGCCGACGGTATTCGTTCGGCGCTGGCCGTTTTGCAAAAATATGCCGGCTGAAAAGGTTTGAACGGACGGATAAAACGGAAAAACAAAAGAAAAAGGCGGCAGGTTTTGCCGCCTTCCCTTTAGTCCCTAAAACTTTAGTTATTTGGAGTGCCTGATTTGTTTAGGGATAAAATGTTATTGTTTCTTATTTTTGTCCTATTTTGACATTTTTTGCTTTATTTGTCAAATAATAAATCCGCACTCCCGTTGCAGAAAAGTTTTGTCATTTGTTATCTTTATGTTTTTCCCGACAAATTTTTTCGTGCTCAATATCGGCCAGAAAATCTTCCAGCTCCTGCTCGTGCTCGAGTTCGTCGTGGAGAATTTTGCGGGCGATTTCGAAAGTTTCGTAGTCTTTGCCGTGGCAGAGGTCGCAAATTTGCCGGTAGCGATGCACGGCGCAGCGTTCGGAGGCAAGATTTTGCTCCAGCAGAGCGACGGTGCAGGGGTTTTGGGGCGGCAGATAACGGCAGCCGGCGTGTTTTTCCCAGTCGGCCGGCGAGATAAGCGGCGTGCCCTGCAGTTGGATAATCCTTGCCGCGAGCATTTCGGCATGTTCCAGTTCTTCGTCGGCATGTTCGGCAAATTCGGCCTCGACGGCGGTGCGCATCGCTCCCGTCGCCAATTTGGCGCCGAGCCAATATTGATAGTAAGCCAGCCATTCTTCGGCATAAGCTTCGTTTAACAGTTCAAGCAGCTTATTATAATCAAGTTCACAGATTTCAACGGCGGTTTTTCCCATTTTGTTTCTCCTTAAATTGATAAAAAACAATCGGTCTTCGCAGGATAGATAATTGCCGTTAAAGAAAAATCAACCAGTCGGCGGTTATAATCGGCGGCATAAAAGCACAACAGCATGAAGGAAACAGACAATGGTTTTGATAGCTCCGAGCCTGCTTGCCGCCGATTTCGGGCGGCTGGCGCTGGAGGCGGCGGCGGTGGCAGATGCCGGCGCCGACTGGCTGCATCTGGATATTATGGACGGGCATTATGTGCCCAACCTGACTTTCGGGCCGGCGGCGGTAAAATGCCTGCGGCGGGAAAGCAAACTGTTTTTTGACGTCCATCTGATGGTGGACAATCCCGACCGGATGGTGCCGTGGTTTGCCGAGGCAGGGGCGGATCTCATCACCGTACATGCCGAGACCTGTGCGCATCTTGATCGCACGTTGCAAAGCATCCGCGCGCTTGGCAAAAAAGCCGGCGTGTCGCTTAATCCGGCGACACCCGAAAGCGTGTTGGAATATGTTAAAGACAAACTTGACCTGGTGCTGGTGATGACGGTGAATCCCGGCTTCGGCGGGCAGAAATTTATTCCCTCACAACTGGAAAAAATAAGCAAAATCAAAAAAATGTTTGCCGACAGAGAGGTTTTTGTCGAGGTTGACGGCGGCATTACCCCGGAAACGGCGCCGCTGTGCCAAGAAGCCGGCGCCGACGTGCTGGTGGCGGGCAGCGCCGTCTTTGGCGGCGGCAATTATGTTGCAAATATTGCCGCCTTGCGCTAAAATTTATGAAAACGGAAAACGGAGGAAAAACGGCATGGCTCTGGTATTGGTGGTGGAAGACGAAGAAGCTTTGGCTTTGCTCTTGAAATACAACCTTGAAAAAGAGGGTTTTGAAGTGGCGTTGGAGTCTTCGGGCAACAAGGCTTTGGCGGCGGTGGAAAAATATTGTCCGTCGGTTATTTTGCTCGACTGGATGCTGCCCGAGCTTTCGGGAGTGGAAATCTGTAAAATGATACGCAACAAACCGGACATTAAAGACATTCCGATTATCATGCTGACCGCCAAAGGCGAAGAGGAAGACAAAATCAAAGGCCTGTCGGCCGGTGCGGACGACTATGTGACCAAGCCTTTTTCGGTGCCGGAATTAATGGCCAGGGTAAAGACCAACCTGCGCCGCGCGCCCGAACTGCTGCCGCAAAAAGAACTGGTGTTTGAAGATATCCGGATGGATCTGGCGGAGAAAAAAGTTTTTCGCGGCGACAAATATATTCACCTGGGGCCGACCGAGTTCCGTCTGTTGAAAATGTTGATGGAAACGCCGGGCAAGGTTTTCTCGCGCGAGTTTTTGCTCAAAAACGTGTGGGGCAACAATATTTATGTGGAATCGCGCACCGTCGACGTGCATATCCGCCGGCTGCGCAAATCGCTTAACGAATACGGCCCCGACTATATCCGCACGGTGCGGGCGACGGGGTATGCCATCGACAACCATGCCCATGTCGACGGGGCGGAAGAAAGCGAAAAATAAATTTTCCCGTGTTTTTGCGGCGTTGTGCGCCGGATAACGAAAGCCCTTGCGCCGAGCAAGGTTTTGCGGCATGATAGACGGCAAAGTTTATGATGAGGAAAATAAAAAATGAGCCTGAAATTCGAACTTCTCGCACAAGACGGAAAAGCCCGCCGCGGTCGGCTTTATACCAGGCACGGCGTTGTCAACACGCCGGCGTTCATGCCGGTCGGCACCTGCGCCACGGTCAAGGCCATGATGCCGGAATCGGTGGCGGCAACGGGGGCGGAGATTTTGCTCGGCAATACCTACCATCTGATGCTGCGCCCCGGCGCCGATCTGGTGGAAAAAATGGGCGGATTGCACAAATTTATGAATTGGCCAAAGCCGATTTTGACCGATTCCGGCGGTTTTCAGGTGATGAGTCTGACCGGCCTGCGCCGCCTGAGCGAAGAGGGGGTCGAGTTCAGCTCGCACGTGGACGGCAAAAAATATTTTCTTTCGCCCGAAGAATCGATGAAAATTCAGCACAAACTTGATTCCAACATCACCATGTGTCTGGACGAATGCGTCAAACTGCCGGCGCCCTACGATACGGTTAAAAAATCGGTGGAAATGTCCATGCGCTGGGCAAAAAGAAGCAAAGATGCTTTTGTCGACCGTGACGGATACGGCATATTCGGTATTCAACAGGGCGGAGATTATCGCGATTTGCGCGCTTTTTCGGCGGAAAAACTGAAAGAAATCGGTTTTGACGGCTACGCTATCGGCGGGTTGGCCGTCGGCGAGGGGCAGGAAAAAATGTTTGAGGTGCTGGATTATGCGCCCGGCATGCTGCCGGAAGACAAACCCCGCTATCTGATGGGTGTGGGACGACCGGACGATATTGTCGGCGCGGTTTTAAGAGGCGTGGATATGTTCGATTGCGTGATGCCGACGCGCTCCGGCCGCACGGCGCAGGCCTTTACCCGTTTCGGGACAATCAATATCCGCAACGCCCGCCATCGGGAAGATCCCAGGCCTTTGGAAGAAGGTTGCGACTGTCCGCTGTGCACGCATTACAGCCGCGCTTATCTGCACCATCTGCAAAAAGCAAACGAAATTTTGGCGGTGATGTTGCTTACCTGGCACAACATCCGTTATTATCAGCGGTTGACGGCCGGCTTGCGGCAGGCGATAGAAAACGGCAAACTGGCGGAATTTGCCGCGGATTTTTATACCTGTCTGAACAGGGGCGATATAGAGGAGATGTGAGCATGGAAGAAGAAAAAAAACAAAAAGCGAAAAACCTCAGGGTCTGCGTTTCGGGCGGGCATTGCGACGGCAAAGATCCCGCTTATGTGGAAGAATGTTATAAGCTCGGGGTAAAAATTGCCAAAATGGGGTTTCGGCTCGACTACGGTTTTTCCAATTCCGGCGTGATGGGAGCGGTGGCACGCGGCGTGCTCGACAACTGGCAGGAGCGAAAAGACAAATATTACGACAACATCACCCCGATTGTCGGCGTAACCACCCGCGAATATTACGAACTCTACGAAAAAGACGATATTTTGAAACAGATCAGCGAAGTGGTGGTGGAAGATACGCTCGAAAACCGCAAGATAAAACTACTGGAGGCCGATATTGTCGTGTTTGCCCCCGGCGGGGTGGGTACGCTTGACGAGCTGGCTTATGACTGCGTGGCCATGCAGGACGGTTTTTTGAAAACCAAACCTTTTATCATGTATAACATCAACGGCTTTTTTTATCATATTCTGGAATATCTGAAAGAACTTGCTGCAAGCGGGTTTGCGTTGAGGGTGCCGTTTATCGTGGTGGACGACAGCGAAGAGCTGGAAACGGCTTTCCGTTTGCTAAGGATGCGCTACAACGACTGCGCCGACGCCGCGGAAGCCTACGCCAACGCCCGCCAGCTGGCTTATGAGCTGCCGTATTTTCTGAAAAAGAAAACCGACAGCAGCGTGCATGTGGAAGACATTTGGGCGGAAATGAAAAAAATTGAGGCTGCCGGCAGCAAAGAACAAAAACAGGTTTTGGCAAACGAAATCGAGCAGGCCTATCTGGAAAAGGAAATTGAACGGATGTATGATCGGCTGGCCAAAACCGGTCGCGATACGGCCATCGTCAGCGACAAACTGACCCGCCTGAAACAAAGGAAGAAAAAATGGAAGTAAAGACTATTCCCGCTTCCGTCTGGTGTTTTTTATGGCGCTATTTTTCACGGCAGAAAACGTTGTTTTTTGCCCAGCTGTCGGCGATTTTGGCGGGGGAACTGCTGGTGCGGCTGTCGCTTTATTTTGCCGCGGAAATCGTTGAAGTGATCGCCGGTACGGCGGCGCGCGGCGAGATGCTGGAACAGGCCCTGCGGCTGGCGGTGATTGCCTCTGCCCTGCTGCTTGCCAAAAGCCTGTTGCAAAACACAATCTGTTTTTTGGAGGCGCGGTTTATGCCGGCCGTACTGGCCAACGTGGCCAAAGATCTGTTTTCCTACGCCCATCAGCATTCGACGGCTTTTTTTGCCGAAGAAATGGCCGGTAATATTTCCGGCAAGGCAAAAACCATTATCGACAGCATTTATCCGATTTATTATATCCTGATATGGGGTTTTCTGGCGCCTTTGGCTGCCACGCTGATAACAATCGGTTTTGTGCTGAAGATTGATGCGACGCTGGCCGCGGTGCTGTTTATGCTTAATCTGCTGGTGGTGTTTGTTATCTATCGTCTAAGCCGGCGTATGGTGCCCTATTCGGAAAAACGGGCGCAAAAAATGTCGGAGGCAAACGGCGTGTTGGTGGACAGCATTACCAATGCGGGGGCGGTCAAAAATTTTGCCAATTACCGTTTTGAGCGCAAACATTATTTTCGTTCGATGAAGGCGGCCGCCGCGGCCGATCGGGCGGAATCGCTGAAACTCGGCAAAATATTTATATGGCAGAACCTTTTTCGGGCGCTGGTGCAAATTGTGTTTTATGCTTTGCCGGTGTGGTTTTGGTATCAGGGCAAAATTTCGGTGGCGGATTTTGTGCTGATGCAGTCGCTGATTGCCGTTTTGAGCAACACGTTCGGCATGCTGTCGCTCAATTTTATGCAGTTTTTTAAGGTTTACGGGGGCATTCGCGACGGGTTGCGGCTGCTTTCCCGCCCGTGCGAGGTAAAAGATATTGACGGCGCGGTAAAACTGGTTGTTAAGAGCGGACGGGTGGAGTTTAGGAACATAAACTATCACTATAAGGGCGCGGCCTTTTTGTTTGAAAATTTTAATCTGACCGTCGAGGGAGGCGAAAAGGTCGGTTTGGTCGGGCGTTCGGGGTCGGGCAAATCGAGTCTGGTTAAGCTGCTGATGCGCTATTATGACATCCAACGGGGAGAAATTGCCGTTGACGGGCAGGACATCGCCCGGGTCACTCAGGAAAGTCTGCGCCGGCAGATTGCGCTGATTCCGCAGGAACCGGGGTTGTTTAACCGCAGCATTATCGAAAATATCCGTTACGGGCGGCCGCAGGCCACGGATGAAGAAGTTTTTGACGCCGCCCGCAAAGCCTGTCTTCACGACTTTATTCTCCGCCTGCCGGAAGGCTACGGGACAAAAGTCGGCGAATGCGGGGTCATGCTTTCCGGCGGCGAACGGCAGCGGATTGCCATTGCGCGGGCCATTTTGAAAAATGCGCCGATTTTGATTTTGGACGAGGCAACCTCGGCGCTTGACAGCGAAAGCGAAAAATATATTCAGGAATCGCTTGCCAATCTGATGGAGGGAAAAACCGTCATTGCCATTGCCCACCGGCTTTCCACCCTGCGAGAGATGGATCGGCTGGTGGTGCTAGACCGCGGGCAAATCGTCGAGCAGGGGGCGCACGCCGCGTTGCTCCGGCAAAACGGTCCTTATCGTAAATTTTATGCCCTGCAGTCCGGGGGCTTTATTGAGGAGGAAGAAAAATAGTGCTCAAAGCCGTCTGGTCATTTTTCTTTTTGTCGGCTTTTGCGGCGGGGGTGTGGCAGACGGCCATGGGCAACGGCGCCGTGTGGAGCGAAATGGTTGATGCCCTGTTTTCGTCCGCCAAGTCGGCTTTTTCCATAGCGCTCGGTTTAACCGGCGTGCTCTGTCTGTGGCTCGGACTGTTAAAAATTGCCGAAAATTCGGGTGTGACGGCTGTTTTGGCGCGTTGGCTGCGACCGTTTTTTGCCAAAATCATGCCCGGTGTTCCGGCCGGTTCGCCGGCGCTTGGCTCCATGGTGATGAATATTGCCGCCAATGTTTTGGGGCTGGACAACGCGGCCACGCCGATGGGGCTGAAAGCCATGGAACAGCTGCAGGAGCATAATCCGCGAAAAGATACGGCCTCGGATGCCGAAATTATGTTCATGGTGATAAATTCTTCTTCGGTTACATTGATACCGATAACCATTCTGATGTATCGGGCGGAGCTTGGCAGCAGCAATCCGGCTGCCGTGTTTGTACCGATTCTGATAGCCACTTCGATGTCGACGCTTACGGGTTTTTTAGCGGTGGCGGCGGTGCAGAGGCTCAATATTTTCAACCGTACGGTTTTGGGCGGCCTGGCGGCAATGTTGTTGGTTGTCGGTGGGCTGGCATGGGGCTTTATGCAGTTGGCGCCGGCGCAGCGGACAGCGGTTTCGGCCGCCGCCGGCAACGGTATTTTGTTTTTTCTGGCGGCTTTTTTTATTTTTTGGGGACTGATAAAAAAACGCGACGTATACGAAGACTTTATCGACGGCGCCAAAGAAGGCTTTAAGGTGGCGGTAACGATTATTCCCTATCTGGTGGCCATGCTGACTGCCATTGCCGTTTTTCGCGCTTCGGGAATGTTTGACCTGCTGTTGACGGGGCTTGAAAATATGTTTGTGCTTTTGGGCGTGGACACGGGCTTTGTTCCCGCTTTGCCGACGGCGTTGATGAAACCTCTTTCCGGCAGCGGGGCGCGGGCAATGATGATAGAAGCCATGCAGACATACGGCGCGGACAGTTTTGCCGGTTTTGTCGCCTCGGTGGTGCAGGGGTCGACGGAAACGACTTTTTACGTGCTGGCGGTCTATTTCGGCGCGGTTAAAGTGGTTAAAACGCGCTCGGCGCTGCCCTGCGCTCTGCTTGCCGATCTGGCGGGCATTATTACGGCCGTTGTTGTCAGTTATTACTTTTTTGAAAGCTAAAAATCATCGATTTTGAAACACCCCTCAAATTGTTGATGAGCAACGGTTTGAGGGGTATGAAAAACATCTGTTTTTATTCGTTGCCGTAGTCTTTTGTCATTTTCAGGGACGGAGTCTGCGTTGTCCGGGGTATCTGCCGTTCTTCCTCTTTCGGAGCTTCCGTCGTTTCTTTGTTTGTTTCCAGATTCTGTCGTGCCCGTTTAAGCGAGGAAGTAGTTCTGTTCTCCGGATTCAGCTGCTGATAGCCGCTTTGTTCCAGACGATTGTAAAAGTCTGCCTGAAATTTTTTAATGTCTTTGGTCGACTGAGTTGCTTTGGTTTCTTCATAACAACGTTTAAGGATTTCCTGAAATTCCGGTGTGTCAAGAAGCTCTTTTTGCTTCAGAGCCTGAGCGGTAATTTCTTCCAAAAGGCCGTTATCGCCGCTGGCCTTTGCCGACTCAGCCATATTAAATAAAGTATTTTGACGAACGGATTCTATCTCTTCTTTGGGGTTGTACGCTTTTCCGCCGCCGATTACCGGACCTATTCTGTAGCCGTTAATATAGGCCTCTATATGGTAGCTTCTTCTCCCTTCTGTCCCTAAGACATCGGTTGCGGGCAGGTTGTCTTTGTTGTTGTACAGCCTGTCTTTGAATGTAACACTTCCGTTTCTGTGGGTGTGTGTTTTGAGCGTGTAACAATTTCCTATTTCAGAAACGGTACATCCTCCGTTGTGATGGTGTTCCGTCATTTTACAAAGCTTTCCGTTTTTATAGTCTTTTATAACCAACGTTCCGTCTTTGTCATAATAGCTTTCTTTTTGGATAACGTCGTCGGCATAGGTTTTTGTCAATTTTTCGACACCTTGTTCTGAAAAGAAGGTTTGAGTGCCGTCTTTGATCAGTTTTTTCCCGTCTTTTTTATATTCCGTTGTTTCTTTGACGGAAAAATCGGGGTAATAATCGGTTATGGTTATTTTACCGTCTTTGTTTTGGCTTTTTTCTGATTGTGGCAGCATTCCCAAAAATTTGCGTATTTTGTTGTTGCGATTCATGGCGGTTCTCCCGGAAATTCTTATATAATCCAATTATGTGGCAAATTTTGTCAAAAAGCAAGTTTTTTTTGCAAAAAAAGCCCGGAACGACCGGGCTTTGCATTTTATATATGTTTTTACTGTTGTGGCTGTTCTGTTACAACTCTTCGCCGACATACATGCCGATTGCGCGAGCCGCTTTGACGTAGTCGCTGTTGACGTTGAGCAGGGTGGTGCCTTCTCTGACAACCTCATCAATATCAAAGTCGCTGATTTTGCTGTTTTTCCACACGACCATCCGGTTGGTTTTGCCTTCTTCCAACAGCTGGACGGCACGGGCGCCGAACATTGTTGCCAAAATGCGGTCGGTGGCAGCCGGATCGCCGGAACGTTGGGTGTGGCCGAGCGTGGTAACACGGGTCTGAAATTCTTTGCAGCGTTTGTTGATTTCCGTGCTCAGATAATGACCGATGCCGCCGTAAACCGTTTCGCCTATTTTGTTGGTGGCGGCAGCAACATGTTGTCCGTCTTCGCGTTTGACGCCTTCGGAAACGACAATCAGCGCATGGTTGCGGCCGCCGCCGGCAACGGTATTTTGTTTTTTCTGGCGGCTTTTTTTATTTTTTGGGGACTGATAAAAAAACGTGACGTGTACGAAGATTTTATCGACGGTGCCAAAGAAGGCTTTAAGGTGGCGGTAACGATTATTCCCTATCTGGTGGCCATGCTGACTGCTATTGCCGTTTTTCGCGCTTCGGGAATGTTTGACCTGCTGTTGACGGGGCTGGAAAATATGTTTGTGCTTTTGGGCGTGGACACGGGCTTTGTTCCCGCTTTGCCGACGGCGTTGATGAAACCTCTTTCCGGCAGCGGCGCGCGGGCAATGATGATAGAAGCCATGCAGACATACGGCGCGGACAGTTTTGCCGGTTTTGTTGCCTCGGTGGTGCAGGGGTCGACGGAAACGACTTTTTATGTGCTGGCGGTCTATTTCGGCGCGGTTAAGGTGGTCAAAACGCGCTCGGCGCTGCCCTGCGCTCTGCTTGCCGATCTGGCGGGCATTACCGCCGCCGTTGTTGTCAGTTATTACTTTTTTGAAAGCTGAAAAAGTACGGTAAACGAAAGATTCGTTTGAGAAAAGCCTTGCGCGAAGAATCGGAAAATATCAGATCTTCCGCCAGCGGATGCGGATTTTTGCCAGTTCGCGGTTGTCGCTGTCGGCATAAATGCCGTGTGTTGTCACAAGCCCGTCGATTTGCGTGCGGATGACGGCGTTTTCGCCGAACAGGCCTTCTTTCTTAAAGGCGATTTCCAAAGCCTGCGGTACATGTTCCAGCCGGAAATCGGCAGGCACGGCCTCCGTTGCCCATAATGGATAAACGGCATTGTTGACATGATGGTTGACGTCTATGTCGTCATAGCGGATTTTGAAAACTTCGCGGCAGTCTTCGCGCTCGGGGTCGGGCAGTCGGGCAAAATCCGTTTCCAACGCACGTTCCGGAATAACATGGTATTCCGGTAAGTTATCGCGCAGGCAGACGGGCCGTTTTCTGGCAAAATCTATCAACACCCATTGGCTGGAGGCGCGGATAATCTCTTTTCCCTCTTCGTCGCGGATAATAAAATCACGCACGGCGCCAAGCTTTTTTTCCACCGCCGGCCACGACTGCACGGTAATATTTTCGTGCCAAGCGGGCAGGCGGTTTATTTCTATCTGATAGTTTGAACCCACCCAGGCCAGTCCGTGCGCCTGACAATGTTCAATTCCCACGCCGATGTTCGAGGCATGGCTGTCGGCCGTATCCTGAAAAATATTCATCAGCGTCAACAGGCGCAAAGTCCCGCTGCGATCGCATTCATAACTTTTAATATGATAGGCGCAGGTTATTTTATCCATAATCAACCTCGGTTATCCTAAAAAAATCAATCCCGCAGGGAAAGTCTGATTTCTTCCTTTTCTTCCTCTCCGTCGCCCCACAACAAGCGGCTCAGCCAGTTACGTTCTTTCTTCGGTTCGACTCGCACGTCCGCCGAAGCATAAAGGGTGGTATAGGTCTGGTGACCTTTTTTCACCGTGTCAAGTTCTGCCAACAACCGTTTGCGATAGGCCTTTGCCTTTGCCGGCCGGCGCGAATGATAGTCGGTTGCCGCCTGCATCCAGTCCTGTCGACGATCATAAAGCCGTTTCAGAAAACGGGCGGCATAGGCCACGTTCTTTTCGGGGTCGAAAGCGTCTTCCAGACTGGCAAACTCTTTGCCGTGGAAATACATGTTTATCTGCATGCAACCGACGTCAAAATTTTTGATGCCGCGTTTTTGCAATGCCTTTGCCGCGGCCACGGCCGCTTCTTTGGTTTTGTAATAATGACCTTTTCCGCGCACGTTGATTGTCCACGGCCAAGCCATTTTCTGCTGCGCAAATTTATTCCATTTGCCGGTTTCCACCGTGGAGATGGAGGTCAGCAGATATTCTTTAATCTGATATTTTTCTTCCGCCTTGGTCGTAGCATCCATACAGATAAAACCGTCATCAACGGCCTTTATCTGCTCTGCACCCGCCGTTGCCGGCAGAAGGAGCATCAGCAATATAAGAAAAAACATTAAAAAATTGATACTTCCAGCAGTATCCCTCTGTTTCCCCGGACTGCCACGAACATCCCTCAGGCCGGTGGCCGATTTCAGTTCGCTTAAAGGCAAAACAATAAGCAAATAAATCCGGAGGCAGTTTATACATTACGGCTTTTTTCAAGCCCCATTGCACTCACAAAACAGGGGGTTTATAGCACATTTATTTCTTAAAATCCAGTAAAAAATTTCCCAGGTCGACGATGGCGGCGCAGATGTCCGAGCTAACATATTGAAAATTTTGTATTTTTTTATACACAGGCTCGTCTTCGTACAGACTGCGGTTAATTTCCATTTGCAGGGTGTAGATGCTTTTGCGCGGTTGGCAATAGTTGAAGCTGATATGGGCGCCGGAATAGGGGCAGTCGAGGCTGACATTGTATTTTTGCTGCAGCCGCTGCATGAAAAATTCGTACATTTCGGCGGGACAGCTTTGTTCGAACAAAGTGCCGAGACAAAAGTCTATTTGCCGGTTGTCCTGCATGATGTTGCAGATTTTTGACGGCATGGAATGGCAGTCGAGCACCAGGCAGAACCCGAACCTTGCGACCGTACGGTCAATCAGTTTCTGCAAATGCGCGTGATAGGGCATATATATTTTTTTAATGCGCTCGCAGGCTTCTTTATAATTCAGAAGACCGTCGTAAATGTTTTTGCGGGCGGCGGTAATGCGGTGGAAAAGCCCCAGCCCGACGCGGCTGCGTTTGTTGTTAAGGGCGGCTTCCGTCTGCGGGTAGTTGTAAAACATGGCCGGATCGACCTCGATAGAGTCGCGGTTGACGTCGATGAATGCCCGTCCGATGTTAAGCGACAGCATCGGTATGCCCAGATCGGAGGCGTCCGCGACCAGCTCGTCGACAAAGGGGTCTTCGTTGCTGCGCAGCTCGTCGACGGAAACACAGACATGCTCCAGAAACTCCGGCGGAAACACCTGCCCGCTGTGCGGCACGGAAAGCACCAACGGATAGCGCGGATCTTTGGTGTTGCGCTCGCTTAAAATGTCAAGCTTTGAATAGTCAACCTTAAAATCAATTTTTTTATCTGTCATGGCTGCTCCGAACTTTTTTGCAATATCATGATAATAACAAAAGATTAACTTTTTGATAACAAAATATCCCGTTGCCGTCGGGCTCTCCAAAAGGCAAAAGACAAATTTTTTGGCGTTCGCTTAAAAAAACACTTGCCAAATGATATTAAATAAGTTAAACAGATAGCCGTTGACAACGGGTGTGTAGCTCAGCGGTATGAGCACTACGTTGACATCGTAGGGGGCACAGGTTCGATCCCTGTCACACCCACCATTTTGTTAAGAGCGGTCGGCTTTTGCCGGCCGCTCTTTTGCGTTTGGGAGGAGCCGGATAATAAAAAAAACGTTTTCGGGCAAAATGCCCGAAAACGTTTTTTGGTGCTGTCTTTTTTTCCGGATTGTTCAGGCGGCCGTTTTGCGCCGGTTGAAGGAAACGGAAGTGCGGAAAAAACCGCTGACAAAACCCAAAAAGGCGCCTATCTGCCACATTTTGAACCCGCTGATGCCGATGGCGGCAAGGATTCCCAATATGGTTTTGCCGAAAAACCAGCCGACTACCCAGCCGATAAAAGTTCCCATTAAAGTGCTTAAAAGAACGCCCAAAAAAAGCATGACTGCCGTAAGCAGCGCATAAATCAGTTTTTCCATACAATTTTAATTTAATTAATAATCCGTAATAACGGCGCCATTATAAGCCTGCGGGTCGTTTTTGTCAACCGATGTCGCCCGTCCGCGGATTGTCGGTTTTGCATGCCGGGGCTATGGTTGTTGCGGGCGGATGGCGTTTACCGTTTGTCGGATAAAATTCTGATAGGTTTTGTTGCTGTCGATAATTTCCTGCGCGTGGCGGTCGGTTTCCGAGCACAGCACCGGCAGGGTGATTTCGTCGTTCAGGAATTTGCGGGCGACGGCTTCGTCAAAGTTTTCCACTTTTTCCTGTTTGTACTGGCGGACAATCAATTCGATAATGGCCGGTTTTAAGGCCATGAACTCGCTCATGATGCTTTCGTCCATCACTTTTTCCAGCTTGATGCGGAAGAATGTCCAGGCCTGCTCCATGGTCAGTCCGTAGGGCTGCAGCCGTTCGTTGATGATTTTTATTTCGGGCGCGAAATATTTGGCGTAAACCTTGGGGAAGTTTGTCATTTCATAGCCCTGTTTACGGCAAAAATCGGGGTATCCTTCCATCATCCGGTAGGTGCTGCCGAGAGCAAGCCCCAGATTTTCGTCGTTTTGTTCCGCAGGCATGCGGAGAAACAGTAGCCCGAGGTTAAGCGCCAGCCCGAGCAGAACGACGGCGATTTCCGCCTTGCCGACAAAAGCGGGCATCTCCAGTTTGCGGTTGCTTTTGCGGTCGTGAAAGTTAATGCGTTTCTGCACGGCGGCAAGCAGAAACAGCCCGACAATCCAGGCTGCCAGATAGCCTGCCCACAACAAAGGCAAAAAATTTTGCGCGCCCGTCCACAGCAGGGGGACGACGCCGAGCGCCGCCTGCAACGGCAGCAAAACGGCATAGCCGCCGGCAAATGCGGTAAAATGTTTGCCTTCGGTTTTGCTTCGGTTCAGGTTGAGGCGGATTATTTTCATCAGCGGCCAGACAAAAAAGATGCCGAACACAATCCCCTGCCAGAAGGGGCGTATTTCTTCGTCGCGGGCGTCTTTGCGCACCGCCTGCCAGTTTTTGTACAGCCAGTAGAACTCAAACAGCCCGCCGCTCAAAAAGGCTGCCGCCGCCAGTTGCCGCGTCGGCAGCTGATAGAAAATGACCGGTCGGCTGTAGTTGACGTTTTGGTTGCGGGCGATAAAGTTTTTGATATGTTGCAGTCGGAGCCTGTCGGCAATGAAGGCGCAAACCGTCCGCATGACGAGCAAAACCGCCGCCGCGGCCGTCCAGCTGCCGAAAGCGATGAGCGTGGTTGCCGCCAGTGCCGTGCCGAGCGCAAACCATCCGGCAAACCAGGCGTACATGCCTTTTGCCAGAAAGTAAAAAGAGTTGAAAACAAAAGCGTATGCCGAAAAACGCCGCGGCGCCGAAGCGTCTTTAAGTTCTTTCTGATAAACGGATAATTTTGTTTCTGTATGCATGGCGCCCCTCTTGTGGTCAAGGTTAACCGTTTTAGGCGTTCGGGTCAAGCGGATAAATTATTTTGTTGGCAACGAAAAATCTTGATAATAAAACAACTTCCCGCTACAGTCGGATAAAACGGAAAACATCGGGACAAGATTAAATGAACAGGAAGTTAAAATATATATTGTTTGCGGCGGTATTTGCCGGCGGCTACTGCAGCCTGTCGCTGGAACTGGCGGTCATGCGTCAGCTGAGCGGTTTTGTCGGTTCGACGGCGGTCACCGCGTCCGTTATCATCGGCGTCATTTTGGCTTTTATGTCTTTCGGCTACTGGCGCGGGTCGGTGGTTTCCGTGCGCAAAAACCGTCTTCGCCGGCATCTTGCTCCCGATTTTATCCTGATTGCCCTGATGACGGCGTTTGCCTCCTCTTACATATTGATAGACGTATATTTTATGGCGATGAACGCTGTCGGTATCCGTTCCAACGTGGCGCAGACTTTTGTTTACTCGTTTGCCTTTTTGTCTTTTGCGCCTTATCTGTTCGGCAAAATCACGGCCGTTCTCAGCCGCTACCTCTACCGTTTTGACCGCAACAACGCGGGGCGCATCATGGCGGTGGATACCATCGGTTCGGTGCTCGGTTCGCTTTTGACCACGCTGGTGATTATGCCCTTTGTCGGCGTTAATCACACGGTTATGCTGATTACGGCGATAGCGTTGTTTGCCGCCTGTCTGCTCGGCAGCCGCGACTATGCCGCCATGGCGGTTATTTTGCTGATGGTGTTTTTGCTCAACCGCGATTCGCTGTTGGCCGACATTTATCATATTGTCGAAAACAACGCCGTTTCGACCATTGCCATAGAAGAAACCGACGACGGCCGCTCAAAAATCATGTTTATGAACGGCGGCGGCGCCTCCAAAGTTTCCGAAGACAGGGAACTTCGTTTCGGTTACGTTCGTTTTGTCGAGGACAATTTTATCTCTTTTTTGCCGACGTCGGGCAAGCCTAAAAAAATTCTGATAATCGGCGCCGGCGGTTTTACCATGGGGCAATATGACGATTTTAACGACTATACCTATATAGACGTCGACGCTTCCCTAAAAGAAGTGTCTGAAAAATATTTTTTGCCGGAACCCCTCGGCGATAATAAAAAATTTGTGGTGGCCGATGCCAACCAGTTCTTAAAGGAAAACGACGTGCAATATGATCTGGTGGTGCTCGACACCTATTCCAGTCAGCGGATTATTCCGCTCGACCTGGTAACGGCGGAATATTTTGCCCGTGTGCGGCGGGCGGTGGCGCCGTCGGGCATGGTGGTTATGAACATAGTGGCGTCGCCGCCCTTTTCGTCGCCGTTGTCGCAAAAGCTGGACAACACGATTCGCAGCGTGTTTACGGGCTTTTTGCAACGGCAGGTCATCGGTCGTTTCGACGCCTGGTGCCGCAGCGACTGCCCGCTTCGCAACCTGATGTATGTGTGGTACAATCTGCCGGAAGAAAACGCCGTCTATACCATCAACAAAAATTCGGCTTTTTACGACTGAAAAAGATTGACGTCCGCCGGTTGCCCGTGTAAATAGGGGCATCGGTATGATTTAACGTTTTTTTCAGGAAGGGTAAAATGTTTTCCGAATTTAGTTTTCGTCAGTTTATAAGCGCGTTTGTGGTGTTGTTTGCGGTTATCGACATTGTGGGGTCGGTGCCGGTTATTCTGAAATTGAAAAAAAACGGCAAAAAGATAAGCGCCGGCAAAGTTGCCTTTTGGTCTTTTCTGATGTTTATCGCTTTCTTTTATATCGGCGAATTTTTTCTCAACCTGTTTAAGCTCGACATGTCGTCGTTTGCCATTGCCGGTTCGCTGATTATCTTTATCATGGCGCTCGAGATGATTTTGGATATAGAAATTTTCCGCGAAGGCCCCGACACGCCGAAAGATTCGGTTTTCGTGCCGCTGGTTTTTCCGCTGATAGCCGGCGCCGGTGCGTTGACCACGCTGCTGACGATTCGCGCGCAGTTTGCCGATATCAACGTGCTGTTGGCCATTGTCGCCAACATGATCGTGGTTTATCTCGTCATCCGGCTGGCAAAGCTGATAGAAAAGAAACTGGGGCCGAGTTTCATCTATATGCTGCAGAAGTTTTTCGGTATCATTCTGCTCGCCATTTCGGTTAAGCTGTTTATTACCAACATTACCGTTCTGATAGAGCAGATTACCCGCACGGCGGCATAATTTCGTTCCGGGGGTTTGCGCTTTTGCCAATCGGGGCTTGATATTTTTCCGTTTAGAGCCTAAATTTTAAGGAAGATTAAGAAAGGCTTGGTGCAAAATGCAGGACAATCTGCCCGAATTGAGAGATATTCATCTGCCGGCGGAAGATATTTCCGTTTTTCCGTTGGCGTATGGCTGGTGGGTTTTGGCGGCCGCCGTCATCATACTGGTTCTGGTTATCCGGCTGCTCCGTCTGTTGTGGCGCAAAAGCCGCCGGCGCTATGCTTTGCGCCTGCTGGACAACGCCCGCCGGCCGGAGCTTTCGTCGGCGGTGAAAATGTCGGAAATTCTGCGGCGGATATGCGTGTACAAATATCCGGCGGCGGCGGCGCTTTTCGGCAAAGACTGGCTCGATTTTCTGAACAACCGCGCCAAAAGCAAAATCTCCGGCCGGGCGGCGCAGCTGCTGCTTGACGCCCCTTACATCGGTGCCGATTCAAAAGTCTACGGGCGCGAAGAAATAGACGCGCTGTATCTGTTTTGCCGCGACTGGATAGGAGAAAATTTATGATTCGTTTTGCTTATCCGTTGCTGTTTCTGCTGTTGCTGTTGCCGTTTGTCGTCCGCCGTTTTTTGCCGCCGGTGCGCGGGCTGCACGGCGACGCCCTGCGTGTGCCTTTTTTGGATGATCTGGCCGGTATAAAAAGCCGCGCCGGCCGCGGGCAGAGCCTGGCCGCCGACAACGCCGCGGCCGCCAACCGCAGGGGACTGTGGCTGATGTCTTTGCTGTGGCTGTTGCTGGTAACCGCCGCCGCCCGTCCGCAATGGCTCGGCGAGCCGGTGCAGATAAAAAATTACGGGCGGGACATTATGCTGGTTTTGGATATATCCACCTCCATGCGGGAGCCGGATTTTTCTTTGAACCGGCGACGGATAGACCGGTTGACGGCGGTTAAGCTTACGGCCGACGAATTTATCAGACGCCGCCCGAACGACCGGTTCGGACTGGTGTTGTTTGGCACAAGGGCATATCTGCAGGCGCCGATAACCTTTGACCGGCAGTCCGTGCGCGATATTTTGCGGGCAATGGACGCGGGTATGGCCGGCAACTCCACTTCCATCGGCGACGCTCTGGGGCTGGCGCTGAAAAATCTGCGCGAAGAAAATTTGCCGGCAACCGATACTCCCAAAGACAAAATTATCATTTTGCTGACCGACGGCGAAAACAACGACGGCAGTTTGAGCATGGCGCAGGCCGTCAACCTTGCCCAAAATGAAAAAGTGAAGGTCTATACCGTCGGCGTCGGTTCCGAAAACGCTTTTACCGATTCGCTGTTCGGTATCCGTCTGTCGGCGGGCAACGGCATTGACTAAGAGGGGTTGAAACAATTGGCGGCGGCCACCGAGGGCACCTATTTCCGCGCCGGCGACACGGCGGGACTGCAAAAAATTTATGATGCGATTGACCGTTTGGAGCCGAGCGCCGACGAAGATCAATATGTGCGCGAGGCCAAAGACGTGTTTTACTGGCCGTTGACGGCGGCGCTGCTGACGGCGCTGGCGGCCGTGTGGCTGAAAAGGAGGGGAGCCTGATGGAAGCTTTTTGGGCAGATTTTCATTTTTTGCGGCCGTGGTGGCTGCTGGCGGCCGTGCTGCCGGTTGTCGGCTGCTGGCGTTTTTTGTCGGGGCTGAAAAACGTTTCCGCCTGGGAGGCCGTTTGCGACCGCAATTTGCTCGATTTTTTGCTGATAAAGGGATCTTCGCGTCAACGCCGACTGGTGGCGGGAATGTTGCTTTTCGGACTGCTGGGGGCGGTTGTCGCTCTGGCTGGGCCGAGCTGGCGCAAGCGTGAAATTCCGGTTTTTGCGCCGGAAAACCCGGTAATGTTTTTGCTGAACATGTCGTCGGATATGAACCAAACGGACGTAACGCCGAACCGTTTGGCGCGGGCAAAATATGCGTTGGCCGATTTGCTGAAATCCGTTTCGGGAGCAGAAAGCGGGCTTGTCGTTTATACCGATGAGCCGTTTTTAATCAGTCCGCTGACGGCCGACGGCAAAGTGATAGAAAACCTGTTGCCGGCCGTGGTGCCGGACATTATGCCGGAAAACGGCGACCGCCTGCATCGGGCGCTGGATTATGCCGTCCGGCGTTTTGTCGACGCCGGTTTTAAGAAAGGCAGCATTGTCGTGCTGGCGGCCGATGCCGGACAGGATTTTAATCTGGCGATGATATCCGCCGCCGCGGCCCGTGCCAAAGGTTACCGCGTCAATGTCGTCGACGCCGGAGCAAAAGGTTCGGAAAAGCTGAAGATGATTGCCGACAGGGGCGGGGGCGTTTATGCCGGCGTTTTGTCCGGCCTGTCGCGGCTGGCGGCGGCTTTGTCCGTTGACGACGGCGGCGGGCTGAAGGAAAGTCAAAACGAACGCGAAATATGGGAAGACGCCGGCTATTGGCTGCTGTTTATTCCGCTCGTCTGCGCCCTGTTTTTTTTCCGCCGCGGCATTTTTGTGTGGGTTTTGGCTTTTGGCCTCGGCGGCGCTCTGCCGGCGGAAGCGGGCTTTTTCTTAAACGACAATCAGGAAGGCCTGCGGGCTTTTCGCAACAACGATTTCACGACGGCGGCGCAAAAATTTGAACTGCCGGCGTGGAAAGCTTCTTCCTACTACCGTTCCGGCGATTTTGACAAGGCGTACGAGTATTTTTCCGGCAGCGACGCCGAAAGCCTCTATAATCAGGGAAACGCGTTGGCCAAAAGCGGCAAGCTTGAAGAGGCAATCAGAAAATACGAGGAGGTGTTGGCCAAAGAGCCGGGACACGAAGATGCCGAATTTAATCTGGAATACATAAAACGGCAACAGCAGCAACAACAGCAGCAACAGTCCGCCGGCGGCGGAGAAAACGACCGGAAAAACGACCGGAACCAATCCGCGGACGGCAGCGACAACCGGTCGGGCAAAAGCGATAATAACAACGACAACGGCAACAACGAGCAGCAGGCGGTGGACGACAACCGCCCCGAACAGCAATCTCCTTCCGGCGGCAAGGGCGAGGAAGAAGACAAAAATCAGCAACAGCCTCAGGAGGCGGAATCTGCAGACGATAAGCAGGATAATGCTCAAAACGACGGCGACGGGCAACGGCAAACGCCTTCGCCGCAGGAAAAACAAAATGAAAGCGAGCGGCAGGCCGAAGCTCAGGCGGTTGAAAACGAAGGCCAAACCGGCGACGGCGAAAAAGGCTACAGCGAAGCCGCCCAAGCGCGGGAGCAGCAGTTTCGCGACATTCCCGAAGACGCCGGCGGTTTGTTGCGGGCGTTTATCCGCAAAGAATATATGAAAAATCGGTATAAGGACGAGGGACTATGAAAAAAGGGATATTATTCTTTGTCATCAGCTTAATGCTGGCTGTGCCGGCCAGAGCCGACACGCTCACCGCCAAGCTCAACCGCAATCCGGTGCCGGCGGGAGAAACTTTTGTTTTGTCGTTGGAATACGCCGGTGATCCGGGCACGGCACAGCCGGATTTGTCGGCTTTGGAAAAAGATTTCAAGGTTTATATGGTTTCCAGTTCCTACAAGGGCGTCTACCGCAACGGGCAGATGAGCAAAACCTACGTCTGGAGCATCAGCATGGCGGCGGAGCAGACCGGCGAGTATACCATTCCCCCGCTGTCGGTTAACAACGTGCGCAGCCAGCCCCTTGTTCTGAAAGTGGTGGAAGCTTCCGAACTGCCGGCGGCGGACGAGCCGCGGGGACCGGTGTTTTCGGTAACCCGCAGCATTGACAACCCGCATCCTTTCGTGCAGCAGCAGCTTAACTACAGTTTCACCATCACCACCGACGCTGCCCTGCAGGGCAACGCGCCGCAGTTTCTGGCGGAAAATCCGGACGACTGGATTATCCGTGTGCTGGGCGATCCGCAGATTTCCACCAGAATGAAAGACGGGGCGGAAATGCGCGACATTACGTTCAACTATGCGCTGTTTCCGCAAAGAAGCGGCAAGCTGGTGATTCCCGAAGTGCGCTTCAGCGGCTATTATGTGGATTCGGAAAGCCGCGGGCACAATGCCATGCAGGGACTTCTCGGTGCGTTCGGCGGCTTGCGCGACCCCGGTTTCGGGCTGGAGATGTTCGGCCGCCGGGTTCCGGTAAGCTTGAAAGCCCGTCCGATAAGCATTGAAGTCGGCAAAATTCCCGCCGCCAACAACGGCAGCTGGTGGCTGCCGGCCAAAAACGCCGTCATCACCTCCGACTGGCAGGAAAAAACGCCCGTTTTCAAAAGCGGGGAGGCCGTCAGCCGGGAGATTTATCTGCGGGTAACCGGGGTTATAGATTCGCAGCTGCCGGAGATACGTTTTGCTGATATTCCGGGGATGAAACAATATCCCGAAAAACCGGAAGTGAAAAGTATGATTGAAAACGGCGACGTGGTGTCGCTGATGACCGTTAAAAACGTATATATTCCCGAAAAAAGCGGCCGCTACACCATTCCCGAAACGGCGGTTGTCTGGTATGACGTTGAAAACAACCGGATGGAAAAAGCCGTGCTGCCGGCCATGACCGTTGAAGTTGCTCCCGGTGCGGCAACAGTCCCGACGGAAAGCGCGCCGCCGTCAACGGCGCCTGCGGCAACCTCCGCCGCGGCACCGGCAAATGCCGCCGCGGCAACAAACCTGCCCGCCGGCAACCTGCTGTGGTATATCCTGGCCGCTTTTGCCGGCGGCATCACGGTCAGCCTGACCGCGGTATTTCTCATCCTGCGCCGCTTTTTGCCGGCGGCGGGCAAAAAGCCGGAAGCCAAAGCGCCGGCCGCCGAACCGGTAAGCGTGGGCAAGGCCGTCCGCAACAACGATCTGCGCGCCGTGCGCGATAATGTTATCGCCTGGGCGGAAAAATCTTTTCCGGAGCAAAAAGTGCGCAATCTGGACGATGTTGTCGGGCTTGTGGCCGATACGGATTTTGCCGCCGAACTGCAAAAACTGCAAACGGCGCTCTATTCCGGCCGTACGGCAGATTTTGACGCGGCGCGGTTTATGGATATTTTTGCCCGCGTCGGCAAACGGCAGAAAAAGAAAAAAGCCAAAGAAAAAGACGGCCCGTTATTGCCGCGGCTGTATAAGTAGACGGTTTGTATAAGCGACAAAAACAAAGCGGCCGGTTATTCCGGCCGCTTTGTCCGTTTTTATGCTTTGCGGGCAAAAATCAGTTTTTGAACTGCGCGTTATAAAGCCCGCGGTAAGCGCCGTTTTCAATTTGCATCAACTCATCATGAGAGCCGGTTTCAACAATTTCCCCGTTGTTGAGAACCACGATGAGGTCGGCGTTTTGGATAGTGGACAGGCGGTGGGCAATGACAAATACGGTTCTGTCCCGCATCAGGTTGTCGATGGCTTTTTGCACCACGGCTTCCGAGCGGTTGTCGAGGGCGGAGGTTGCCTCGTCCAAAATAACGATCGGTGCATTTTTTATCAGCGCGCGGGCAATGGCCAGCCGTTGGCGTTGTCCGCCGGAAAGGGCGGAACCGCGTTCGCCGATGTCGGTATCAAGACCTTTTTCCTGTTCGCGGACAAAATCGTCGAGATAGGCCATTTTCAGGGCGTTGTATATTTCCTCGTCGGTGGCGTCCGGACGCCCGAGCAGGATATTGTCGCGGATGGTGCCCGAAAACAGAAAATTATCCTGAAAAACAATGGCGATATTGTCGCGCAGAGATTTCAACGAATAGTCGCGAACGTCGATGCCGTCAATGGTGATATTGCCGTCTTTAACGTCGTAAAAACGGGGCAACAGGTTAACGATGGTCGTTTTGCCGCCGCCGGAGTTGCCGACCAGGGCAATGGTGCTGCCGGCTTTGACTTTGAGGCAGATGTCTTTCAGGACGGGCGTATTTTCGACATATTCAAAGTCAACATGCTCAAAGCGGATTTCTTTGTTAACCGCGCTCAGTTCGCGGGCGTTTTCCTTATCGGCAATATCGGGCGTCAGGTTCAAAACGTCGGTAATGCGCTCAATGGCCAAAAACGAAATCTGCACGTTGTTGAAATTTTTGCCGATTCCCTTAATCGGGGTATAGAGCATGATAAGCGCGGTGATAAACGAAACAAAATTGCCCGACGTGATGGTGCCGTTGACGATAAGATAGCTGCCGAACCCGATGACCGCGCCGACGCCGACGGACACGACCACGTGCATCAGCGGTGTCATCCAACCGGTTTTTTTCACCATTTTCATGGTCAGCTTGAACAGTTTGCACAAAATCTCATTGCATTGCAGGTACATTTTTTCCTGCAAATTGTAGGAAGCGATGGTTTTGCTGCCGGCATGACATTCGTTGTAGTGGGTAAGAATGCCCGACGAGCGAGCAATGGTGCTTTTTATCAGGTCTTTGATCCGTCGTCTGACCTGGGTCAGCGGCAGCAGGGCGCACAGCAAAACGACGATGGCGATAATCGACAGCTGCCAGGAGTTATAGATAAGAACGGCGATAAGCGATACGGAAGAGAAAAAGCGGGACACAAAAAGCTTGAGGTTGTCGAGCAGTCCGAGGCAGGCGATGTCGGCGTCGGTGGCAAAGCGCTGAATAATCGTGCCGGAGGCGTTTTGGTCAAAAAACGCCGGCTCAAAGCTCATCATTTTTCTGAATAGCGCGCGTTTGAGGTCGTGGTTGATGCGCGTGCCGACCCAGGTGTTGAGATAGATGGCGGCATAGTTGAGCAGTCCCTGTACGGTCGTAAAAGCAACAATCAGCAGCGGAATATAAATCGGCGAGGCCATGTCTTTGTCCACCAGCACATGATCCATATAGGGTTTGAGCGAAAAGGCAATAACCGAGTCGAGCGCGCCGACGGGAATGCAGATAAGCACGGCCAGAAGCGCCCGCACCCAGTAGGGTTTGACAAAAGGCCACATTTGCCGGTAATGGTCGGTAAATTTAAGTTTTTTTGAGCTTTCGGGGTCGGGACTGAGCGTGTGGTTTTTGACGGACATGGGGTAATTCCTAAATTATTTTCAAAAATTTCAAAATGACGAAAATCACGCCGGCTTCAAAAATCATCATCAGCCAGAAAAAGGTCTGATAGCTTCTTTTTTTCGATTTGTGATGAAAGATTTTCTGTCCCAGAAGCGCGCCGGCCCAACCGCCCAGAAATTCCAGCGTATGCAGGTTGCTTTCGGGCACGCGCCAGTTGCCTTTGCGGGCGGCATGCTTGTCCACCCCGTAGGCGACAAACGTAACGAAGTTGATAAAAACAAGATGCAGCACCAAAACCAGCAGCAGCGTTTTCGGGTGAAAAGGGGTTACCGTGAACAGGTTGTTTTCGATATAGTAGGCGGCCAGCACCACCAGCCCCAGATGCAGCATGTAAAAATTGTTTTTCCTGAGCGGCGCGGCAAGCAGCAGCAGACCGATGAGGATAACGGCGGAAGTCAAAACCATGGTTGTTAAAATCTTTGTTGTGGATGTTTGAGTTTTTCCGAATATAAAACAGAAAAAAAATAAAAGCAATAAAACAGTCAAAAAAACGACCGGCGTTCCGCGGCGTAAAATAAAAAACGGAGGAGATGAAAAAATTGATTGAGAAAATAATAAAAGTCGCTTATACTTTGCCTGAAATTGGTTTTACGAGAAAGGCTAAAATTAATGAAAAAAATGCTTGTTATTCTGGCAGTCGGCGCTTTGGCGGGCTGCTCGGCGTGGCAAAACACCGTTTCTTTTTTCGGCGATCGGCCGGCCGAAGCGGAACAACCGCGGCCGCGTCTGGTTGTGGACACGCCCTACGGGCTGAGCAATCTTTATGAAGAAACGTCGGCGCCGCAGCTTTATTCGGTGGTGGCCGCCAGGGTAACCAACAAAATGCTTGATCAGACAACCGAGATTTATGAACGGGCGTTGCCGCCCAAGCTTTATATCATGCAGATAAAAAAGGCGGGCGTCGAACATATTCCCGACGGCTTTTTCTATTCGCGGCAGGTCACCAAGGAAATTATCGAAGGTTCAAAGACTTTTGTTCCGGTCAACACGCGTGAGGAGGCCGATTATGTTTTGGATATTGTCGTCAGCCGCCTGAATGTTAAAAATGTTCCGGGAACCGTGCTGCAATATAAAATGACCATGTTTGACAAAGGTAATAATGAGGTCGGCAGCTGGACGGAAGCCATCCGTCAGGTGCAAAACGATGACAGAAGTTGGTGGTAAATTGAAAACAGGGTTATTGATAGCATCGGTGGCTGTGCTGGGGGCGTTGGCTTTTTCCGCGCGCACGGCGGATATCGTCAAAATCAAGGGCGAAGCCTGCGAAAAATTTGTACCCGGTCAATCAAAATCGAGCATTCGCGTTCGTGTGACCGACAAGGCCAGCTACAAGGCCGTCAGTCAGATAGAAAACCTGGCCGACGTGCGCTCGCGCATGCTGGAACACGATTTTAACGTGATTGTTTACAATCTGGTGGACAACTATATGCGCGATTTGATGGTGCGCACGACCAGTCAGAACGAAGAAGAACTCTGCGTGAAGGTAACGGGCGCCATTCCGGTTGCCGATATTGAATCGGTGGTTGCCAACTATTCGCCGGATACGCCGGCGCCGGAATATGATTTTAAGGAAGCGGCCGGCGTTGAGGAAGAAGTGATTACCGAAGAAGACGAATGGGCTGTGTTCCCCGAGGCCGAACCGGCAGCCGACGTTCTTTATGACGGCGACGAAGAACCGGCGGCGGAAGAAGAAAATTTGCCTGAGGCAGAAACGGAAGAAGAAGCGGAAACGGTTTATGCGCCCGCCGAAGATGAACAGGCAGCCTCCGACAATGCCGTCGTCTATACCGGCAGCTTGTCCGTAGCCGAGACCGAGGCGGTCGCGGAAGACAAAACCGAAGAAGCCGCTTTGGCCGAAGATGAAGAATTGGTTGAAGATGAAGAATTTACCGAAGATATAGAGATAACCCTGCCGGCAACGGTCGACGAACGGGCGACAACCCGCTCCGACATTGTTGCGGAAAATGAACCGGAGGAAACGGCGGAAACAGCCGCTTTGCCCGCCTCAAACGTTGCGGCGGCAGCGGCGGAGCCGGCCGATGTCCGAACAACGGCGGATGTCTATGTGGGGCCGGTGTCGTTTAACAACAATACCCATTCGACAAAATCGTCGCAGGTCTTAAAAGACATGTTTGCCGACACTGAGGGCTATCGACTTGTTTCTGCGCCGGAACAGGCGGCTTACGTCTTGTTGCCGAAAGTTTTGAAAGCCAAAGTGGACGCGCTCAATTCGCAGACCAAACGCATTCAGATGGTGGTGGCTCTGGAGCTCAAAATCAATGCCTCCGCAGTCTCTTTTTCCGAACATCAGAACCGGTTTGTGCTGTTTGAAAGCGGCAAAAACGAGCAGGACATCGCTCAGCAGCTGTTGCACAAATTATTGCGCAAGGCCGGCCGCAAGCTGTTTTCGCGGATAGAGCAGGCGGAAGAAAAACGACGCTCGCAGGTGCGGACGGAGATGATTACGCCGACGCGTTAAATTGATAGACGTTTCGGTGCGGCACGAACTTTGCTTCTAAAAAAGGACGTTAAACATTTGTTTATCGTCCTTTTTGTAGTCCGAAAAAAACTTTGTTTCGATTTTACGCGGGAGCCCTGTCGTTTGGGTTTAAGGGCTGTCAGAAAGGCGGATGATCTTTAATATTCAGACAGTTGAAAGACAGGTTGTAAATCCGCTTGGCATTGGCTGTCAGAAAATAGCCGTCGATTCGCGTTTCAAGGAGCGTGCGATATTTTTTGAGCTCCAGATTATAATTGCTGAAATAAAGGACGATTTCCAAATCGGTAAAACCGCGGTCGGTGTAGATGTTGTAGTCGTAGGCGCAAATTTCCTTGCCGAAGGTTTCGGCCACAATCCGTTGTATGTTCTTAAAATGCTCTTCATAATCTTTCAGAGTATAAGTTTCAGCAAATTGTCCGAGAGCCTGATAGAGCGGTTCGGCGGGGGCGGCGGTAATTATTTTGTTGAGCAACGGGATGCTGCCGGTCATCAACGCAAATTTTATCATCTCAAGCGGAAAGGCGCGGATATTTTCCTTGAGATTTTCAAACCGCGGTTTAATCAGCAGCATGGCCATTTCGAGCAGGCCGAGATTCAGCAGGTCGTCAAGATACATTTTTTCGAACAAAGGCGAGATGTTACCGCCCATCTCCCACACGCGGGCAGCGACCGCCCGCGCCCGTTGCTCGCGGGAATTAAGAATTTCCAAATGCACCTGCAAAATGAGCAGTTCGACGTTTTCGCGGTACTGCATCAGCATTTTATCGACGGTTGCGCCGGTTTTCATGATTTCGGTGATATTGTTGCAATGCAGATTTTGTACCTGTTGATAAAGATTGTCGATTTGCTGCCGGACAATGTTTTGCATGGAATAATCAACGCCCATTTTTTCCCCTTTCGGTTAATTCACTACTTTTCATCATAACCGATAATTTGCAAATAAGGAATACGAAAAAAACAATTTTGCAGTCATTTTCAAAAACTGTTTGCGCGCCGCGGCAAAGGTTGACAAAAATGCTGCAAAAGAGATATAATGAACGAAACGAAAAACATTATTTACAAATTATATGACCATAGAAAAATTGTTGAAAACTCTGGAAGATTTTTCACCGGAGTTGTTTTTGGGCAGCGAAACGCACGAGGTTTATCATCTGGCCGATCCGTGGCTGTCGTTTTACGATGCGGACGCGGTATATGTTGCTGCCGACTGCCCGCTGGCAACCGACGGTTTCAAAAATGCCGGTACGGTTATTGTCAGCGAAGATCTGCTTTCTTTCGTATCGCCGTTTACGCTCAACGTGATTGTGGCGGAACCATGCGATATGGAGGGGATTAAAGAGCGTCTGGAACAGGTGCTGTAAAAAAAAGTTTAAAGTGTCAAACAAAAAAAGTTTGGCACTTTTTCTTTTTTGAGGCAAAATTTTTTTTGAAGGAAGAAAAACAGCAAAATCGGAAGGAATGGTTTTTTGCCGACAAAACAGACATCGGTTTTGGTTACGGAACGCGGCCGCGGTTTTTTGTGGTGGCCGGTCTTTTTCGGGCTGGGCATCGGCATATATTTTCTGTTGCCTGCCGAGCCTTCGCCGGTTGTTATCGGCACGCTTTTGCCGGTTTTGACGCTGTTGTTGTTTTTGTTTCGCCGTCGTCCGGTCGTTCGCGGAGCGCTGTGGCTGTTGTGGCTGGTGGCGGCGGGTTTTGCGGATATGGAACTGCAGACGTTTTTGCTTATGCCGGAAGAACCGACCAAAGCCGAGCGCAAACTTTATATTTCCGGACGGATAGATGTGATAGATACCAATTACAACGGCCGTCAACGGATTTTGCTGTCGTCGATGAAAGATTTTGACGACAACCCGCTGCCCGGACGTTACCGGCTGACGCTTATCCACCGGAACAACAATTTTAACGCGGGGGACTGCGTGGAACTGATAGGCGTTGTTTCGCCGTTGTTCAAGCCGAGTGTGGCCGGCGGTTACCAGTCGAACCGCAATCTTTATTTTGCCGGCATCAACGGTTCGGGCTACATTCCGAGCGAGGTGCTGAAGCTTGACTGCCCCGCCGGCGGCAGGCGATTCGGCGACCGGGTGGCAAAACTGAGAGATGACATTGCCCGCCGGATACACCGTGTTCTGCCGCCCGACGAAGCTTCGGTTGCGGTCGCGCTCATTGCCGGAGATCAAACGGGCATAAGTCGGCGCCTGATAGAAGCGTATCGCGATTCCGGTCTGGCGCATTTTCTTTCCATTTCCGGCGTGCATATGAGCATGCTGGCGGGGTTGATGTTTTTTCTGGTGCGGGCGGGCATGGCTCTGGCGGCGCCGCTGGCACTGAGGTTCAACTCCAAAAAGACGGCGGCATTCCTGTCCATTTTGGTCAGCGCGGCCTATTTGCTGTTGTCGGGCATGCCGGTGCCGGCGGTGAGGGCTTTTTTGATGACTTTGGTGGTGCTGCTGGCGGTGTTGTTTGAACGCGAGGCCGTTTCCGTGCGCACGCTGGCTTTGTCGGCCCTGATTGTTTTGATTATCGAGCCGGCCGCGCTGGTCGGGGCCAGCTTTCAGATGTCTTATGCCGCGGTTATCGCTCTGGTTGCCTTTTACGAAAAATTTGCCGGTCGTCTCAACCGCTTTTTGACCGCCGCCGACGTTTCTCTGCCGCGGCGGATTATGCGCGGGCTGGCGGTTTACCTAATCGGTGTGTTGGCGGCCGATTTGGTGGCGTCGCTGGCAACATTGCCGTTTGCGGTTTTCCATTTTAACCGGGTTGCGCTTTGCACCAGCCTGACCAATTTACTTTCCGGTCCGGTTATTGCTTTTATCATCATGCCCTTTGTGCTGGTTTCGCTTTTGGCTTTTCCTTTCGGGTTGGAGTTTGTGCCGCTGAAAATTGTCGGTTTCGGGGTGAAAATTGTCAACGATCTGACCCTGTGGGTGGCGTCTTTGCCCTATGCCGCGACGAGTGTTCTTTCCATGCCGCTATGGGGCTTGTTGCTGATTGTGGCAGGCGGTTTACTTCTGTGCCTGTTGCGCAGCCGCCTGCGTTTGTGGGGAGCGGCGGCGATTGTGCTCGGCGCTTTGAGCCTGCTTGGCGTAAAACGTCCGGAAGTGATAGTTGATGCCGAAATCAAGACCGTTGCCGTGCTCGATTCTCAAAGCAAAAGCTATTACTTTTTGCCGCGTCCCGACCGTTGGAACAAACAAAACTGGCTGAGCAAATTTGCCGCCGCGGAAACGAAAGACAAACCGCAAAACTCCCTGTGGCCGGCACGGATAAAAATCAAACAGGGAAAAAGCATCTTTGTCGACGGCCGAGAATTTGACGTGCGCTCCGCCGGCGGCACGGCTTTTTATGACAATAACGGCAAAATTACGGCCAAAACGGTGCGTGCCTATACCGGCCGCCGACCGTGGAACATGTAATTCAGGTTTTTCAACATGATGTTGACGAGCTGAAATAAATATGTTTTCGCCCCGCGCGGAATATGCGGAAAAAACGGCGGACATGATTTAATATATTGTCTTTTGTCAAAAATATGCTATTCTGATAACCAATAAACCAAATTCTTTACTTAAATTATTATTCATCAAAAATTTATGGTTATGACATGGGAGTACATTTTGTTGGCCGGCGTTGGTGCCGTTGTCGGATCGCTTTTTATAGCGGAAGCGGAAAAAGTGAATCTGGGATGCTTTTTCCCGACGTTGGGTTTTGCTTTCATTATCGGTGCCATTTACTGCATCTGGCAGGCTTTTGCTAATTCCCTGCTATACGGTTTTTTGGCCCTGGTCGTTGCGATAGTGGGAATGATTGCCGTCGGCCTTTTTGCAAGGTTTACGGAAAACGTGGGACCGCGTGACGACGGTTTTATGAATCTGTAACGCCATTATCAAATTTTATCTGTTTTCCCCTGCCGGTTTTTGCCGACCGGGGATTTTTTTTGCCCGCCGGCAAAAGGAAAATCTTTTTGACTTTTGCGGCCGAAAGGATTACCTTAATAACGTATACGAAAAATTTTTTTAACTACTTTTATAATTTTCGATAAAATACAAAACATATGGAATGGATTTTTGTTGTTATGTCCGGTATCGGTATTCTGATTACCGGCGTTTGCTTTGCCTTTGACAAAAGATGCAATTCGTCTTGCCCGCCGTCGCAAGAAGGAACGGAAAGCATGTCCTCGTTTCTTTTTGCGGTTGTTGCCGGTTTTTCGCTTTTCGGAGCGGCGGCAGGTCTGTGGCAGGCATTTGCAAATTCGGTTGCAAACGGCTTGTTGGCTCTTTCGGCGGCGGTTGTTGCCGGTATTGTCGGCTGTTTCCTCAGGCGTATGATTACATATTAGCCCGTATCCTGTTTTTTATTCCCCCGCCGGTTTTTGCCGACCGGGGATTTTTTTGCCCGCCGGCAAAAGGAAAATCTTTTTGACTTTTGCGGCAAAAAAAGCTATCTTACGGTATATTCAAAAATTTTTTTAACCATATTTATATTGTTTACTGAAAAAAACAACCACTATGGAATGGAGATTTATTATTATTTCCGGCGTCGGCATTTTGATAGCCTGTATCTGCGGCGCCCTGTCCGAAAGGATGAAATTTGCGCACCCGCTCCCGCAAACGGAAGCCGAAGCCATGCCTGAAACAATTTTTTCATGCCTGGCGTTGTTTGCTTTTATTTTTGCGGTGTTAAGCATTGTCAATGCGTTTGCGGCTGCTTTTGTCAGCGGTTTATATGCTTTGGCGGCGGCGGTTGTTGCCGGTGTTATCGGCTGTTTCCTCAGGCGTATGATTACATATTAGCCCGTATCCTGTTTTTTATTCCCCCGCCGGTTTTTGCCGACCGGGGATTTTTTTTGCGTCATAACAAGAGCGGCAGCCTAAAAAATCTGTTCCCGCGTTTTGTTCAGGCGCACATTGGGAAAATCTTCCCGCGCCTTGTTCAGGTGCCAGGCGTTGCGTGCCAGAAAAACCTCCGCCCCGTCGTGATCCGTCGCCATGGACGCGCGGTTGGCGTCGGCAAATTTTTTCAGTTCTTCCTTGTCGTCGGCGTCTATCCAGCGGGCGGTGAAATATTGGGTCGGCTCAAAAGCAACCGGAATGCCGAACTCCGTGCGGATTCGGTCGGCCATCACCTCAAACTGCAACACGCCGACCACGCCGACAATCCACTCCGCGCCGATAAGCGGTTTGAAAACGCTGGCGCCGCCTTCTTCGGCAATTTGCTGCAAAGCGTTGCCGAGGTGCTTGGACTTCAGCGGGTCAAGCGCGCGCACGCTTTTTAAGAGTTCCGGCGCAAAGCTCGGAATGCCGGTAAAATGCAGCTTTTCGCCTTCGGTCAGACAGTCGCCGATTCGCAATTGTCCGTGGTTGGGCAGGCCGATAATGTCGCCCGGAAAGGCGTCTTCCGCCAGTTCGCGTTCCTGAGCCAGAAACATGACCGGCGTGGCCACTTTCAGCTGTTTGCCCGTGCGGGTCTGAAACAGCGTCATTCCGCGTTTGAAATGCCCCGAGCAAATGCGCATAAAAGCGATTCGATCACGATGTTTGGGGTCCATGTTGGCCTGAATTTTGAAAATAAAACCGCTGACTTTCGGCTCTTCGGGGCGCACTTCGCGTTCGGCCGCCGGCCGCGGACGAGGGGAGGGCGCCATGTTGTGCAGACCTTCCAACACCTCGCGCACGCCGAAATTGTTGATGGCGCTGCCGAAAAAGACAGGGGTCAGCGCGCCGGCCAGATAAAGTTCCTTGTCAAAGGGCGGGCACAATTCGCGCACCATTTCCACGTCTTCGCGCAGTTTGGCGACGGCGTGCGCCGGCAGCAGACGGTCGAGTTTTTCGTCGTCGAGACCGCGGCAGGTTTCGATGGTGGCGTTTTTTTGCGATTTGTCGCCGCTTTTGTTCATCAAAATCAGCTGGTCGCCGATAAGGTCGTAACAGCCGAGAAAATCTTTGCCCATGCCGATCGGCCAGCTGGCGGGCGTCACGTCGAGCGCCAGCGTTTTTTCGATGTCGTCGAGCAGGCTGAACGGGTCGAGCCCTTCGCGGTCGAGCTTGTTGATAAAGGTAATAATCGGCACGTTGCGCAGACGGCAGACTTCAAACAGTTTTTTGGTCTGGCTTTCAATGCCTTTGGCCGAGTCGATAACCATCACCGCAGAATCGACGGCGGTCAGCACCCGATAGGTGTCTTCGGAAAAATCTTCGTGTCCGGGCGTGTCGAGCAGGTTAAAGGTTATGCCCTCATAGTCGAAAGTCATCACCGACGAGGCCACCGAAATGCCGCGTTCCTGTTCCACTTTCATCCAGTCGGAGCGGGCGCGCCTGGCTTCGCCGCGGGCTTTGACCGCGCCGGCCTGTTGGATGGCGCCGCCGAACAGAAGCAGTTTTTCGGTAAGCGTTGTTTTACCGGCGTCCGGGTGGGAAATGATGGCGAAAGTTTTTCGCGGGTTGGCGTTGTTGTTCATTTTTGCTGTATCCGATTATTCAATATAGGTAAAAGTTACCGGCATATTACATATTTTTGCGCATTTTGCAAGAGGCTGCCGCCGGTGCAAACGGGCTTTTTTAGATTTAGGGCTTGATTTATAAAATATTTTGAGTACTATTTTGGGGAATTTTGCCGCGCGGGTGTGGTGGAATTGGCAGACACGTCAGATTTAGGTTCTGATGACGAAAGTCGTGGGGGTTCAAGTCCCTTCACCCGCACCAGGGCTTGGTTTCAACATTTTGACAAGAGAAGAAAATGAAGGTTACAGAACAAAAAGCAGAAGGCCTGAAGAAAAAATATCAGGTGGTTATCGAAAACAAGGATTTTGAAGCAAAAGTGGAAAAGAAACTGAACGAAATCGCCAAAAACGTCAAGTTGCCGGGTTTCCGTCCGGGCAAAGCGCCGAAAGAAATGTTGAAACAAAAATATCGCGCGTCGGTTATGGGCGAGGCGCTGGACGAAGCAGTTCGCGAGGCGGCCGACGAAGTCGTCAGCCGGAATAAGCTGAAGCTGGCTTTGCGTCCGAACATCAGCATCACCTCTTTTGACGACGGCAAAGACATAGAGTTTGATATGGAAGCAGAAGTCCTGCCGGAGATTAAAGTCGGCGACTTTTCCGCCGTCAGTGTCGAAAAACTGATGGCCGAAGTGCCGGAAAGCGAAGTGGAAAAAGCTTTGCAGTATATTGTCAGCTCCCGCCGCGAAACGGTTAAGGTGGAAGATGCCGCCCGCCGCGCCAAAAAAGGCGACACGCTGGTTATCGATTTTGTCGGTACCGTTAACGGCGAAGAGTTCAAAGGCGGCAAGGGCAACGACTATCCGCTGGAACTGGGCTCCAACACTTTCATCCCCGGTTTTGAAGATCAGCTGGAAAATGCCGCCGCCGGTGACAAAATTGACGTCAAAGTCAAATTCCCCGACAATTATCATGCCAAAGATCTGGCCGGCAAAGACGCCGTTTTTGCCGTTACGGTCAAGGAAATTCGCGAGCCCAAGGAGGTTGAGGTTAATGATGAATTTGCCAAAACCGTCGGTGCGGAAAGTCTCGACGCCTTAAAAGACAGCATCAGAAACCGCATTAAGGCCGACTATGAAAACGCCTCCCGCCTGAAGCTGAAACGCGCCCTTTTGGACAAGCTGGACGAAGCATACGATTTTGCCGTGCCCGAAAGTCTGGTGGATGAGGAATTCAAATCCATCGAAGCCCAGTATAAACGCGCCAAAGAACTGAACCAGCTTGACGAACACGAAAAATCAACGCCCGAAAACGAACTGATGGAAGAATATAAAAAGATTGCCTCCCGTCGGGTTAAGCTCGGGTTGTTGCTTTCCGAAGCCGGCGCCGAAGCCAAAGTTACCGTAACCGCCGACGATCTGAACAAGGCGATTATGAACGAAGCCAAAAAATATCCCGGGCAGGAAAAAACCGTGTTTGATTTTTATCTGAAGAACGCCAAGGCGGTCGAAGCTCTGCGCGCCCCTGTCTTTGAAGAAAAAATCATCGACTATGTGCTCGGCAAATGCAAGGTGGAAGAAAAAATCGTTTCGGTAGAAGAGCTGTATGCTTTTGACGACGATGCCAAATCGGCCAAAAAAGAAAGCAAAGCCGGCAAGGCGGAAAAACCCGCCAAAAAAGAAAACAAAGCGGCTAAAGCTGCGGACGCGGCAGAAAAAAAGCCTGCGGTTCAAAAGGACGACAAAGCAGGTAAGGAAACTGCCAAACCGGCCAAAAAGAAGAAAGCCGCCGCGGCCGAATAGATGCCGGATAGCGGTTTGGAAAATAGTGTCCCCGTCGGCGCCTGTCGGCGGGGAATTTTTTGCTTTGAATGCGGCTTTTCTTTGTTCTTTACTTAAGCAAATGTTTTGGCAGCTTACTTCAAGTCATTGATTGCGGGGAAATATTGAAATTAAGCGATGATAATATCGCCGGACATCATCTTGAGCCTGCAGCAAATCGGTGCCCCGAACTGGTACAATTGAGTGTCATCCTGAACTTGTTTCAGGATCTCATTATTCCATTTATCCGCTTGTCTTTGTTTGTAAAATATACGAGATGCTGAAACGAGTTCAGCATGACAATTTAATATTAGTTCAGCATGACAGTTTGGTGTGTGTGGGGGCAATCCAAACCTCCTCTCCCTTGAGGGGAGAGGAGGACGCGCAAGCAGGGTGAAAATTGTGGGAGCTTTCGTTGTGAGTGGGGTGTGGCGGGCGGTTCTTTCTCCTCTCCCTTGAGGGGAGAGGGGGGACGCGTAGGCGTCGGGTGAGGGTGAGAATTGTGTGTGGGTCCGTTGTGGGTGGGGTATTGACATCGGTATACCGCCCCGTATCTTAAGTGTCATCCTGAACTTGTTTCAGGATCTCATTATTCTATTTATCCGCCTGTCTTTGTTTGCAAAATATACGAGATGCCAAACTTGTTTTAAGCATCTCATGCATTTCACACCTTTTTGTTATCCCGAACTCATACTAAAAATTGTTGTACATCCTCTACACAATTTTTTATTACACGATTTCTACACCAAACTGTCATGCCGAACTCGTTTCAGCATCTCCTCGGCATCTCCTCGGCATCTCATTTTTTTATTCATCTGTCGCGGGAAAAGGATCGTTTTTTTGCGACAGCTTTCAAGGCTTTCCCTCGGTTTTCAAAAGGCTTTATAACATTTTGATAAATGCAAAA
>CALXRS010000006.1 GCA_944390915.1 uncultured Alphaproteobacteria bacterium
TAGTCAGACTCGAACTGACACGGCCTGAGGCCACAAGATTTTGAGTCTAGCGCGTCTACCAGTTCCGCCATACCCCCTTATGTCGGAAAAATAAATAACCGATATTTTTGAGTACGTCAACAATTTTTTTACCAAGCGTGGGTAATATTAAAATCAACATACAGACACAGGCGGAGGAACAAGTGGAAAATAAAGAAGAGCAGGCAACGGACTTTTACCGCAAAAAAAACTATGCGGTGGCCTTGCGTTTGTTTTTGCAGCTTGCGGCAACCGCTCCCGAGCGTGAGGATTGGCAGATATATATAGCCAATTGCTATGACGGGCTGGGACAAAAGGAAGAAGCCGTTTCTTATTATCTGAAAGCGCTGAAGAAAAACCGTAAATCGGATACTGCCGCCGCCAACCTGGCAATCATTTTTTACGAGACGCAACAATATGCGGAAGCCGGAAAATATGCCGGCCGCGCTTTAAAAATTAATCCGCAAAACGCTTCCGCGCTGACCGTAAAGGGAAATTTGCTCTACCGTCGCAAAGACGGCGCGTCTGCTCTGAAATATTATTTGCGCGCGCTGGATGCTTCGGCCGACTATTATACGGCGCTGATTAATGCGATAACCGTCTATTTTGAGCAGCATGATTATGCTACGGCCTATTATTATGCCCGCCGCGCCGTAGACAGGTATCCCGATTCCGCGGAAGCCAAAAATCTTTTGGCCGACATTTGTCTGGAAAACGGTCGACCGGACGAAGCCATCGTTTTGTTGGCGGCGCTGTATGAAAAAAATCCCGGAGACTACTGGCTGTGCAATATGCTGTCGCAGGCCTTTCAGCAAAAAAAAGAATACGATCGCGCGCTGGAAATGGGCTGGCGGGCGGTTGTGCTTTCCGGGGGCGCGAGCGACCAGCAGATTAATTTCGGCTATCTGCTGTATGAAATTGCCGTCGAAAGTCCGTCAGCGGACGTGCGGGAGTATGCCCGCCGCTGGCAACGGGAATATCCCGATGATCCGATTGCCCGCCATGTAACGGCCGCCATGCTCAACGCCGGCCATGTCAGCCAGATAGGAAGTGCCTATGTGCGCGATATTTTTGATGCCTTTGCCGACGATTTTGAAGAAGTTTTAAGCGATTTGGACTATGCCGTGCCGAGCCGGATGGAAGAGGCTTTGGAAGCTTTGGCAAAAAACGTAAAATTAAAGAAAATGAAGATTCTCGACGCCGGCTGCGGCACCGGTCTGTGCGGCGCCTATTTGAAAAAGTACGCCCGTTTTCGGGGGTTGGACGGCGTGGACATATCGGAACAAATGCTTGCCGTCGCCCGTGGCAAAAAAATTTATACGCATCTTTACAATCAGGATTTATGCAAGTTTTTGGCCGACTGCAAAAACGCATATGACCTTATCAACGCCGCCGACGTGTTCACTTATTTCGGCGAGCTCGGCGGCTTGTTCGTGCAGCTGTACGAAGCCTTAAAACCGGGCGGTCGAGTGTTGTTCAGCATCAGCGAAAATACGCTTTCCGCCGACAACTATCTGCTGCATCTTTCGGGACGCTTTCTGCACCGCAAAAATTATGTGGAAGAAAATTTGCAAAAGCGCGGTTTTATCATTGAAAAACTAAACCGCGTCAAACTGCGCAACGAAGGCGAAAAAGAAGTTTGGGGGTGGATAGTGATGGCACGCAAACCATAGAAAAAATTCCGCTTGTCCGATTATGATTTTGCGTTTGCCGTCGATGTTTTCAAAGCAAAACAAAACCTCCCGCAAGGGAGGTTTTTTGCTTTTAGATACCTCGTTAAAAACTTACTTTTTGGCAGTTTTTTTAGGGGCTGCTTTTTTCGCGGTAGCCGACTTGCAGGAAGAGGATTTGCAGGAAGCCGATTTCGAGGCGGATTTGGCACAGCATTTGCCGCTTTTGCCGTTAATCTGCTCGATGGCCATCATCCAGAATTTTTCATCCTGACCCTGCGGGCATCCGGCATTTTGCCAGATGAAGTAGGCTGCTTCGCGGATAGCATTTTCATTACAATTTACCATCACTTACTCCAAATAAAAAAAGTTTGGTTTACAACTCTAATATACATGCAAAATTTTATCCGTCAATAATTAATCTTACAGAAAATCAACAATTAAACCACCGATGTATTTTTTAACCAAAAAGAAATGTATTTGTGCTGTAATTTGCTTGCAATCGGGACAATAAAAATTTATAGATAAAATGATATGCCGATTGTTTTTTACAGAGCCGCGGCATACATGATTACAGTAACAGATCAGAGGTTATTATATGGAAAATTTGCTATCAGCAGAAGAGATGGAAGCCGTTATCAACGGCGATCACGGCAATGTTTTTGCGGTGCTCGGCATCCATCGCGACAAAGGCAGTAAAAACGTTTTTATCCGCGCTTTCCGGCCGCATGCGCAAACAATCGAAGTTGTCGGCCGCGACGGCGTTTCCCGCGGGGAGATGACCCGGCTTGACGAACGCGGATTCTTTCAGATCAATCTCGGCACGGTGGACAATTTTTCCTATCAGTTCAAAATCAGAACCGACGGCGGCAACGTGTATACGGCGGAAGATCCCTACCGTTTTCATCCGACTTTGGGCGACATTGACGTTTATCTTTTAAGCGAGGGCAACCATCTCGAGATGTATAAAAAACTCGGCGCGCACGTAACGGAACAGGACGGTGTCAAAGGGGTTAGTTTTGCCGTCTGGGCGCCAAACGCCAAAAGAGTTTCCGTGGTCGGCAATTTCAACAACTGGGACGGCCGCACCTGCGTGATGCGCAAATATCAGACCTGCGGCGTGTGGGACATCTTTTTGCCCGGCCTCGGCGAAGGCGAAGTGTATAAATACGAGATCAAAACCGAGCAGAATTATATCCTGTCAAAAGCCGATCCGGTCGGTTTTTATGCCGAAAAGCGCCCGCACACGGCCTCCATCGTTTATGACCTGAACCACTATAACTGGAACGACGGCGAATGGATGAGCCGCTCCGAAAGCCATAACCGCCTCGATGGTCCGATGTCCATTTATGAAGTGCATGCCGGTTCGTGGCGGCGCAAAGGCGAAAACGGCGATGAATATCTGACCTATCGCGAACTGGCCGACACGCTGGTGCCCTATGTGATGAATATGGGCTATACCCATGTCGAATTTTTGCCTCTGGCCGAACATCCGCTGGATGCTTCCTGGGGGTATCAGGTGGTGGGCATGTTTGCCCCGACCAGCCGTTTCGGTACGCCGGATGATTTACGCTATCTGATAGACAGATTTCACCAGGCGGGCATCGGCGTCATCATGGACTGGGTGCCGGCGCATTTTCCGAAAGACGGACACGGTCTGTGCGAGTTTGACGGCACGCATCTGTACGAACACGCCGATCCGCGCAAGGGCGAGCACAAAGACTGGGGAACCAAAATTTATAACTACGGGCGCACGGAAGTGGCCAACTATCTCTGCGCCAACGCCCTCTACTGGCTGAAAGAATATCATATTGACGGGCTGCGGGTAGATGCCGTGGCGTCCATGCTGTATCTTGATTATTCGCGCAACCCCGGGGAGTGGATTCCCAACATTTACGGCGGCAACGAAAATCTGGAGGCCATAGCTTTTCTGCGGCGGATGAACGAACTTGTTTACGGCTTAAACAGCGGGGCCTGCACCTGCGCCGAGGAGTCGACGGCCTGGCCGATGGTTTCCCGCCCCACGTCGATGGGCGGTTTGGGTTTTGGCTACAAATGGAATATGGGGTGGATGAACGACACCTTGAAATATATCGGCAAGGATCCGATATACCGACAGTATCATCACGGCATGCTCACGTTCGGTCTGCTCTACGCCTTTAACGAAAACTTTATTTTGCCGATATCTCATGACGAAGTTGTCCATGGCAAGGGATCCATGCTTCATAAAATGCCCGGCGACGAATGGCAGAAATTTGCCAACCTGCGCGCCTACTACGGTTTTATGTATACCCATCCGGGCAAAAAGCTGCTGTTTATGGGTTGCGAGTTCGGTCAGGACTGGGAATGGAACTATGACGAAAGCCTGCGCTGGCAGCTGCTGCAATATCCGATGTATAAGGGAATGCAAAACTGCGTGCGCGACCTGAACCTGATGTATAAGGGCAACTCGCCGCTTTATGAAGTGGATTTTGACTACCGCGGGTTTGAATGGCTGGATCATGCCAACGCTGCCGACAGCGTTATTTCGTACATCCGCAAGGGCAAAGAACCCGGCGATTATCTGATTGTTGTCTGCAACTTTACGCCGGTTGTGCGAAACGATTATCGTGTCGGCGTGCCGGAAGATTGCGGCTATCAGGAAATTTTTAACAGCGATGACAAAAACTACTGGGGCAGCGGGGTCAAAAACGACGGCGTACGCATGGCCGAGCGTCAGGATTGGAACGGCAAGCCCTATTCGATTAAACTGACGCTGCCGGCGTTGTCAACCGTTGTCATCAAGCCGGTGCGCTAGGGGAAAAGACGATGAATAACATTAAAACACAATCGGGAAAACCCTATCCGCTCGGCTCGCATTATGACGGCAAGGGGGTAAATTTTTCGCTTTTTTCCGCCCATGCCGAAAAGGTGGAATTGTGTTTGTTTAACAAAAACGGCACCGAAGAAATTTCGCGCATCCTCATCGACGGCAACGACAACAATATCTGGCATGTTTATGTGCCGGGGATAAAACCCGGGCAGATATACGGTTACCGCGTTTACGGCCCCTATCGTCCGGAAGAGGGGTATCGTTTCAACCACCACAAACTGTTGTTTGACCCCTATGGTCGCAAGCTTGCCGGCAGACTTATCGGCAACAAGGCGATATTCGGCTACAATCCGGACAGCCCCGACAAGGATTTGTCTTTTAACGATTTGGACAGCGCCCCTTACGTGCCGAAATCGGTGGTGGTGGACGGCATTTTTGATTGGGAAGGCGAAGAGCGTCCGTCCTACGGTTTTAACGAAAGCATTATTTATGAAATGCATGTTCGCGGCTACACGCGTCTTCATCCGCAGGTTCCCGATCGTTGTCGGGGCAAGTTTTCGGGGTTGTGCGTGCCTGCGGTTATCGATTATCTGCGCGAACTGGGGATAACGGCGGTTGAGCTCTTGCCGGTTCATTCTTTTCTCGGCAACCGCCACAAAAAAGGTTTTTTCCGCAACAATTACTGGGGATACGAAACAGCCAGTTTTTTTGCTCCCGAACAATTGTATCTGCGCGGAGACGATATCGACGAATTCAAAAAGATGGTGAAATTTTTTCACCAAAACGGTCTGGAAGTTATTTTGGATGTGGTCTACAACCATACGGCGGAAGGCAACCAACTGGGACCCACGCTGTGCTATCGCGGCATAGACAATCTTTCGTACTACATGCTCAACGAGGAAAATAAGCGCTATTATTACGACAGCACCGGTTGCGGCGCTTCGTTTAACGCCGAAAACCCGTATGTCTTGCAGCTGATAATGGATTCGTTGCGCTATTATGCGGAAGAAATGCATGTCGACGGTTTTCGTTTTGATCTAGCGCCCACCCTGTGCCGGCGAAGAACGGGCTTTTCGGTGGAAAGCGGCTTTTTATACGCCATTCGTCAGGATCCGGTATTAAAGAACGTTAAACTGATTGCCGAACCGTGGGACGTCGGCGACGGCGGTTATCAATTGGGAGCATTTCCGCCCGGATGGGGCGAATGGAACGATCGCTATCGTGATGTTGTCCGCCGCTTTTGGAAAGGCGATCAGTATCAGACGGCGGAACTTGCCAGTCGCATTTCAGGTTCGAGCGATATTTTTAATTATAACAACCGCGATATCTGGAGCAGCGTCAATTTTGTGACGGCGCACGACGGTTTTTGCTTAAACGATTTGGTCAGTTACAACAACAAGCACAATCTGGCCAACGGCGAAGACAACCGCGACGGAACCAATGCCAACTGGAGCTGGAATTCCGGCAAAGAGGGAGAAACCGAGGACGAAGAGGTTTTGACCAACCGGCGGCAACGCGCGCGGGCGATTATGTCTACGCTCTTATTGTCTTTCGGCACGCCCATGGTTGTGGCCGGAGACGAACTTTTGCATACGCAGCAGGGCAACAACAATCCTTATTGTCAGGATAACGTATTGACCTGGCTGGCCTGGGAAGCCGTGGATAAAAACGAACGTGAATTTGCGGATTTCGTTCGCCGGCTGATAGATTTGCGCACACGTCTTGATGTGTTTGGAAAAAGGCATTTTTTCACCGGCAAACACGGCGAAGACGGCATTAAGGATTTGACCTGGTATACGGAGAACGGGCGCGAATTTACGGATGCCGACTGGTACGACGGCAATCGCAAGGCGCTTTCATATTGCGCCTACCGCGACAAACGATTCGTTTTGTGCATCATGAATGCCAATTCGTTTGCGTTGGACTGGAAGCTGCCGTTTTTGGGACGCGGCTTAAAATGGGAGTTGATGCTGGATTCGGGAGAGCGTTTTTCCACCGACAAAAAGATTTTTTCGGGGGTGCGGATTCCGGTTCCGGCATGGAGCGTTTTGTTGTTTGAAATTAAAAAGTAAAGGAGGCGGCCATGGACGAAAAATTGCACGAACTCGCGGACAAACTTGGAATTGCCGTCAGCTATGTTAATATCTGTCGGCCGGAGGAACGTCATCTGATTGATGACGAAACGGTGCGGTTTTTTGCCCGTGCACTCGGATTTAAGGCCTCAACTCCCGAAGAGGTCGAAAAAACGCTGCGCGCGCTTGATAAACGCCGTTGGCAAAATACGCTGGAACCGGTATATGTTTTTGAACAAAAACAAAAATTTTTCGATGCCGTTTTGCCGGAAGCCGATTTGGACGGCGATTTTTCGCTGACGCTGACCAGCCGGCAGACGGGCGAAAAAAGGGAAGTTTCTTTTATCGTAACCGCATTGCCCGAAAGCCGCCTTATCGGCAAAAAGAAATATCATAAAGTATCGGTGGAAATTACTTCCGAACTGGAAATCGGTTATTACGAGGCCGAGTTTTCAACGGCGTCGGGCTTGTGGCGGACGGTTCTTGCGGCGGCACCCGAAAAATGTTATATGCCCGAAATTTTAGAAAAAAAACGCCTATGGGGATATAACATTCAGCTTTATTCTTTGCGCAGCCGCCGCAACTGGGGAGTGGGAGACTTTACCGACCTTTATAATTTTGTAGATATCTGCCGGCGTTCGGGCGCGGACGTTATCGGGCTGAACCCGCTTAACGTGCTGGGACACTGTTTTCCCGAAGAGGCCAGCCCGTATATGTCCATCAGCCGGCTGTTCCTCAACCCGATTTATATCGACGTGGAAAGCGTGCCGGAGTTTGAGCCCGAAGACCGCTACCAGATAGAAGCGGAGATTGCCGACTTAAACGCTGCGGAAAAAATTGATTACGGACGCGTCTATCCGCTCAAGGTAAAGGTGTTGCAAAAGCTCTATCGGCGGATGCGGGAAGACCCCGAACGGATGGAGGAATTTGCCGCTTTCTGCAAAGAAAAAGGCAAAAGTTTGCAAAATCTCGCCGCCTTTCAGGCGCTTTATGAAGACAACTGGCGCGATCATTGGGGCGGTTGGCGCGCTTGGGAAAAAGAATTTCGTTCCCCTAATTCGGCCACGGTCAAAAAATATTGTAAAGAACAGGCCGAACGACTGGACTTTTTTAAGTTTTTGCAATTTGAGGCCGAGCGCCAGCTGCAGCGGGTTTTTAAGCATGTGCGCGAAGCCGGGTTGCAAATAGGCATTTATCGCGATTTGCCGGTCGGCGTCGGCCGCGACAGCGCGGAAGTTTGGAGCGACGAAAATTTGTTTTTGCGCGACAGCGGGGCAGGGGCGCCGCCGGACGCTTTTTTCCCGACCGGACAAAAGTGGAATTTGGGCGCCTTTAATCCTTTTGAGCTCAAAGCCCGCGCCTACGAACCCTTTATCCGGATGATCCGTGCGGCTGCCGAAGATGCCGGCGCTTTGCGGTTGGATCATGTTATGAGCCTGACGCGCCTGTTTGTCATTCCCGAGGCGGCGGACAAAGAGGGCACCTATCTGCTGTACAATTTTGAAGACATGCTGAATATCGTAGCGATAGAAAGCCACTTGAACCGCTGCCTGATTGTCGGCGAAAGCATCGGCAATGTGCCGGAGGGATTTTTGGACAAGATTGCCGCCAAAAATATTATGTCGATGAGCGTGTTGTGGAATGAACGCTGGGATATGGGATGGGGCGATTTCAAGGCGCCTTCCTGGTATCCGGAAAATTCGGCGGCTTCAATCGGCACCCACGACATGCCGCCGCTCAAGATGTGGTGGTTCGGTTATGATATTGCGCTTTCCCGACAGTTGGGAATTATTGCTTCCGAAGAAGAAATGTATAACAATTATCACAAACGCGAAGCCGATCGCTGGAAGCTGCTGAAAGTGCTGGACGAAAATCAGGTTTGGCCGGAAGATAACCGCCGCCGCGCCGACTATCTTTTCGGCGAAGGATATCCGGAAGGGTTGGAAGAAGCCGTTCATCGATTTCTTGCCAAAAGCAACGCCAAAATCTTTTTGGTGCAGCCGGAAGATATTTTTCAGGTAGACAGGCAACAGAACGTGCCCGGCACGGACAGAGACAAATATCCGAATTGGCGGTTGAAGCTGCCGGTTAATCTGGAAGATACGGAAAATACACTGGCATATTATCGCAACATTGCGGCCGTCAAAAAAGAACGCTGACGGCAACCGATGACGCCCGTCCGACAACGGCAGTCGACCGGCCGTCTCGCAAAGTTTTTCCGGTTTTGCCTGTCTTGAGTTTTTTTTAGGGCTGTAAGTCGGCCGCCGCCGATTTATTCTTTTTGCAACCAGGCGCCGTTTTCGTTTTGCTGCCAGTAATGCAGTTCGTCCTCTCGCTGCTTCAGGCTTTTCCACAAACGCCGCGCGCGGGTTAGGCTTTCTTCGTCGTTGCCGTCGAAGATATTGAATATGCGTTCAAAGTTTGCCGTTTTTTCGAGGACGATCTCCGCGCCGTCTGCCAGAAACAAAAAAGCCGCGCCGTTGGGTACATCGTCATCGGCCGTCAGCCAAACGGGCTGCATCTCCGCAAAGCCGTCCTTTTTGCTGCCGTGCGGCAAAAAAGAAGTGTCGTTATATGTCCACAAAAGCGAGTTTAAGAATTCCACTCTTTCTTCGTTGCCTATTTTAACGACGATTTTTTTTCCCGTTGCGTAAGCTTTTTCCAAAAGCTTTGGCAACACGTCCTCCAATTTTTGCCTTTGCAAATGATAAAAGTCGATCCGGCTCATGGTTCAATCTCTATTTCAATTTCGTTGATTTCGTCCTGAGCGTCGTTTTGCACCAGCAGATGCAGGTTGTTTCCGTTTTTGCGGGATTCCTCAATATGCTCCAGAGCCGTGTTGAGGGTTACGCAATCTTTGACATTCATTTTGATGATGATGTCGCCGCGTTTAATGCCTTTGCGGTCGGCGTCGCTGCCGAAGCGCACGCCTTTAACCAGCAGCCCCATGGTTGTCGGCGTCAGATTCATGTTGTTGATAATGTCGGGCGTAATTTCCGCAAGCAGCATTCCGGATGCCTGCAGGATTCTTCCTTCGGGCGATTCGGGGTCAATTTCTTCTTTGGCGGCAGCAGCAGGGGACTTCGGCATGTTTTCGACTTTTACCGCAACGGTTTCTATTTCCTGATTTCGCCAGATAATCAGCCGCACTTCGTTACCGGCCGGCGTTTCCGCAATCAGGCGGGAAAAATCGGTGCAAGTGTTGATTTCGTGTTCTTCCAGACTGATAATGACGTCACCGGGCAAAAGCCCCGCGCGGGCAGCGGGTCCGTTTTCGGTAATGCCGGAAACAATGATTCCCTGAGCGTCTTTCAAGTTCAAATTGCGGGCAATTTCTTTCGAATTCGGACGAACGCGGATACCTATCCACCCGCGTTTGACTTCGCCGTTTTCTTCGAGCTGTTTGGCAATCCAGGCGACGGTGTTGGCGGGAATGGCAAAGCCGACGCCGCTGCTGTTTCCGGAATCTGAAAACAGAGCGGAATTGATGCCGATAACTTCTCCTTTGAGGTTAAACATCGGCCCGCCGGAGCTGCCCTGGTTAATGGCGGCGTCCGTCTGAATAAAATTATCATACGGGCCGGAGGCAATGTCCCGCGATTTTGCGGAAACAATACCCGCGCTGACGCTGCCGCCCAACCCGAAGGGATTGCCGATGGCAAGCACCCAGTCGCCCACCCTAATGGCATCCGAGTCGCCGAAAGTGACTTTATCGAGCTCAAACGGCGGCTCGATTTTGATGAGGGCGATGTCGGTCGTTTCGTCGCCGCCGATAATGTCTGCTTCCGCTTCGGTGTTGTCAAACAAAAGCACGTTTATGACTTCGGCATTTTCAATAACGTGATAGTTGGTAATGATAAACCCTTCTTCGCTGATGATAAAGCCGGAACCGAGAGCCGTTCTTCCCTCCAGCGGATCGTAATAACCGCCGTCGCCCGCGGGGATATTTATCTGATCGGGCTGTTGTACGGTGGAAATATTAACCACGGTGGGAATGAGTCTTTCGGCCAAATCGGCAAAGGAGGGAATACTCACTTGCGCTTTGGCCGGTACGGCGGCAAATGCCCACAGCCACGATATCAGGAGAAAGCGTACCAAAGTCATAACATTATCTCATAGAATTGCCAAAGAATTTGAAAAATTCGCTTTCGGGCGAAAGCACCAATGATGTGTTGCCGTCGACGAAAGCGTTGTTGTAGGCCATAAGCGAACGGTAAAAAGCGAAAAATTCCTTGTCTTGTCCGGCAGCCTCGTTCCAAATTTTTATGGCCTGTTCGTCACCCAAGCCGCGGATAATCTGCGCCTGTTTTTCGGCATCGGCAAGGATGATGGTTTTTTCCTTATCGGCGCCGGCGCGGATTTTTTGCGCTTCCTGCGAACCTTCCGCGCGGAACTCTTTGGCCTCGCGCTCGCGTTCGGTTTTCATGCGGGCATTGATGGCCTGCAACACCTCAACCGGCAGATCGGCCCGGCGGATACGCACGTCGGCCACGCTGACCCCGATTTGTCCGGCGTCGTGCTTCACCGCGGCGCTGATGTCGTTCATAATCTGAGTGCGTTTTTCCGACAACAGTTCCTGTAAGGTGCTGCGGCCGAGCACTTTGCGCAGTGACGAATTGACGATTTCCGCCAGTTTGCTCTGCGCCTGATATTCATTGCGCACGGTTTGATAAAACTTCAGCGGGTCAATAATCCGATAGCGGGTAAAGCTGTCGACATCCAGACGTTTTTTGTCGTTTAAGACCACTTCCTGCGCCGGCGGGTCAAGGTTGAGCAGTCTGGCATCGTAAACGACGACGTTTTGAATCATCGGCATTTTCAGTTTCAGCCCCGGTTCTTTAACCACCCGCACGGGACGGCCGAATTGCAGCACGAGAGCCTGCTCGCCTTCGTTGACCGTATAAATGCTGCCCGCAGCCAGAATAACGACAACGGCAACGGCTGCCAGCAATACATATTGAATTTTGTTCATCATCGTTGCGGCTCCTTATTTCAAACTGTTAAGCGGAAGATAGGGGACGACGCCGGCACCTTTTGACGAAGGGTCGATAATGACTTTATCTGCGTTTCGCATCACTTTTTCCATTGTTTCCAGATAAAGCCGTTTGGCGGTTACTTCCTTGCCCTGTTTATAGGCCTGATAAACCGAGTTAAAGCGTTCGGCTTCGCCTTTTGCCTTGTTGACCACGGCTTCCTTGTAAGCTTCCGCGCTTTGCAGAATTTGCGAGGCCTGACCGCGGGCGTTGGGCACAACTTCGTTGCGGTAGGCTTCGGCCTCGTTCTTGTATCTTTCCATATCGGCTTTGGCGCGCTGCACTTCGTTAAAGGCGTCGACCACCTGTTTCGGCGGGTCTGCCTTTTGCAGTTTGACGCGGACGATCTCAATGCCGGAATTGAAGTCGTCGAGCACCGTTTGCAGTTCCGTCTTGGTATCTTCTTCCACCTTACCGCGGTCGCCGGAGATGATGGGCATCATTTTCGACTGGCCGACGATTTCGCGTAAAACGGACTGGGCGGCGACGTGCACTGTCTGATCGGGGCTGCGCATGCTGAACAGATAATCTTTTGCGTCTTTGATCCGCCAGACGACGGTCAGATTGATGTCAACGATATTTTCGTCGCCCGTCAGCATGTGGCTTTCGGTAAAAGCCCGGACGGCCGAGGTTCCGCGGCTGCCTTCGTTAACGCCGAGGTTGATGCTTCGTTCCTGAGTCATGCTCACCTTGGTTACGCTTTCAATCGGAAAAGGCAGGTGATAATGCAGCCCGGGGCCTGTGCTTTCCACATATTTTCCGAACCGCAGCACCACTCCCTGTTCGTTGGTCTGCACCTGATAAAAGCCGGAAGCCAGCCACAGGGCGGCAACCGCGGCAATGGCAAATTTGCCGCCGCCGGCGGGCAACAGTCCGTTCCCGTCGTTTTTGCCGCGGGTTGTGCGTTTGAATCTGACAACCTTGTCGGCGGACGTTTCTTTCTGCCGGGGAGTTTCCGTATCGTCGTCCCACGGGTTTATGTTTTCAGCCATATTCGATGTACCTCTTTGTTTATTGTGTTGCATTAAGCGCAATATATATGTAAATTGGCTTTAATACAATTGCTGTTAAAACATATCAACAGGAGAGCGGTAAAGTGTCAACGGAAGAAAGCATGTTGCGGGCGGTTGCCGAAAAATATTTTCGGCCGGAGCAGATAGAAAGCGTAAAGGTTTTTAATCGACGGGTCATCGTTACGTTGGTCGATGTCCCCGAAAACGAAGAAAAAGCGGAACTGCTGAAAGAGGAATTGTTAAAACTGACGGCTGCGGACAAAGCGGTTGTCGTTTATACGTCGGCTCGTCGCAATGAGGCGGATACACGCTGGCAAATTTCCGGAGTAAAAAAGATATTTGCCGTGGCCTCCGGCAAGGGCGGGGTCGGCAAGTCGACGACGGCGGTTAATCTGGCGGCGGCGCTGAATGCGCTCGGAGCCAAAACGGCATTGTTCGACGCCGACATATACGGTCCTTCGGTGCCGACCATGCTTGGTTTTGAAAACGTATCGCCGATTTCCTACGACGGTCGAACTTTCGAACCGTTTGAAGTTCAGGGGCTAAAGGCCATGTCCGTCGGCAGTTTGATCGGCCGCGATACGCCGCTTATCTGGCGGGGGCCGAAAGCCTGCGGCGCCCTGCAGCAACTTTTGACGGAAGTCAACTGGGGCGATGTCGACGTAATGGTGATTGATATGCCGCCCGGTACCGGCGATATCCAGATTACGCTTTCCCAGCAGGTGAAAATCGACGGGGCGGTGATTGTATCCACACCGCAGGACGTTGCTCTCATCGATGCGGTCAAGGGCATCAACATGTTCCGCAAGGTTGATGTGCCGGTGTTGGGAATTGTCGAAAATATGAGCTATTATCTGTGTCCTCAATGCGGTCATAAAGAGTTTGTTTTCGGCGAGCACGGCGCGCGGGAAACGGCGGAGCGTATGGGCGAGCCGTTCCTTGGCGAAATTCCGCTGAATATTCGAATCCGCCGCTGCGGAGATGCCGGCCAGCCGATCGCCGTCGCCGAGCCGAACGGCCCGTTTGCCGAAGCTTATCTACAGATTGCCCAAAAAATTGCCGCCGCGCTGCAAATCAACCTCCGGCACTGACAAAACATGCCGTCAACCGGCTTTTGCCGCCGGGTCGCAATCAACCTTTATCGTTTAAGGAAAAAGCTATCTTCTTCGTCCGGCTAGTTTGACAAGGGCGGTTTTCAGGAGAACGGCAATTTCTTTGTGTCGACTGTTGATATAGGCGTTTACCAGCTCCAACACATCGGGGCTTCGGGTAACGTCTTCCTGCGGACTGTAACGGCAGACCGCCTCGGGGTCGGCCAACAGGCGCTCGCCCTCATCGACGGTTTGCGGATCCATGTTGGAAAAAAAATAATCAACCGGAACCTGCAACACCCTGCTGATTATCCACAGCCTGCTGCCGGAAACGCGGTTGCCGCCTTTTTCGTATTTTTGAATTTGTTGGAAAGTAAGTTTTAGCTGACGAGCCAAATCTTCTTGCGACATATGCAACAGCTTTCGCCGTTGACATATCCGCCGGCCGATATGTACGTCTATCGGGTTGGGACGATCGTCTTCCGTGCGGCCGCGCGCCCGTTTTTTGATACTGATCATAATAAAATGTTCTCCTTCTTACGGATTATCCGTTATCCGCCATAAACAAAAGGACAGGGATTATTTTGCCGTTGTGACCCGTTGTTTTGTCTCAAGGCGGTCAGGGAGTTGGTAAATCTCATATAACGAAACGACTCTTCGAGCCTTTGAAGTTTGGAACTCCTGAACATACGCTCAAAGCTCCCCGACCTTAGTCAGGGATATATTCATTGCTTCCATCCGATAAAACGGACAGCAATGACTACGGTGTATCCCCACACCGCGTTATATGAGGGCTTACCACAGCCCCGCGCCCCTTTTTCGGGCGCTCGGCGTAGGCCGTTTGCGCTGTTGGGCAACAAGAGGCCGATACCTGAAACTAAATATAAGATAAAAAATAGTTGTTTGCAAGCACAATATCAACCGTCGGTTAAAAAGAATGCCTGCGGTTAGAGTATTTGTCTGAATTATTGTGAAAAATTAAAAAATAAAAACAAAGTCCCCGAGGCTACATGTCGTCGTTATTCTTTTCGGTTTGCTTTATACGGACGAGCAGATCGTCTATTTTCAACTTCAAAGTCGAATGTGGATTGTTTTCCAAAGCCCGTTTTGCCTGCCGGGCGGCGGTTTTTTTGTCTCCGGAAAGCAGGCTGAACTCAGCCGCCGCATAGTTTGAACCGGCTTGGTCGTTTTGCATGCCGTAAGCGCGGGAAAGCGGCAGCCAGGCAAAACTTTCGGGGTTATGAACCAGAACCTGCGTCAACATCCGTACGATTTCTTTCAGTTCGGTCTGATCGGGATTGTTTTCCAGCATGGCCAAAGACAAACTGAGCTTGAAGGAGGCGGAAGACGGACGCAGTCGCAAAGCGCGGCGATAGGCGTCAACCGCGGCGGCTACATTTCCGTTTTCCATCAGCATCTGGGCTTTCAGTTCGTAAAAATACGGATTGTTCGGCTCCTCTTTTATCAACGCCTCAATTTCGGTCAGAGCTTTTTGAACATCCGGCTGTCTGAAAAAAGCAATGGCTCTGGCATAACGCGCGGGAATTGATCGGTCGCTTGCCGGATATTGCAAAAAAGTCTGTTGCGGGTCTTCGGTATAGGCAAAAAGCTTTGCCTTGATCCGCTGAAATTCTTTTTCCTGCAAACCGTGCCGGGCAGCTTTGGAATTTTGCGCGGCTTTGGCCACGAAGGCAATGCGCTCGTCGGTCAGCGGGTGAGTGCGAAAATATTCCCGTTCGGCGATTCCCTGCGTTTTGTTGCGTTGTTTGATTTTTTGCAAAAAACGCAACATTCCGGCCGGCGATTGTCCGATTTTTTCAAGCAAATTGACGGCGGCTTCATCGGCGCTGCGTTCTTCGCTTATCTGATAAGAGAGCATGGAATTCAGAGCTGAGCTTTGCGACCCGAGAATGGCGGCAATGCTCAAGTCGGCGCGACCGGCGGCAATTCCGGCCAGTCCGCCCACCAGCATGGAAGCCAGGCTCACGCTTTGCACTTCGCGCGCTTTTATTTTATGGCGCAGAATGTGTCCGCCCTGGATATGTCCGGTTTCGTGTGCCAAAACGCCGGTCAGTTCGTTTTGGCTGTCGGCGGCGATGATGGTGCCGATGTTTACGAACATGCGGTTTCCGTCGGTCACGAAGGCATTGAGCGTCTTGTCATTGACAACGTATATTTGACCGGGATAAAACGCAACCCCCGCCGCCTTAAAAACGGGACGCAGAGTCTGATGCAGAAAAATTTCCGTTTCTTCGTCGGAAATCAGCGACAACGCGATCGCCTGACGACAACTCAAAAAAACTGACAGCAGCAAAAAGCCGCCTGCCAGTTTTTTGATTATTCGTCCCAGGCTTTTCAGCCGTTGATGAGTTTTTTCCACCATGCGACTTTTCTCTTCTCGGGTTGCTTTTCTTCGGTCGCGGGAGAAGCGGTTTCGGGTGCGCCGTCATGGCTGTTGTAAAGAATAACCGGTTCCTCGCGCGTTTGCTTTTCTTCGTTATTGTCTTCCTGCCGGTCATCGCGGCGGCGCCGGCCGTTTCGGCGACGGTCAAAGCGGCCGCGCGTTCGGCCGCGGCGTTGTTCGTTTGCGCCGTTGTCCGCATTTTCCTCGTCGTTTTTTTCGTCGGTGTTGTTTCCCGCCTGTTTTTCGGCAACCGATTGTTCCGTCCGCGATGTCTCCTCGCCGCGGGTCGGCGTTTGCTCGGTTGTTTTGGCTGCGCGCACGCGTTCGATTTTGAAGTCGGATACGTTCCGGATATTTTCATCCGCCGCGATAATAATCCGGACTTTGTAGCGTTGTTCCGTTTCCACCAGATCGCCGCGTTTCTGGTTCAGCAGATAGATGGCGACGTCGCGCGGCACAAAAACGGTAATTTGCGAAGAGCGTCCTTTGACGGCCTCTTCTTCAATGCTGCGCAAAATTGAAACGGCGCCGGATTCCACGGTGCGGATAATTCCTCTTCCGTGGCAGTAGGGGCAGATGTGATAATTGCTTTCGAAGAAAGACGAGTGCATCCGCTGGCGCGATATTTCCAACAGTCCGAAGCAGCTCATTTTGCCGATTTGCACGCGGGCACGATCTTTTTTCATGGCTTCTTTCATTCTTTTTTCGATAGCCTGATTGTTTTTGGGATCGTCCATGTCGATAAAGTCGATGACGACCAGTCCGGCCAGATTGCGCATCCGCAACTGTTTGGCAATTTCGTCGGCGGCTTCCATATTGGTCTTCAGGGCAGTTTCTTCCAGATCTTTTTCTTTTGTTGCTCGTCCGGAATTGACGTCGATGGAAACCAGCGCTTCGGTCGGGTTAATCACCAGATATCCGCCGGATTCGAGTTGGACGTTGGTATCGTGCAGCTTATCAATCTGCGCTTCCACCTGAAAACGCTGAAACAGGGGAATTTCGTCCGCTTTGCAACATTTGAGCTTTTTCATGCTGTGCGGCGAAAGAATTTTCATAAAGTCGCGGGCGGCCTGAAAGGCTTTGTCCCCGTCAATGATAATTTCCGCAATTTCTTTGGTAAACATATCGCGCAGGGCGCGTTTGATCAGATTCCCTTCTTCATAAATCAGCGCTGGTGCGGCAGCCCGCAGAGAACCGAGGCGAATCTGATTCCACGTGCGGATAAGATAGTTGTAGTCCCTAACGATGTCGGCCTTGGTTTTGTCTTCGCCGGCGGTGCGGACGATGAGGGACATATCGCTCGGCATGGGCAGTTCGCGGATAATGTTTTTTAAGCGCTTGCGGTCGGCGGCATTGGTAATTTTGCGCGAAACGCCGCCGCTTTTGATGCGATTGGGCATCAACACGCAATATCTGCCGGCAAGCGACAAATAGGTTGTGAGCGCCGCGCCTTTATTGCCCCTTTCTTCTTTAACGACCTGCACCAGCAAAATCTGCCCTTCTTTAATGACGTCCTGAATTTTGCTTTGGTGAAACAGTTTGCGCAACAAAAGCAGCTTTTTCTGAACTTCATAGTCGTATTCGTCATCGTCATCATCGTCAACGGCTATTTCGTCGTCGTTGGCGTTTTCTTCTCCGCGGCGACGAAACTCGGTTTCTTCGCGGAAGCCTTCACGCTCTTCCGATTCTTTGATGACGTCTTCTTCGCATCCGGTGTCTTCGGCTAACGTTTTTACTTTTTCGTTTTTCTTTTCTTCCGATTCTGCTGCCGCTGCGGCATCGGTTTTTCGCGCTTTCGGTCTGCGCCCGCGGCGACGCGCGGGTTTGGCTTCTTCCGGCGCCGGCAAAGCCTCGCCGTTTACGGCTTCCAAGGATTGTTCTTTATCCGTGACGGGGATGTTCTCGGCAACGTCCGCCTGTGTGTTTTCGGCCGCGACATCCTTCTGTGTGTTTTCGGCCGCGACGTTCGTCTGTTCGTCGCGAGAAGCATCGGAACCGGCGCCGTCGTTTTCCCGTGCCTGTTCGGCGGCTTCCTGTTCCAGGCGACGGGCGCGTTTTAAGGCGCGTTCCTGCCGCAGCCGGGCGCGTTCGAGTTCACGTTCGCGGGCGGCTTGTTTTTTGTTTTCGATCATTTGATCGATTTCTTTTTCCATAGCGCTTAAAGCCGCTTCGTCAATGTGGTAGTAGTCGGGATGAATTTCCCCGAAAGCGAGAAAGCCGTGGCGATTGCCGCCGTAATCAACGAAGGCCGCCTGCAACGACGGCTCGATTCGCATAACTTTTGCCAAATATATATTGCCTTTGATTTGTTTGCGGCTGCTTGATTCAAATTCCACATCTTCAAGTTTGTTGCCGTTGATGACGACCACTCTTGTTTCTTCGGGCTGCGTGTCGTCAATTAACATTCTTTTAATCATATATAAAAACTCCGTTATTTGCTGCAGCAATGTGCAGAAAGTATAATTGCGCTTCGGAGAGAAACGGGCGGAAAACCTTGTCTTTGCCGCTTTGAACTTGCCGGCTGCGAATTATTTTTTGCGCCGTCGGCCGCATGATGTTTTTCGCTCCGTGGATTTGCGGATACGGAAAAATCCGTCGTTTTGTTGCCTTGCATATCCGCAAACCGAAATTTCTGTCCGGTTAAAACCTTACTTAAGCGACCGTCGCGGCTGCTCGCTTTCTCAATGAAAGGCAGCGTTACCGCCTCCGGGAAGCAAAAAAACATCATCATTATTAAATTGCAAGCCTCCCCGGTCCGGTTAAAAGCGTCCGGTCGGATACGACAATATACCGCCCTAAAAAAAAATACAATATCATTTTTCATTTTTTATCCGTTCGATTTTAACAGATTGGTAATAAGTGGGCTCTATAATCGAGCAAACGATTTTGTGTGTGTAAATGAAGATTTTGACTGACATAATTTCTTTGCTCGGGCGCCTGTTGACGGTGCTGTGTCTGGTTGCGCTCTGTTCGCGCGAGGCGCAGGCGGCGGGCCGGATAAGCGGTTTGCGCATCGGGCAGGGCATCGGCAGCGTGCGTATCGTATTTGACGCCGACGCCGAATTTGATTACAACGTTTTTTTGCTCAATTATCCCAAAAGGTTGGTGGTGGACACCAAAAACGTCTATATCGGCAAAGCGCTGGAAAAAACCAGAGACAAAAACAACCTTATCAGCCGCGTGCGGGTCGGCGATATTTTGGACGGCAAAACCCGCGTGGTGTTCGATTTGTTGAAACCCGTGGTTATTAAAAAAGTGTTTATGCTGCCGCCGCAATCCACATTCAAGTGGCGTTTGGCGATAGATGTGAGCGTTGCCTCGGAAAGAGAGTTTGCCGCTAAAACCGGAATTGGCCATGCCTATGGCGACAAAAAACTTTCGTTTGCGGAAGACAGTGCGGAAAAGAGTGTGCCCGTAGCGGCCAATCCGCCGAAAAACGTTAAAAAAATCGTTGTTATTGATGCCGGCCACGGCGGTCACGATCCCGGTGCCATCGGTTATTCCGGCGTGCACGAAAAAAACATTACCCTGGCCATGGCCAAAGAATTGAAGCGTCAGCTCGACCGGCGGGGAAAATATAAAGTATATCTTACCCGTAGCACCGACGTCTTTATTCCGTTGCGTAAACGGGTGGAGATTGCCCGCAGGCACAAAGCGGATCTGTTCATTTCCGTGCATGCCGATTCCGCCCTGAACCGTCGGGCGACCGGGCTGTCGGTTTACACCCTTTCGGAAACAGCCTCCGACAAAGAAGCCGCCGCGCTGGCGGAAAGGGAAAACAAGGCGGATATCATCGGTGGGCTTAACCTCTACGAACAGTCCAAAGAAGTGAGCGACGTGCTGATTTCGCTGGCGCAGCGGGAAACCCGCAACCGTTCGTCGGAATTTGCAAAATGTCTGGTCGACGAAATGCGCAAGTCGGTAAAATTGATTAACGACACGCATCGTTTTGCCGGATTTGCGGTTTTGAAGGCGCCGGACGTGCCGTCCGTGTTGTTGGAAATGGGGTATTTGTCCAACAAAAACGAAGAGCGCCTTTTGCGTCAGGAAAGCTATCGGCGCAAGCTTGCCGCCTCTGCCGTGCGCGCCGTCGACTGTTATTTTGAAGACATGAAACACAAATCTCTGTTTTAACGGCTGATAACCCGAGAATACAGTTGTCGTTTTAATTAAAAGCTGTTATGAGTGAATACGTAAAATAATTTGACAGGTGGCTTTATGTTTAAAACTTTGTCTTCAATCCTGAGTACGTTGTTCTTTTTTGCGCTGGTCGGCATAGTCGTTGTCCTGTGTTGTTTGTGGCGCTTCAGCCAGACTTTGCCGGACTATCGACAGCTGGCAAAATACGAACCGGCGGTAACCACGCGCCTTTTTGCCGGCGACGGGCAGCTGCTGAAAGAATATGCCGCGGAACAACGCTTGTTCGTGCCTGTCGATAAAATTCCGGATTTGGTGAAACAGGCGTTTATCTCCGCCGAAGATAAAAAGTTTTACCGTCATTCGGGGCTGGATTATGTGGGCATTTTACGCGCCGTTTTGCACAATGTCAAAAACATCGGCAGCGGCCGTCGGCCGTCGGGAGCTTCGACCATTACCCAGCAGGTGGCCAAAAACTTTTTGCTCACCTCGGAGGTTTCCTATATCCGCAAAATCAAAGAAGCCCTTTTGGCCTGGCGGATGGAACAAACCTTTGACAAAGACCATATTTTGGAACTCTACTTAAACGAAATTTATCTCGGCAACCGCTCTTACGGGGTAGCGGCCGCGGCTCTGAATTATTTTGACAAACCGCTTGCGGAGCTGACGCTGGAAGAGGCGGCCTATCTGGCGGCTCTGCCGAAAGGACCGAACAATTACAATCCGCATACCCGCTACGAGGCGGCCGTTACCCGCCGCAACTGGGTTATCGGTCGGATGGTCGAAGACGGCTATGTCGACGAGCTTGCGGCCGAAAATGCAAAAGCGCAGCCGTTGACGGTGGTTAAACGCGACAACCGTTTTGTTCGCCATGCCGAATATTTCAGCGAAGAAGTCCGCCGCGGCATAGAAGAGCGTTTCGGCGAAGAAGCCTTAAACGAAGGCGGTCTGATTGTACGGACAACCGTTGACCCGAAATTGCAGGAAATTGCCACCCGCGTTTTTCGCGAAAGCCTGGAGGAATATGACCGCCGCCACGGCTGGCGCGGCGCCGCTGCCAACATTTCCGTGGAAGGCGATTTCCTGCCGGTGTTGAAAAAAACGGCTTTGCCGATCGGCGCGTCGCCGTCGTGGCAAAAGGCGGCGGTGCTTAAAACCGAAAAAAATCGCGCGCTGATAAAAACGGAAACGGGAGAAGACGGCGTTATCCCGCTCTCGGTTTTGTCCTGGGCCGGAAAAACGCTGCCCAACCAGCGTATCGGCGCCGCGCCCAAATCGACGTCCGCAGTGCTGAAAAAAGGCGATGTCGTCTGGGTGGAAAAAATTTCCGCCGACAAAATCAAAATTCAGAAACTGCCCGAAAACGCCTATGCCCTTAAACAGGTTCCCGATGTCGACGGCGGTCTGGTAGCGCTCGATCCGCATACCGGCCGAGTGCTGGCCATGGTCGGCGGTTATTCGTATCGGCGCTCGCAGTTTAACCGGGTCACTCAGGCGCGGCGGCAAACGGGCTCGTCGTTTAAGCCTTTTGTATATCTTTGCGCGCTTGAAAACGGCTATTCGCCGACGGATCTCATTTTGGACGCGCCGTTTGTTTTTGATCAGGGGGCGGGTTTGCCGAAATGGAAACCCAAAAACTTTACCAACAAATTTTACGGGTTGATGACTTTGCGCGAAGGGGTGGAAAAATCGCGCAATCTGATGACCGTTCGCCTGGCGCAGGACGTCGGGATGGATAAAATTTCCGCCTTTACGGAAAAGGTGGGGATAAACGACAATTTGCCGGAATTGTTGTCAATGTCGCTCGGCGCGGGAGAAACGAGACTGATTGATTTGGCCGCGGCCTATGCCGAAATTGTCAACGGCGGCAAAAAAGTGACCCCGTATCTTGTCGAGCGCATTCAGGATCGCTACGGCCGCACGATTTTAAGACAGGACAATCGGATTTGTGCGGATTGCAATTTCGAGAGCTGGCAACAACAACCCGTACCGCAGCCGCAGGATGAGCGCGAGCAGCTGTTCGATACCCTGTCGGCCTACCAGATGACCTCCATTCTCGAAGGCGTGGCCACCCGCGGCAGCGGCGCGCGCCTGCGCAAGCTTAACAGGCATCTCGGCGGCAAAACCGGCACCACCAACGACAGCAAAGAAGGTTGGTTTGTCGGCTTTTCGCCCGATTTGGTGGTCGGTACCTATGTCGGTTTTGACGAGCCGCGGACTTTGGGACAGTGGGAAACCGGCGCCAGCGCGGCATTGCCCGTTTTCTACAGGTTTATGGAAGAAGCCTTGAAAGATCAGCCGGATATACCTTTCCGCATTCCGGCCGGCATTAAGCTGGTGCGGATAAACTATAAGACCGGTCGGCCGGCCGTTCCCGGCGATAAGGTGGTGATTACCGAAGCCATCAAGCCGGATTTTGATTTTGCGCACGGCGGCCAGCGGATTATTGAGGGCAATGCAAACGATAATCGGGACGACGGCCTGAACGACTACAAACAATTCGGAAATTCGGAAACAAACGAAAACTTTCAACTGGGAACCAGATATTAACAGATTGAACAAAGGAGCAACAATATGCAGGCAGAAGTATTAACCCTCGGCGAAGAAATCAGGCAGTCCTTAGCGCTGCTGAGGAGGTCTCTTTGACTACGACAACGCCGTTTTGCGCTTAGACGAGCTGAATGCTCTGACCGCCGCGCCCGAGCTGTGGAACGACGCCGCCCGCGCGCAAAAGCTTTTGAGTGAAAAAAACGCTTTGGAAGAAAATATTTCTCTGCTCCAAAACAGCGAAAACACGTTGAATGATTTATTGGAATTGTGCGAGCTGGCGGAAGCGGAAGATAACCGCGAACTGACGGAAGAAGTTATAACGCAGCTTCGGGAACTGAGGACGCAAACCCGTCGCGGCGAGCTGGAAGCGCTGCTTTCCGGCGAGGCGGACAAGAACGACGCCTTTGTCGAAATCCACGCCGGCAGCGGCGGCACCGAAGCGCAGGACTGGGCGGAAATGCTGCTGAGAATGTACACCCGCTGGGCGGAAGCGCATCATTATAAGGTGGAATATATCGAAGAGTCGGAAGGTGAGGTGGCAGGCTTAAAATCCGTTACCGTCAAAATTTGCGGGCACAATGCCTACGGTTGGTTGAAGTCGGAAAGCGGCGTCCATCGTCTGGTGCGCATATCGCCTTTTGACAGCAATGCCCGCCGGCATACAAGTTTTGCCTCGGTCGACGTATATCCCGATATTGATGACGAAATTCGCATAGACATCAACGAGGCCGATTGTCGGGTCGATACTTATCGGGCATCGGGTGCGGGCGGTCAGCACATCAACAAAACGGACTCCGCGGTGCGGATTACGCATATTCCGACCGGCATAGTCGTGCAGTGCCAAAACCAGCGGTCACAATTCCAAAACCGCGACGCCGCCTGGAAAATGCTTCGCGCGCGTTTGTACGAGCTGGAGCTGAAAAAACGCGAAGCCGAAGCCGAAGGCCGCCGCGAAGCGATGGGGGACAACGGCTGGGGTTATCAGATACGCTCTTATGTACTCCAACCCTACAAACTGATAAAAGATTTGCGCACGGGGGTTGAAAATACGGATGCCAAGGCTGTTTTGGACGGAGATATAGATTTATTTTTGGAGGCGGCTTTGGCCGACAAGGTCAGCAATAAATGAAAAAAGTATCAAACCGGCGTTATCTGCTGCGCAAATTTTTTGATTATTCGCTTGTCTTGCTGCTGTTTTTGCTGCTGTTGTTCGTTTGGCAGCTATATCGCGGACCGATAGCCGTGCCGTTTCTCAAACCATATATTATTGCCGCGCTCAACCAGAATAACGAAGATGCCGAATTGACGGTGGACAGCGTGGACATAGAGCTGGTTCGTTCCATAAAGCCGATAAGGATTATTGCCAAAAATACGGTATATAAGGAAAAGGACGGCCATATGCAGATTGCGGCTCCGGGGGTGGCTGTTTCTTTCAGCATTCGGGCTTTGCTGCAGGGGGTAATTGCGCCGAGTTCGATAGAAATTAACGATCCGTCGGTATATATTTTTACCGACTACGGCGTGAGCGACAAAACGGAAGCGGCAGAAGTAAGCAGCCGGCAGATAGATTATTACGTAACGGCGTTTGAGGAGTTTTTGGAGCGTTTCAATTCGTCGGACAACACCTATTCGGAAAGCTATATCAACGACATAAAAATCATTAACGGCAAAGTGGAGCTGCACGAGGTGGATCTTGGTCGCAAATGGGCGTTTGCCGATCTGAATTACAGTTTCGAGCGCAATTTTGCCGATATGAAAATGGAAATTAACGGCGCGGCCAAACTGCGCGACAAATTGGTCAGCATAGGGCTGGAGGCTCGCTACCGGCCTGCGGACAACAGGCTGGCGGCGCAGATCTATTTTTCGGATCTGGTGCCGGCGGATATTGTCGACACATATGTCAACGGGCGCGGCAGCCGCGATTGGTACAACATCAATCTGCCGGTTGACGGCAAAGTGTCTCTGCTGATTAATTTTAACGAATTTTTGCACAACCGGAAAAATTTGACCGCGGCCGTCGATACGGCGCTTGAAAAAATAACCTTTCGCATAGAAGGCGGGCGGGGATACATTTTGTTTGATAATACCGACGCCGGTTCTAAATATGACATTTCTTCCTTTTCCTTAAACGGGGAAATCAACGGCGGTTTGGACAAAATGACGATAGAGGGCGCTGATTTTAATCTCGGCGGACAAAAAGTTTCGCTGGGGTTCAATGTTTCCGGTTTGGAAGAATATTTGCTTGAAAATTCTAAGAAAAATTTGCGTCTGAAGCTGGTTGCCGATATCGGTAAATTGCCCCTTGATGATCTTTATACCTATTGGCCGCGCTATATTGCCTCCGAGGCGTGGGATTGGTGCCGAGATAGCATTTTCGGCGGCGAAGCGCAAAAAGCGCATTTTGAATTTGATTTTGGTTACAACCGGCAAAACGGCGGTTTCGGGCTTGTTGATTTGCAGGGTGGGGCGGATATCGCCGATTCCAACCTGCGCTATATCAATACCATGCCGATGGTCAACAATGTATACGGCGTGTTTTCGGTTACCCCGACAAGCATCAACATTGCTCTTAACAAGGCTGTTTCCGACGGCATAGAGCTCGATGAAGGCAACGTGCGCATATACGATTTGGATAAATATAACAATTACATCGACATCCGTCTGACGTCACGTTCTCCCATTGCCGCCGCTTTGAAACTGATTGACCATCCGCCGCTCGGTTTTACGTCTCACATGGGGCTAAATCCGGAGATTATCGAAGGCCTTGCCGATACGGAACTGAACCTGAATTTTGAACTGAAAAAAGATTTGGGCTACGACGATGTTAAAGTTACGGTAAAATCCACCCTGCATGACGTCTTGATAAAAGACGCCGCGCTGTCTTTGCCGTTGACGGCCGAAAAAATGCAATTGACGGTGAATAACGAAGAAATGACGGTTTCCGGCGCGGCCAAACTGGGAGATATTCCGCTGCAGGTTCTCTGGAACGAATATTTTGACGAAAGCAAAAAAGAGCGCGCCGTCTATCGGCTGGGAACGCTTGTCAATACGTCCGCCGCCCGAAAAATCGGTTTGGATACGTCTTTGCTGCAACCGCCGTATTTTGCGGGCGAAGCAGAAGTGACGGCCGATGCTCTGCGATATCGCGACGGCCGTCTGGTCGTGAAGCTGAAAAGCAGTTTGCAGAAGGCTTCCATGAACTATGCGTTTTTGGGTTTTGTCAAGCCGCAGGGAGAGTCGGCGGTTCTGAATGCCGAACTGCTTATTAAAGGCGAAACGCCCGATAAGGTTTCAGCATTTCAGCTTTATAAGTCGGACTTTGATATTTCCGGGCAGGCTGATTTTGATAAAAAAGGTCGTCTGCAGACAATAGATATTGAAAAAATCAACGGCCCGAAAACAAAAGCCGGAGCCAAAATAGAAATTCCCGAACAGAAAGACGGAATAATTAAAATTAATATTTCCGGCGAGAGTTATGATTTATCCGAATTTTTTGATCGCCGGACATCTCTGATGTCGTCTGCCAGCGAAAAAGGAAAAGCGGAAAAGGAAGAAATACGGGATGCCGATGTCAACATTGCCGTCAATCGGCTGTGGACCAATCCCGATGTTTCGGTCACCGGCTTTGCCGGCAGCGCCCGTGTGCGCCGCGGCATCGGTGTGGACGAAATCCACATGATAGGCAATTATGACAATGACCGCAGCATGAACCTGAAAATGGACTATGTGCCGCGGCCGGACAACGAATGGCTGTTGTCAATTACCAGCAACCACGCCGGCAACACGCTTCGCTTTTTGCGCATATATGGCGACATGCACGGCGGAAACTTGCAGATAGAAGCCAAAAAAGACGCTTCTGGCGAGTTTATCGGCCATGCCAAAATCCGCGATTTCAGCCTGCACAACACGTCTTTGTTGGTCAAGCTGCTGTCGGTAGCATCATTTACCGGCATGGTGGACATGCTGACCGGCGAAGGACTTACTTTTTCCCATTTTGACGCGCCTTTCCGCTATAGGGACGGCATTTTGTCGGTTAAAAACGGCAAAACCTACGGCAACGTGGTCGGGCTGACATTCGGCGGCGCTTATAATACGTCCAACGAAGACATCAGCGTTAAGGGGATAATTTCTCCGGCTTACGGCCTGAATACGCTTATCGGCCGCATTCCGCTGGTCGGCAGTTTGCTGGCCGGCAAAGATGGTACCGTTTTTGCCGCCAATTACGCCATTACCGGCAAAGTTTCCGATCCCGATATCCGACTGAATCCGCTGTCCGTTCTCAGCCCCAATTCTCTGAAAGATGCGGTGGCGAAGGTGTTTGGGGAAGAAGATGACGGCTTCTTCTAAGATAGGCATAGACTTTCACGGCGTAATTACCGCGGCGCCGGATTTTTTCCGCGATTTTACGCGGCTGGCATCGGCTCGCGGACATGAAATTCATGTCATTTCCGGCGGCTCGGCGCAAACGGTTCGCCCTTTTCTCGAAAACCGGGGAATAGTTTGGCAACATCTTTTTTCGTTGTTGGATTATTTTTCGGCTCTCGGTCGTGTCGAACATCTGGCCGGCGGCGCTTTTCATGTTCCCGAAGAATTGTGGAACAAGGCCAAGGCCGACTATTGCCGCGACAACGCCGTTAACCTGCAAATAGACGATACGCCGGCCTACGGGGCATTTTTTGTTACCCCGTTTTGCCTTTATGACAGTGTCCGCCGCACCTGTCGCCTCGGCGAAAGAGAAGTCGATTTCGGTGGTTCGCCGGCGCAGGCTTTGGCGGAAGTGGAAAGTTTTATTGCCGCGCAAAAAACAAAAAAGTAATGCTCAAAAAAAACAAAAAAAGAGCCCGGGGCTGTGTCTCGGGCTCTCAAGTTTATCGGCCGCGGCGACTGATTTCGGCTTACCAGCTGAAGCTCATGCCGGCGCCGAAAGCGGTTGCTTCATATCGGCTGCCGAAGGTGTAGCTGCCCCATCCGAAAACGGAGAAGCTGCCGCCGAACCCGTAGCGTCCGCCGATTTCTATCCGGCCGAGAGTCTGGTCGCGCAGAGCGGGACTGTCGGGCAGATTGTCGATATAAACATTGTCGTTATCGCCGAATGTTTGTACGAAAGTCGGTTTCAGATGGAGTTTTGCGGCGCTTTCGTCAAAGAAGAAAGTCTTTTCAAGCTTAATTCCCGCTTCCGCTTCCGCGTAGTTAACCGTATCAAAACGGGCGGTGTTGCCGACGCGGTCGCGGATGTCGTCATAGTCGGTCATCGTATAAAAGATGCCGACGGACGGTTCCAAAGTTACGGTTTTGCTTAAGGCAAAGACATATCCGGCATCGGCTGCAGCACCGAACTGATGGCCGTCGGTATCTGTGCGAACGGCGCCGTCATCGGTTTTGAGGTCGGCCTTCTGAATGCCGCCGAAAGCGGTTGCGGTCAGGTAAGCGCGGCTGCGGTCATAGCGATAGTACAAACCGCCGAGATAGCTGTCGATATCGATTTTGCTGCCGATAGTCGAGGAGAAGCTGCGCCCTTTGCCGGAAAGCTCGTATTCGCCCTGACGATAGGCGGCAAAAACGCCGATTTTGTTGTGGGCGTTTGTCTGGATGTCAAAACCGCCGGTAATGCCCCAGATGTCCGCTTCCATGTCGACCGGACGTTCGCTGTCGGCCTGGCGATAGTCGGTGACAACCCAGGCGTTGGCAAGCGTTTTGCCGTCGAAAGCTTCGTCATAAACGCCGCAGCAGTTTTCGCTGAACAATTTATTGGCGGCAACTTTTTCGGCCACAACGGCGTGCAGCCCGCGGGTTTGTTCGACGGATGCCTGCATCAATCCGGCATAGGCGACAAATTCGGGAGCAACGGTTCGCGTTTCGGGTTCCGGCTCGATTTCCTGATTGGTAAACAGCCATTGTTTTCCGCTCGGGTCGTAAATAACGTTCAGGTTATATTGATAAGGCTGTCCGACCAGACGGGAAATAACGAAGGTTCCGTCTTTGGCGTCGGTATCGTCCGGCGTATTGGCAAAGACGATGTCGGCCGTCTGTTCAACATCGCTTAGCATATTGACAATCAGTCCGGTAGTGCCGGTCAGTTCGCCTTTGATGTTGAGCACGTCGGCAACGTTGTTGGCCGTATCCACGTCCAGCCAAAGCTCGGCGTTTTTGGCGCGATATCCGTTCAGCGTCAGGGTGCCGATGGTGTTGTTTGCCAGATTGAGGCGGCTGTTGGTTAAGGCCAGAATTTGCCCGTTAAGCAGGTTGTCCGTTTGCAACCGCACTTCCGTATTGCTGACATTGATGCTGCCGCTGTTTTGGATGCTGCCGTCAAGGACAAGCGCGCCGCTGTTGTCGCCGGTGATGTTGACGGTATAGCCGTTTTCGCCGTTAATTCCGCCGTCAAAAGTAGCCGTTCCGTTTTGTGTCAGACGAATGTTGAGCGTGGTTCCGGCAGCCATGAAAATATCGTTGGCGCCGCTGCCGTCGGTGTTGCCGGCAAAGGTTATGTCACCGTCTTCGGCAATGAGTATCAGATTGCCGGCATTGTGAATGGCGCCGCCGGTTCCCTTCGAACTGTTGTTGGTAAAGGCGGAGTTGGTGATGACCAGTGTTCCCTTGTTGTTGACAACGCTGCCGTTGCCGTCGTGAGAATTGCCGTCAAAACGTCCGTCTTCCATCAGCGTGGTGCCGGAGTTGTCGAGAATGCCGTTGGTCTTTCCGTTCAGTTCGGTTGCCTGGATGTCGAGGATTTCGCCTTTTTCCACGACGGATTCCTCGCGAGCCAGTTCTTTGGAAACAATCTCAACCTTGTTTCCGTTCTGGGCAAATTTGTAATCGATGTTGTTATAGATTTTTGTATATTTATCCAGATTATTGATGGTAAGCACGGCGTTGTCAAACAGGGTAACGGTATCGCCGATATTGCCGAAGCCGTCAAAGCGGATGTTGTAAATTCCCAGTTCGCCCGCGGCCGAGGCTATGTCAAGGCTGTCGGACATGCCTTTGTTGAAGTTGGCGCCGAACGAAAGGTAGGCATTGTTGCTTGTCGTCAGGCTGCTGACGGTCAGGCGATGATAGTCGTCATAGTCCAGTTCAAGCCGTCCGCCGTCAAGCGCAACCGCGGTTGAGCCGGTGCCGAAACTTGCATTTTCGCGCATAATCAGCGTTGTGTCGCGAACGGCGAGCGAAGCCGCGTTTTCCGCCGCGGCGGTAAAGACGACGCTGCTGTCCGTGTCGCCGGAAATGTTTATTTGATAGCCGTTCTCGCCGTTGATGCCGCTGCCGAAAGAAGCCGTGCCGTTGTTGCGGGCAATGATGTAAAGGGTGGAGCTGCCGCTGCCCATGTAGATATCGTTGCCGCCGTTGCCGTCCGCGTTGCCGTCAAAAACGACTTCGTCATTGTCGGCGATAAGCGTTAAATCGGACGTGCTGTAGATGGCGCCGCCGCTGCCGGTTGTACTGTTGCCGGTGAAGTCGGTGTTGGTGATGGTAAGACTGCCGTCGTTGGCAATCACGCCGCCGTTGCCGTTATCGTTGCTGTTGTCGGCAAAGCTGCTGTCAACGATATTGGTGGTGCCGTGGTTGGTTAAGATGGTGTTCTGAAATTCTTTCAGATTGGTGTTTTGCGAATTGAGGATTTCGCCTTTTTCCACAACGGAGCCGTCGCGCACCAGATTTTTGGAGGCAATGACCAGCTTGCCGCCTTCCTGGCGGAAAGTATAGTCCAGATTGTTATACATTTGTGTATATTTATCCAGATTGTTGATGGTGACTGCGGCATTGTCAAACAGGGTAATGGAGTCGCCGACGTCTCCGAAGTCGTCAAAGCGGATGTTGTAAATTCCCAGTTCGCCCGTGGCCGAGACTATGTCAAGGCTGTCGGACGTGCCTTCGTTGAAGTTGGCGCCGAACGAAAGGAGTGAGCCGCCGGTTGCCGTCAGGCTGCCGGCAGCAAGACTCTTATAACTGCCCGTGCCGTATTCCAGCTTAAGCCGTCCGCCGTCAAGAGCAACCGCGGTTGAGCCGGTGCCGAAACTTGCATTTTCGCGCATAATCAGCGTTGTGTCGCGAACAGTGAGCGAAGCCGCGTTTTCCGCCGCGGCGGTAAAGACGACGCTGCTGTCCGTGTCGCCGGAAATGTTTATTTGATAGCCGTTCTCGCCGTTGATGCCGCTGCCGAAAGAAGCCGTGCCGTTGTTGCGGGCAATGATGTAAAGGGTGGAGCTGCCGCTGCCCATGTAGATATCGTTGCCGCCGTTGCCGTCCGCGTTGCCGTCAAAAACGACTTCGTCATTGTCGGCGATAAGCGTTAAATCGGACGTGCTGTAGATGGCGCCGCCGCTGCCGGTTGTACTGTTGCCGGTGAAGTCGGTGTTGGTGATGGTAAGACTGCCGTCGTTGGCAATCACGCCGCCGTTGCCGTTATCGTTGCTGTTGTCGGCAAAGCTGCTGTCAACGATATTGGTGGTGCCGTGGTTGGTTAAGATGCCTTTGTCATAATCGTTCATAACGGTATCCTGGATGTCGAGGATTTCGCCTTTTTCCACGACGGATTCCGCCCGCACCAGATTTTTGGAGGCAATGACCAGCTTGCCGCCTTCCTGACGGAAAGTATAGTCCAGATTGTTGTAGATTTTGGTGTAGCTGTCGAGATTGTTGATGGTAACTGCGGCATTGTCAAACAGGGTAACGGAGTCGCCGACGTTGCCCGAATAGTCGAAGCGAATGTCATAAATTTGCAGTTCTCCGGAAACTCCGGCAATGTTGAGACTATCGGAAGCCCCTTTCAGGAAATTGGCTCCGAACGAAAGGTAGGAATTGCCGGTAACGGAGAGGTTGCCGATGGTCAGTTGCTGATATTCTCCGGCGGCGTAATTCAGCTTCAGATGGCTGTCGTTTAAGGAAAGATCTGTTCCTTTGCTGCCGAAATTGCCAAAGCTGCCGCTGGCGCCGGTTAGGGTCAGGTTTATCTTATCGGCGGTAAGAGCGGACGCGTTGTTGATGGTGTCGGCAAAAGAAATTTCCGCCGCGTCTTTGCCGCTGCCGTTACCTTTGAGCACAACGGAATATTGTTTGTCATAGTCAATCCCCGTGCGGTCGGCGTTAACCGCGCCGCCGTCGATTTCGTCGGCAAAGATGATGCCGCCGCCTTTGGAAACGTCAAACGTCAGCACCGGCGCCCCGTCGGCGGTATTGACGAAAATGGCGTTGTTGGTCGTTTCGCCGGCGGCGTTTTCGACGCTGTTGCCGGAAAATTCGATATATTTTCCGTCGCTGTCAAAAAGCATGCTGTCGGAAGTGTAGACGGCGCCTCCCAAAGCCAGTGTGCCGCCCGCAACCCTGTTGCCGGTAAACGAAAAGCCGGTTACGGAAGCAAGGCTGCCGTCGTTATAAATGGCGCCGCCGCTTTCGCCGGCCGTGTTGTTGCTGAAGCTGTTGGTTGCCGAAAGGCCGGCGATGTTGCCGATGGTGCCCGCGGCGGCATTGTATATCGCGCCGCCGCTGCCGGCCGCCGTGTTGCCGGAATAATTGCTGCCGGAAAGCGTTTCGCCGAGGCTGCCGTCGTTATATATCGCGCCGCCGTCCTTGCCGGAAGAGTTGTCGGCAAAGTCGACTTCCGTCAGCGTCAGGCTGCCGTGGTTGGCAAACACGCCGCCGTTGGTGTTGTCGTTGCTGTTGCCGGAAAAACTGCCTTTGTTGATGGTGGTGGTGCCGGAGTTGTCGAGAATGCCGCCGGTGAGGTTGTTCAGTTCCTTGTCCGCCACCTCAAGGATTTCTTCCTCAACCACAATCGATTCTGCGCGCACCAGATCTTTGAAAATAACGCTCAGTTCGCTGCCGTTTTGTTCAAATTTATAATCTATGTTGTTATAGATGCCGGTGTAGGTATCGAGATTGTTAAAAGTCGTGCCGGCGTCGGCAAAAACGGTTACCGATTCGCCGATGTTGCCGAAGTTGTCCATATGGATGGCGCCGAGCCCGTAGTCGCCGGTGAGGTTGGCGGTGTTAAGCTGATCGGCCTTGCCGCCGTGAAAATCGGCGCCGAAAGAGAGGAACGAATTGCCGGTTGCCGTCAGGCTGTTTAAAGAAAGCGTCTGGTAGCCGTCATAATCCAGATCCAAATGCCCGTCGTTAAGCGTAACATCCGCCGTTCCGCCGTCCGGCTGAGAAAAATTGCCGTGGTGCCCGTCGTAGCTGCCCATGGTCATAACGGCGTTGTTTACCGTTACCGTGGCGGTGTTGTTGATTGTGTCGGCAAAGAAAATGCGGCCGCTGCCGACAGTTGTGCCGTTGCCCGAGATAATGAGGGAATATTGTCTGTCATATTCCACTCCCGTACCGGTGCCGTTGACTTCGCCACCGTCAATTTGGTCAAGAAACCATATCTGCCCGCCTCCGGAAACATCAAAAGTCAGGGTTGAGCCGTCGATAATCGTATCCATAAATATGGCGTTGTTGATGCGATTGCCGTCGGTTACCGCATAATTTCCGGCGAACTCAATATTTTTTCCTTTGCTGGCAATTGTCAGATTACCCGAAGTGTATATGGCCCCGCCGAGAGCAAGGCCTGTTCCTTCGACATAGTTGCCGATAAAGCTGCCGCTGATAACGCCAAGAGTTGCCGGGCTGAAGCTTACGCCGTCATCATAGCTGTAGTTGTAAATGGCGCCGCCGAAGGCGTGATTGTTGGTGTTGGTTGCGCTGTTGCCAATAAAGTTGCCGGTAATATCGCCGATGGAAGCGGTCTGTCCGAGGGCGTTCGTAGAGTTGTAAATAGCGCCGCCGTAGGAAGGCCAGACAGAGTCGGATGCCGCCGTGTTGTTGATAAAATCACCGGTAATGTTGCCGATGGAAGTGGTGCCGCCGCTGGCCGGACGATTGTAGATGGCGCCGCCCTGCGGGCCGTTTACCACACTGCCGTCAACGCGGTTGTTGACAAAATCGCCGGTCACGTTGCCGATTTTCCATTCGGGATTAATGAGAGTGCTGGTGCGGTTGAAGATAGCGGCGCCGTTGTCCCCGGTGAGACCAAAGAAATTGTTGTTGACATCCGCGCCTTCCAGATCGTCGTGTATCTGTTCGCCGCTTTGGGCTCCGTCTTTTATTTTATATTGATAATAGGTAATGCTGCTGGTTCCGTCGTCATTGATTTCCACCAGCGAAAAGTCGCTTCCTTCGGCAGAGTCGATACGGGTGATGTCGTAAACGCTGTTATCACCCAGAGTCGGCGTATAATCGGCTCCGGCAAGAGAGGTGGAGCAAGAGAGCAGGGCAGTCAGTCCGACGGCCGCCATTTTGTGTTTCATGGTTTCTATCCTTAAATTTCGAGCACAGCCGTTACAGCGGCGGTTATGTTAAGATTAAAGATATTGCGTGCATCAAAATAATACCGCGTAAGCGAAAAAACACCTGTCGGCAAAACAAACGACCGTTTTTTTTGCCGGTTAATAAAATTATTCAATTACCATTTTGTTTTATGGAATTTTAATGCTTATCAAAAAATTATAAATACTTGTCCGGCACCAAAACCCCATGTTTTGTTCAGCAAAAAAAACGGTCGTTACTTTTACCGGCCGTATTATACAATTAAAAGATTCAGAAATCAACCTTTTTCTCCCAAATGTCAAAGGGTGATCGTTCGAACAGATAAAGTTTTATAATATATTGAAAAACTAATATAAAAATCAAACCCGACAACCGGATGAAAGCCCGTTGTCGGGTTGTGATAAACAAAAATTGTCCAAAATTTCTTTTGCCGATTCTAGACGAACGGAACGGAAAACATCAGCCCTTTGTTTTTGAGCAGATTGTTTTCGTTGCGTTTGATTTTGAAAACCGATTCTTCGCCGAGATATTTTTCGAAAACTTCGCCATAGTTGCCGCTTTCCTTCAGGTAGGTTTGCAGCCATGTCGGCGAAAGTTTGAAGCGTTGCCACAGCTGTTGATCCAGCCCCAGCAGATTGCGGATTGAAGGATCTTTTGAACTGAGGTGGATATCAACATTTTTGGAGGTCAGTTCGTTTTCTTCCGCTTCTTTCAGGGCATTCATGGTCCATTTGACAATGCTTTGCAGGCTGCCGTTTGCCTTGTCGGCAAAAACATAGACCGGACGCACGGTGATGGTTTCGGGCAACATTTCCACATCGGAAACGCCGGCCGGACTGTTTACGACGACATCGCGCAAAATCATGGAATTTCCGGTCAGCAGCTGGCACCGGTGGAGCAAAAAGGCCTCTTTCGCGCTGCGGAAATTCGGAAAACGCAGCAATGAAAAACCAAGCTGATAGCGGCTGTTGTAAACCTCCAGTTTGGCCAGATCGTCGCTGTTGTTGACCACGCAGACTTTTTTGCCGCGGTAGGCTTCCATGGAGGTGGCGCCTTCTATTTTGCGAGCCAGAAAGACCTGGCGGTCATAATACCATACGTCGACGGGCGTTGCGCGCGTGCTGATTTCCGTGGTTGCGGAAAAAGGCACCCCGCCGATCATAACGTCGATTTTGTTGGTATAAAGAGCATTGGAAACCTGGTTTGCCTCGAGCGGCACCATTTCTATGCGGTCGTTGCGGCCGAAGATGGCGGTCGAGAGCATTTTGCACAGTTCGACATCCATTCCCTGCCATTTTCCTTCGTTGTCGCGATATGTCAGAATTTTGTTGCCGGCGGCCGTTCCGCAAAGCACTTTACCGCGGGTGTTAATATGCTGCAGGCCGGGATTGGCGGCCAACGGCGTCGCTTCCGCCGCTGCGTTTTGCGCGGTCAAAGCGGCCAAAGCGAGGCATAACCATAATTTCAGTTTCATTTTTATAACCATTCTGTTATTATCAGATACAAGATAACAACACTATAAGGTATTTTTTTATGAAAAGTAACTGTTTTTTACGTTTTGCCGTGTTTTTTATGCTGTTGCTGCCCGTGCCCCCGGTTTGCGCGGAAACTTTGACGGCGGAAGAAGCCCGTTCTTTTGCGGAAACGAGAGGACGCGAACTGTTGCAAACTTTTGCGGAAAAAGACGTCGCCGTCAAATACAAAAAACTCGACGAACTGTTTTTGAACTACATAGACTTGGATTATATTTCCCGATTCGTTGTCGGCAAATATTGGCGGCGGATGACGCCCGAACAGCAAAAGCATTATCGGGAGCTTTTTACGCGCTACGCTCTCAACAGTTATAAGAGTTTTCCGCTTTCCTTCGGCGAGGACGAATTGAACTATTCCATTAGCGGTGTTAAGGCAGACGGCGAATATATGCTGGTGCAAACGGGGATAGACTATCGCGCAAGCGACGGAAAAATGTCGACTTTTCTGGTGGAGTTCAGGCTGCATAAGGTCAACGGACGGATTATGCTGACGGATATCAAGGTGGCGGAAAGTTCGCTTATTTTGTCTTATCGTACCCGTTTTTACGAAATGATTGCCGAAGCCGACGAAGAAATGGAATGGTTTTTGGAAGATTTTGAGTTGCTTGCGGATTCCGTGCAGGTTGCGCTGCCCGAAGATGTCGCGCCCTAGGCATAAACATCGTTAAATTTCGGTTTGACGGTGCCGGTCGGTGATTCGACAAAAGGCGAAATGTTTTGTCTTCGGCGGCGGAGCGAGTCTTTGGTTGACGTCTTCGGCGGCGGAAATCGGCCGATCGAGATGCGCAAAAGAGCAAAAAAATTGTTGATAACTTGTTTTTTTGTCTGTTTTTGCCGTCAAAATGCTTTTTTTCCGGTAAAAGCTTTGATTTTGTTTGACTTGCCGGCAAAAATGTTTTTGAATTTTACCTGAGGCGGAAATCTGCCGCCTGTTTTTACAACTTAATATTAAGGAGTTCTTCAATGAATAAAAATGAACTGATTGCCAGCATTGCCGCAGAAACGGGTTTGACCAAAACCGATTCTGCCAAAGCTTTGGATGCTTTTATTAATTCCGTTGCCGCTGCCCTGAAGAACGGCGACGAAGTTCGTCTGGTCGGCTTCGGCACATTCGGCGTGAGCAAGCGCGCCGCAACCACCGGCCGCAATCCCCGCACCGGCGAGACCATCAATATCCCGGCTCGCAAAGTTGCCAAATTCAAACCGGGTAAAGCTCTGCAGGATTCCGTAAACTAATTTTTGCAGAAGATATTTTCATGAGTAATCAGGGCGGCTTTGGCCGCCCTTTTCGTTGCAACCATCGGGACGCCGCAGACGACTGGACAAAAATATGTTTTTCTGTTAAAATATTCCCGAGATAAAGAAAGGGCAAAAATGGCAGAACTTGATTCGGTAGAAAATGTTGCTGAAAAGAAAGCCGCGGCCGGCAAACCGGAACATGCCGGCGCGGAAGACTCCTGCCTTGAACAAAAGTTGGAATTGGAACGCCGGCTGTCGGTGCTGCCCAACACGCCGGCCGGAAGAAAGGTGCGGGCTTTCATCTCCGAGGTGGACGATTTTTTCAACCGGTGGACCAGACAAAAAGAAACGGCCGACGCTCGCTACGACAAGCTGAGCGACGACGAAAAAATGAAATTGATTTTGAGCGCCATGGAAAGACAGCCGGAATTTTCCGGTTTGTCCGCTGAAGAAAAAATGCAAAAATTTGAAGAAAAGGTTGAAAGCAACCGGCAGGGCAACATGCAGGGAATGACTTTTGCCGAGGCCAGGGAAAAACTGACGGAGAGCACCGTTAAAATCGAGCTGTATAACCAACTTGCCGTTTCGTTCATCAATTCCCGTTTCAATCCCGATTTTGATCCGGCGCTGAATAAAGGCTATTGTACGGCGTCGATTATGCAATGCCTGCGCAAAGCGGACAAAAGCGGCGAACTCGACGCCATTTTCAACACCGATATCGAACGCTTAGCGCATCCGGCAACGTTGTTCAAACATTTACAGGAAATTGAGGACGGCAAATATGCCGATCATGTATACAAAAGCGGCGAAAAAGGCTGCCCGCGGGTGCAGGATATTATCGACAAATTCGATATTAAGCCCGGAGCGCTGGTCTGCCTGACCATAAACGACGAGAAAAAGGCGGAATTACGGGAAGACGGCCACAATCATCTGGTGCTTTATACCGGCAAAAATCGGGAAGGGGAACATTGTTTTTACAGTTTTAACAACGATTTTAAGGACGGTAAGCTGAAAAACGCCAATGTCGGCTATGTGTGTGACAGTTGCAATATGTTTAAGGATATGATACGCGACTATCATCGGGTTTATGTCCGCGGCGGCTATATGGAAACGGCGGAAAACGGAGATGTGAAAACAGGGAAGCTGCCAAAGCGTCGACAGCCGGCAAGCGAACTGCCCGCCGCCGGCGTTCTCGCCCATACGGTCGGCGGTCGCGACTGATTTGGCGCAAAACCCAAGCCGCCTGATAAAAGCACCGGCACGGAAACCCGAATTGAAGCATGTATAAATAAAATAATGCGGTATATTGGCCGCAAGGGCTGTTCTGCCGCAATAGATCGTCATATTGAAGGTTATGCTGCTGCTTTGCGGTCACTCCGGATAAACGAGCTCGCTGTGGCAAAAATTCCTTTTTGCGTCGCCGTCCGCCGCTCCTTTTTCTTTTTTCTCCGTCGCCGTCCGCCGCTCCTTTTTCTTGATGCCGCCCCTTCCTCTCTCTTTTCCGCTCCCTTCTTTCTTAAATAACGCCGGCATGCATTTAATTGCATCTCGTCACGATCATTTTTCGGCGCCGATTTTTGTACGGCTCAAAAGCCTGCTTGTTTTTGCTGAAATTAAGATTGCTCCGGGGCGGTTGGGGCGCTGTCGGTGTTTTCTTCCGTTCGGCCGCGGCGGATTTGGTCTTTTTCTTTATTGATGGCGCGGCGGGTGTCGTCTATCAATTGTCCCGTGCCGTCGGCAATATTGGTGCCCACTTCCGCAACCGTGCTGTCACGGGTTATCTGCCCGTCATAAATTCCTTTGCCGAGGAGAAAAACCACGATTATCACCGCAATATAAAACAAATATTTCAATATGGTTCCCATTTCTTTGCTTCTCCGATAAATTTTGCTTGTGATAATCATATATAACGGGGTTGAGGATTTTAAACCGCGACGCGGCAATAAACATCAAAAAAAACAGCAAAAAACGGATGCAATATATATTTTGCCCCAACGAAACAAGCCCCCGGGCGGGGGCTTGTTTCGGTAATTTGCGCAAATCGGCACCGCAGACAACGGCGCAGCAAACGCCGGCTTTGACGGGTCTCGGACTAGTTTTGCGCCAGTTTTTGTTTCAGGTTTTTTATCAGGCCGGCAACGCCGTCGGGCGAATTTTTGATAAAGGCGGTATATTCGCTGCGGGCGGTAATGGCCAGACTGACGTTTTCGATAATGATGTCGACGATTTTGAAGTCATCGCCGTTCTGGCGTACGCGCCAGACAACCGCCGCCGGCGCGCCTTCGTCCATCGGCACTTGCGAGTTGACGAATATCTGGTTGGCGGTGCTTGAAGGCGAGGTGCCGTTAAAAACAAAACTCCGGCCTTTGAACTCGTCGAAGCGTTTGGACCAGGTTTTAACGTTCAGCTGCCGGTAGACGCTGATAAACTCCTCACGTTCGGCCGGGGTGGCGGTGCGCCAGTAGCGTCCGAGCACAAACTGCCCGATATATTTGAGATCGAGCGCTTCGTTGAAAAGCTTGGCAAAACGGTCGTCTTTTTCCTGTTGCGATACGTTGGAATTGATGATGTCCGTCAGCCCTTCGTCGGTAATTTTCTTGACAAAATTCTCTGCTTTGGCGGCGTCGACCGCGGCCGCGGCGGAATGTGCGCCGAAAAATGCGGCAAAGGCAAAAACGGCGCAGGCGTAAAATATTTTTTTCATCTTTTGGCTTCCTTTATTCATATTCAAATTCTTCGTCCATGTCAAAATCGAAATCGTAGCTGGCGGGGTCGGCGTCGCTGCCGCAGAGAGAATGGCCGTTTACTTTCTGCCGGTTTTGGATATAAGCCGAACGGGCAGTGCTGTAAAAGTCCACCGAATTTTTTTGCAGATCATCCAGCAGGTCAAGCGAGCGTTCGCGGGCATTGATGGCAACCAGGGCTGCATAGCTGTAGGAGATTTTGTCGGCATAGTTTTTGTCGTTTAAGGGTCCCCAGTACATCGGGCTGGCAAAGGAATCCGCCGTGTAGGCTACCAGTGCGCGGGGGGTTATCGGGCCGAGAAACGGTGCTACGAAGAAAGGTCCGTCGGGAATGCAATAATAGGCCATCGTGTCGTCAAAACCGGTGGTGTTGCGTTCAAGTCCCCAGCCGGCAGCCACGTCAAACAGGCCGCCCAAACCGAGCGTGGTGTTAATCAACAACCGACCGACGGAAACTGCGGCTTCTTTCACATTGCCCTGCAAAGTGTGGTTGACGGCCGAAAGCGGTTCACGCATGTTGTAGACAAACGAGGTAACCCGACTGCGGATGTCCGGCGTCGTTATGGCGCGGTAGCCTTTGGCCAACGGCTTTAAGGTATATTTGTCCAGCTGCATGTTGAAGTCAAAAACCGCCCGGTTATAGCTTTCGAGCCAGTCGTCGCCGTTTTCGGCGGCGGAGGCGGCCGGCGCCGCGCAGGCAACCAGAACAAATAACAATGCTGCAAATTTTGACAAGGTTGTTCCTTTCCTATCTTGTTAAATCGGCTGATTTCTGTTTGCTTAATATAGCAACACTAAAACTTAATATCAACGGGAAAAAAACGCCTGCTGGGTATAACTTTTGCTCCTGCCGGTCGCCGCGGCGCGACCGGGTGTTACAATCGGAAATTTTTTGTGTTTTGCATTTGCCGCGGTTCTGCCGTACTATCCACTCCAGTTAAAAAAAACTTTTTGATAAAGGAACAAAATAATGACAAGCAAACCCAACAAACCGATTATGCTGTTTGACTGCAAAACTTCCCAGTCCGTCATCGGGCGCGAAAAGTTTTTGCAGGCTTTTGAAAAAATCCTGGATCACGGCGCCTATTGCCAGGGACCGGAAACCCGCGAGCTCGACGCCAAACTGGCCGAATATTGCGGTACCAAACATTGCTCCACCTGCGGTTCGGGCACCGATGCCCTGACCCTTGCCCTGATGGCCTGGGGCGTAAAACCGGGAGACGCCGTGTTTGTTTCGTCGTTTACGTTCGTTTCTTCGGCGGAAGCTCCGGTTTTGCTCGGCGCAACCCCGATTTTCGTTGATTCCGATCCCGATACCTACAATATGGATCCCAAAGATTTGCAACGCGCCATCGACGAAGTCAAAAAAGAAGGCAAACTGAACCTGAAAGCCGTTATTCCGGTGGATATTTTCGGTTCGCCCTGCCAATATGACGAAATTATCAAAATCGCCCATGACAACGGCATGAAAGTTCTTTCCGATTCCTGCCAGTCGTTCGGTTCCGTCTACAAAGGCAAAAAGAGCTGCTCGATTGCCGATATGAGCGCCACTTCTTTCTATCCGACCAAGCCGCTCGGCGGTTACGGCGACGGCGGCGCCGCTTTCTCCAATACCGACGAGGAAGACGCTCTGGTGCAGTCCTGCCGCGTCCACGGTATGAGCCCGGAAGACCACTATGACAATGTCCGTCTGGGCATGACCGGTCGTATGAACACTTTCCAGGCTGCCGTTTTGCTGCAAAAGCTGACGGTTCTCGATCAGGAACTGAAAGACCGTTTCCGCGTTGCCAGCCGTTATGACAACGAGCTCAGCAGCTATTTCGGCAAACAGAAGATTTTGGACGGCTGCCGCTCGGCTTACGCTCTTTATACCATTCATTGCAACGACCGCGACGAACTGATGTCGTTCCTCAAGGAAAACGGCATCCCCTGCGGGGCATATTATCCGCGGCCGGTGAACAAACAGACGGCCTATGCCGAATGGAACACGCGTTCGCTGCCGGTATGCGAAAATCTTTCGAAGACCGCGCTGTCCATCCCGATGACGCCGTATCTGGACGATGAAGATCTGGACTACATCATCTCCAAGATGAACGAGTTTGCCGCCAAGAAGATGGATAAGGCAGCTTAAAAAAACGAAAGGAATTTTTTCCGAATCGCAAAAACACAAGCCTCCGGCCGATGAGAAACGGTGCGGGGGCTTGCTTTTTGCCGCAAAAAGGGAAACCAAAGCAATCAAAAAGGAAAACCAAAGCAATAAAGTGTAATTTTCTGTTTGAGAAAAAACAGGTATTATGCACATTGTTATGGGAAATAAAAATTATATATTGCCAAAGAATGGCAGATACTATACAGTCAAAAAAAATCAAAAATACAACTTTCTTTCAGACGTGTTAAAATGACTATACAACCCAAAATCAGCATTATTGTTCCTGTATATAATACGGAAAAATATCTGTCGCAGTGTTTGGAAAGCTTATTAAAACAGACTCTGACGGAAATAGAGATTATCTGCATAGATGACGGTTCGACTGACGGAAGCGGAAAAATTCTGGAAGAATACAGACAAAAAGATGCGCGGATTATTGTGATGAGACAGCAAAACGCCGGTCAAAGCACAGCCCGTAACAAAGGAATCAAAATTGCTAAAGGGGAGTACGTTTATTTCGTTGATTCCGATGACTGGCTTGAAAATGATTGTTGTCAAATATTGTATGAACGTGCGGAAGCTAACGGGTTGGACATGATTTCCGTGGCGGCAACCTCTTATAAGGAAGCAAGCGGTGAATATGTGAACGAACCGTTTTATAATTTTTATTGGCTCGACAATAAAGAAGATTTCACCGTTTTGCCGCGGGAAGAATATCTTAAACATTGGTGGAAAATTGCTCCGACAGCATCGCTTACCGTTTATCGAAGAGCTTTTTTGCAACAAATAAACCTGTTGTTTGCGGAAGGATTGAAGTTTGAAGATTGTCTGTTTTTTAAGCAGGCTTTGTTCGCTACCGATAAATTCGGTGTATACCGCAGACCGCTTTATTTTCACCGTGTACATGCAGAAAGTACGGTTAATAACGGCGGCCGTCATTATCTCGATTGGTTCACAATCAATGCCAAAATAAATGAACTGCTGGAAAAAAACGATATTTTGCAAAAACAAAGAGATATTTGGCTTTTTTCTACAGTCAGTTATTCTTTCAAGTTGTGGAACGGCATTAAAAAAGAGTTTCGGCGGGAATATTTTGAAAAAGCGCATGCCTTTTATACCACGCATTCCCCTTCGACCGGATGGGTTATCAGTAGCCGAGTTTTGCGCAAATTTATGTATTCTTTACTGATAGCAAAGAGCTATTTTGCATTCCGGTTGTTGTATTTTTTGCCTAAAAAAGCTTCTAAGAAACATGTCAGCATAAGGATTTTCGGGGTTAAGTTAAAGTATAAAAAGGAGAAATAGCATGCTTTTTATAGGCAGCCCCTATATTGAAAGAAAAGCAGATAAGAGCCGTTTGGTTTGTGATATTGAAATTGACGACAAAGAAACAAGAAGCGTTTGGTTTGAAGTTGACCGCGAATATGAGCAATACCTATGTACGGAAAGAAGCGATGCTTATGTTATCGGTTTGCTGAACTGGGCCATGAGAGCGCGTCACGATATGACTTGTGCAACGCCGATAAGTGAAGAATTACTGTTTTCGTTGAACGAATATCTAATCCCCTCTCTGGTTAAATATGCTCCAAGTTTTCATGCCGTTAAGATAGATGCGCCGATTGCCGGTGAGCCGCTGTTTAACGCCGGCGCTGTCGGAACAGGGCTTTCCTGTGGTGTAGATTCTCTGCATGCTATTCTAAAACAGCAGCATTCCCGTTATCCGCAACACAATCTTACCCATCTGTGTATAAATAATGTGGGAGCTTTCAACGGTTGCTACGATTCCTACGGTATTGAAAGAGCGCGAACGGAATGTTATGAAAAAGCAAAGAAAGCGGCTGGGGAAATTGGTCTGCCGTTAATAGAAACCGATTCCAATTTTCAGACAGCCTTTAAGCAAAATCATTCACGTAGCCATACTTATTCATCTATGTTTGCTGTTTTTTGCATGCAAAAATTGTGGCGAGTTTATTTTTATGGATCCAGCGGTTATGATTTTAACTGTTTCAGTTTAACGAATCATGCTGCCGAAGACAGCTCGCATTATGAGCTCCTTTCACTTAATTGCTTAAGTACGCGCTCCTTGAAAATATATTCCGAAGGCGGCGCGCAAACCCGTCTGGAAAAGACGGCAGATATTGCTGATTATGACATTGCCCGCAAATATCTGCATGTCTGTACTCGCAAAAGCACCAACTGCGGCGTTTGTCCAAAATGTCGGCGGACAATGCTGGCGCTGGATGCTCTTGGCAAGCTGGATGAATTCACACATGTTTTTGATGTGGCATATTATCGGGAACATCGTCGAGAATATCTGTTATGGCTTTATGAAATGCATAAGCAAAATGATGATATGAATACGCCCACCTATAAACGACTGAAAAAGGAAATAACGCCGGTACTTAGGTTCTTATACCGATGGAATCAAATAAAGAAGCATTTGCCGGTATACATTACGAAAGAAAAAGTTAAAATTAATCTGTTTTTTTGCAAAATTTCTTTTAAGAGAAGAAAAAGGAAACAGCAATATGACTGAAACCGTTGCTAAAACCAAAAATTGTACCGGATGTGGCGCCTGTTTAAATATCTGTCCGACAAAGGCCATTGAAATGCAAGCGGACGCGGAAGGTTTTCTCTTTCCGCGCATAAACGAAAAACAGTGCACCGACTGCGGTTTATGCCTGAAAATTTGTCCCGCCGAACATCCTTTGTACGAACATTCGCAAAAACCGGCATGTTATGCCGCAGCTGCACAAGACGAACTCCGCAGTCAAAGCTCCTCCGGAGCGGTTTTTCCTCTGCTGGCAGAAGATTTTTTGCAAAAAGGCGGCTATGTTTCGGGTGCGGCATTTGATGAAAACAACCGTGTACGTCATATTGTTATAGGCAGCAGCGAAGAACTGCAAAAAATAAAAGGGTCAAAATATGTGCAGAGCGACACCGGCCATTCTTATTCGGAAATTAAGAAACTGCTCAAAGAAAACAAACCGGTCTTGTTTTCCGGCACCCCTTGTCAGGTAGCTGGTTTGCGCGCTTTTTTGCAGAAAGATTACGAAAATCTGCTGACTGTTGATATTGTCTGTCATGGTGCGCCGTCCCCGGTTGCTTTTGAAAAATACGCGGCAGGTATGTTAAATAAAGAAGGCGAAAAAATCCTTGCCGTTAACTTTCGTGATAAAAAAAACGGTTGGGAACCTTATTGTCTGACGGTTAAGACAAATCATGACATCTATTCGACCAACAGATGGAAAGACCTTTTCATCCGTGCCTTTTTAGAAAATTTAATTTTGCGAAAATCCTGTGCACAATGCCCGTTTGCTCGGTTCCCTCGGCAGGGAGATATTACGCTCGGCGATTTTTGGAAAGTGGAAAAGTTTTCAGACAAACTGAATGACGGCCGCGGTACTTCTCTTGTGTTGATAAATTCGTCTAAAGGAAAGAAATATTTTGATGACATTTCTTCAAAATTTGTATTTTATCGGAAAGTTCCCATAAAATATGCCGTAAAAGGAAACCCGTCACTTGTTTCTGCATCCGCACCACATCCCGAACGCGATTGTTTTTTTGAGAACTTACAAAAGGTACCTTTTGTCAACAATGTACAATATTGTCGAAACAAAAAATATGATTGTGCGATATTGAATTTCTGGTTTGGGAGCAATTATGGGGCTATGCTGACATGCTATGCCTTGCAAGAAGCTCTGAAGGATATGGGAAAACTGCCGTGTGTCATCAATTATGTGCCGCCCAAAGTTACTGTAGCCGGAAATCTGGCAGAGAATTTTTCTGCCAGATATTTAAAGCTTTCTCCTCCTTGCAATAGTTTTGAAGATTTGCGGAGATTGAATAATCTGACAAAAACTTTTATTGTTGGTTCAGATCAGGTCTGGCGATATAAGTATATGAGTTTTTTGGGAAAAAATATTTATCAGCTGAATTTTGCCGCCCCTGACGCCAAAAAAATCGCTTATGCTGTCAGCTTTGGTTTGGATCATTGGGAAGGCGGTTGTGAAGATACCTTACTGACAAAATATTATATTTCTCGTTTTGACGCTGTTTCCGTGCGAGAGGATGACGGCGTCGAAATCTGCCGTGATGTTTTTGAAAAAGATGCAGAACATGTGTTGGATCCGGTCTTTTTAGTCGATATAAAGAAATGGCAACGTCTGCTTGATAATTCTCAATGTTCCGGCAACGGATATGTTACGACTTATGTGTTGGATAAATCTCAGAAAGCGGAAAATATCATCAATTATGTCTGTCGGAAGTTTTCGGATGTTTCGGTCGTCAATATGGTAAATGCTTCTCGCAGCAAAACGGATATTTGTGCGGAAGACTGGTTGTATCATATTAAAAATTGCCGTTTTTTGGTGACGGATTCTTTCCATGGAATGTGTTTTGCCATTATTTTTAACAAGCCGTTTATCTGTTTGGCTAATATGAATCGCGGATATTCGCGTTTTCGTTCCGTATCGCAGATGTTTGGATTGGAAAACCGCTGTGTTCTTGATTTTGATGAAAAGCAGATTGAAGAAATCCTTTCGGAAGAGGTAGAATATGCAAAAGTAAACAAAATTATTGCAAAAGAGAAAGAGCGTTCTCTGATGTGGTTGAAAAATGTTTTGCATGCTCAAACACACGAATATTCGCCGGAAGAAAAAAGACTTATGGAAACGGCGGAAATTTTGCAGGAGCAGATTTTTGACCTCAGATCGGAACTGCAAAAGGCTCAGGAAAAGATGCTTGAAAAAGAAAAACTGCCCAAACTGAAAAGAAAGTATTGGCAATATAAATTGAAAATATGGTTTTCTTTTGGAAAAAAACGTAAGAAATATAAACTTAAAAAGCGGGCATTAAAAGAAAAAATACGTTTAATTCGTCGTGGTAATCCGTAAAGTATAATTTTTTCCGGCTGTTGCACTTGTGGGAGAATTACCTATATATTATGTAACAGAGTTAATCGGGATAGAAGGTAATGAGTAAAGATATATATCCAATTTTGCCGCTGCGCGATATAGTCGTTTATCCGAAGATGATTGTACCGCTGTTTGTCGGTCGCGAAAAATCGATAAAGGCGCTGCAGTCGGCCATCGACGGCAGTCAGAATATTGTTTTGGCCACGCAGAAGGAAGCCGCGACGGAAGACCCCGGCGCGGACGATATCTACCACGTGGGAACTCTCGGTACCATCGTGCAGTTGGTGCGGCTGCCCGACGGCACCGTCAAGGTGCTGGTGGAAGGCGTGTCGCGGGTGCGGATAGACGAGTTTTTGCCGGCCGACGGCTTTATGCAGGTGGAAGCGGAAGTTCTGGAAGATGATGAATTTTTCGATTTGGAAACGGAGGCTTTGTCACGCGCCGTGCTTTCCCAGTTTGAAGAATATGTCAAGATGTCCAAAAAAGTGCCGCCGGAAGTTTTGATTTCCGTCAGCCAGATTGAAGACTATGGCAAGCTGGCCGATACCATTGCTTCGCATCTGTCTTTGAAAATTGCGGAAAAACAGGCTTTGCTCGAAGGCAAAAACCTTAAAGAGCGTTTTGAGAAAATTCTGGAATTCATGGATGCGGAAATCACCATGCTGGAAGTGGAAAACAAAATCCGCTCGCGGGTGAAAAAACAGATGGAAAAAAACCAGAAGGAATATTACTTAAACGAGCAGATGCGCGCCATCCAGAAAGAACTCGGCGACGGCGACGAACAAAGCGAGATAGACGCCTATATGCAAAAAATAGAAAAAACGAAGCTCTCCAAAGAAGCGCGCGAAAAAGCCATGGCCGAAGTGAAAAAACTGAAAACCATGAGCATGATGTCGGCCGAAGCAACGGTTGTGCGCAACTATCTGGATTGGCTGCTTGACATTCCCTGGCACAAGCGTTCCAAGGTGAACAGGGATTTGCAAAAGGCGGCGGAAATTCTCGATGCCGACCACTACGGGCTGGAAAAAGTCAAAGAACGGATTATCGAATATCTGGCGGTGCAGAGCCGCACCGAAAAGGTGAAAGGGCCGATTTTGTGTCTGTTCGGACCTCCGGGCGTGGGCAAAACCTCGCTTGGGAAGTCGATTGCGCGGGCAACGGGGCGCAGCTTTGTGCGCACGTCTTTGGGCGGCATGCGCGACGAGGCGGAAATCCGCGGGCATCGACGCACCTACATTGGTTCCATGCCCGGCAAAATCATCAAGGGCATGAAAAAAGCCGGAACCTCCAACCCGTTGTTCCTGCTTGACGAAATCGACAAGCTCGGCAGCGACTGGCGGGGTGATCCGTCGTCGGCTCTGCTTGAAGTGCTGGATCCCGAACAAAACAATACGTTTAATGACCATTATCTGGAAGTGGATTACGATTTATCGGACGTGATGTTCGTAACCACCGCCAACAGCCTTGATATGCCGCGGCCGCTTCTGGATCGGATGGAGATTATCCGCTTGTCGGGCTACACCGAAGACGAAAAAATAGAAATTGCCAAACGGCACCTGATGCCGAAAGTGTTTGCGGAAAATGCGGTCAAACCCGAAGAACTGTTCATTGACGAAGCCGCCATCCGCGACATAATCCGCTACTATACGCGGGAAGCCGGCGTGCGCAATCTGGAAAGAGAGCTTTCCAACATTGCCCGCAAGGCGGTTAAAAACCTGCTGATGCATAAGGAAAAAGGGCGTGTTGACGTGACTGCCGCCAATCTGGAGCAGTATCTCGGCGTTAAAAAATATCGCTACGGCGAAGCCGAAAACGAAGATCATATCGGCGTAACCACCGGTTTGGCATGGACGGAAGTGGGCGGCGATATTCTGTTTATCGAAGCGGTGGACATGCCCGGCAAAGGCGTGGTCAAACAGACCGGCAAATTGGGCGAGGTGATGAAGGAGTCGATAGAAACGGCTTATTCCGTCGTTCGTTCGCATGCCGAAAAACTCGGCATTAAGCCCGAGGTGTTTGAAAAAACGGATATCCATGTCCATGTGCCGGAAGGGGCAACGCCGAAAGACGGACCGTCGGCGGGGATTGCCATGTATACGACGCTGGTTTCCGTGCTGACCAAGATTCCGGTGCGCAAAGATGTGGCCATGACGGGCGAAATTACGCTGCAGGGCAGGGTGCTGCCCATCGGCGGGTTGAAGGAAAAACTGCTGTCTGCTTTGCGCGGCGGCATTAAAACGGTGATTATTCCGAAAGACAACGAAAAAGACCTTACGGAAATTCCCGATAATGTCAAAACGGGCTTAAAAATTATTCCCGTTGCCAATGCCGACGAGGTTTTGGACATTGCCTTGCACAAAAAACGCTGAACCGGCTTTTCCGCCGGTTTTCGTTGTGCGGCCGGCTCTTTCATAAAAACGAAAGAAGGCGCCCGGAAAAGGCGCCTTCTTGGATTTTTGAACGGCTGTCTTAAAAGGCCAGCCATCCGTTGTTCTTTTTGATCGAAATTTTGGCTTTGGCGAAATCTTCCTTTTTTAAGGTAAGCTTGTTTTCGCCTTTGCGGAAGGTGACGGTATTGTCGTCTTCCGAAACTTCGTAACCTGCCTCGGTAAACTCGTCCGCAAGTTCCTCTGCCCAGCCGTTAAAAAATGACATAATCGTCATGTTTTTTCCGTCTGCCAGGCGGATTTTGATGCAGTCGGCATCTTCGACGGGGTCGAAAGCGGAAACGATGGTCATAAAGCCCGTCATCCTATCCGAGGTGTCGGCTTGAACCAGAGCATAACCGGAAGCTTCACTTGTAGCCATCTGGTAAAACAGGGGCATTTCCACTTGCACGGCGCGTGTGGTAAATTTGCTGATGATTACTGTTGTTTCGTCCTGAGCGGCCGCGGAAAAAGATAATACTGCTGCCGCAATTAATAAAATTAACTTTTTCATAAAAAACGTTTTTTAGAATTATAGGATTAGTAATTTTTCATCTGTAAAAATATTTTAGTCTATTTATTTTATTTGTCAATAAATTTGTCAAAAAATATTTATGCGTTGCCGGTACAAAAAAACAGGGAGCCATGCAAACTCCCTGTTCGTTTTTTTTCTGAGGAAAAACTATTTCAACTCGTCAATACGATTCTGGATGGTGTCTGCATCAAGAGTCTGCAGCAGATTGCCGTTCAAAATCAGAGTCGGAACGCCGCTTACCTGAATTTTTCCGGTAAGTTCGTCATTGGCCTGCATGATGGCGTTGATTTTTTCGCTGTTGGCGTCTGCTTTCAGCTTTTCGACATCAAGTCCGAGTTTTTCGGCCACTTCGTTGATTTTGTTTTCGTCAACCGGACCTTCGATGGTAAACAAGGCATTGTGCATTTCAATGAATTTGCCCTGTTCGGCCGCCGCCAGAGCAGCTCTTGCAGCATAATCGGAATAGGGGGCGACAAAAGCCACCGGCTTAAATACAAATTTAACGTCGCTGTTATTGGCCATCACTTCGTTCAGTTCGGGGAACAATCTGTGGCAGAAGCTGCAGGCATAGTCAAAGAATTCCACAAGGACGATTTCCGCGTCTTCGTCGCCGACGAAAGGCGTGTTCGGATCGTTGTTGACTTCTTCGATGTTGTCTTTAACCAGCTGGCTGGCGGCTTCCAATGCCTGTTCCTGCATTTTTTCCTGATATTTCTGCATGGCATTGATAATGATTTCGGGTTTTTCGTTTAAGACCGCTTCGATATCGGCGGCGGCAACGGCAGTTTCTGCCTTGCTTTCGGGAGCTTTGTTTTCTTCCGCTTTTTGGCAGGGATAAAAAACTTTTACCAGAGCGGCAGCCGAGAACAACAGCGCCAGAATAGAAATAAAGAGTGATTTTTTCATAATTTTTTCCTTGTTAAAAAAGATTGTTATATAACAAAATCAGTTACAATCTAACCAATATTGTTTTTGTTTACAAGCATAAAAAAAAATTATTCTCAAAAATCCAGTTTTTATTAACTTTTGGCGGTTATGCTTATATTTGGCGAATATTTTTGGAGCAAGATTTGGAGCAAGAGAATGTTACATGTTAAGTTTCCCGTGATTTCCCATACGCAGGCTCTGGAAAACAAAATTGATTTGTTTCACGACAAAATGATTGAGGCCGCTGCCGTCTTTCATCGTTCCGTCAGGGTGTTTTTGGAGGCGGGCGTTGGTTTGGAATATAAAAAAATCAACCGAAAAATAAAATCGATAGAGCACGATGCCGACACTCTCCGCCGCGATATCGAAAACGACCTCTATTCGCAAAACCTTCTGCCCAACCTGCAGGCGGATATTTTGCAGCTGATTGAAGGGTTGGATAAAATTAACAATCAGATCGACGACGTTATCTACAAATTTTATATCGAACGGCCGGAAATTCCGGCAAAATTTCACCGCAAGCTGATAGAACTTTGCGATTGTTCGGCGGATTGCGCGGAAAACCTGGCCATTGCTTCGCGGGCTTTTTTTAAGGATCTGAGCAAGGTGCGCGATTATTCGCTTAAGGTTTATATTGCGGAACAGGAGTCGGATCAGATATATAACGATTTGAAAAAATCGATTTTTAATTCGGACATGGAATTGGCCAACAAACTGCAGCTCGACCTTTTGGTTACCGAAGCGGCGGATATTGCCGATATTGCGGAAGACTGCGCCGACGAACTGCTGATTTTTACCTTAAAAAGGGATATCTGATGCTTTCTTTCTTACTGTTTTTAAGCAGCGGACTTTTTCTCGGGTGGTCGCTCGGCGCCAATGACGGCTCAAATGTCTTCGGCACGGCGGTCGGCACGAAAATGCTCAAATTCAGGACGGCGGCGCTCATTGCTTCGCTGTTCGTCATTATCGGCGCCGTATCCGGCGGCAGCGGCGGCGCGGCAACGCTCAACGCGCTCGGCAGCGTCAATGCACAGGCCGGCGCGTTTATGGTCTGTCTGGCGGCCGCCTTGTCCATCTACTGGATGACCAAAAGCAGGATTTCCGTTTCCACCTCTCAGGCCATTGTCGGCGCTATTGTCGGCTGGAACATATACAGCGGCAAACCGACCGATGCGGAACTTTTTTCAAAAATTGTCGGCACCTGGGTTTTGTGTCCGGTTTTGGCCGGTGTTCTGGCCATGATTTTGTATCGTCTTACGCGGTTTGTTATTTTGCGTTGCAAAGTCTCTCTTTTGCGGCAGGATTTTTATACCCGCGTCGGACTTGTTTTGGCCGGTGCTTTCGGAGCCTATGCGCTGGGCGCCAACAACATTGCCAACGTCATGGGCGTGTTTGTAGCCTCCAATCCGCTGCAGTCGTTAAGTTTTCCGGGAGGGGGAGAGCTTTCTTCCGAACAGGTTTTGTTTCTTTTCGGCGGCATCGCGATCGCCGTCGGCATTGCCACCTATTCGCGCCGGATAATGCAAACCGTGGGACAAAATATTTGTCTGATGAGTCCGTTGGCGGCCTGGGTGGTGGTGGTGGCGCAGGCGCTGGTGTTGTTTTTGTTTGCCTCCGATTCTTTGCATCGCTTTTTGGAAAATAACGGGCTGCCGGCCATTCCGCCGGTGCCGGTTTCCAGTTCGCAGGCGGTTATCGGCGCGGTTATCGGCGTGGGGCTGCTGAAAGGCGGGCATGGCATCAACTGGGGGCTTATCGGGCGGATATTCATCGGTTGGGTGGCCACCCCGATAATTGCTGCGGCCTTTTGTTTTGTTGCTCTTTTCTTCCTTGAAAATGTTTTTAATCTGCAGGTTTATTACTGATTATACGCTTTTTATGCGTTTTCTGAAAAAATTTGCAAATCCGCTGCAGCAAAAGCCTCTGCGGTTGTTTCGTGTTACGGAAAATTTTTGAACGTTTTTTTAGAAAATGCTTGCTCATATATGTATTTGTTTTATATTATAATCAATTGACGGTTGAATTGATAAGGCGGAATATATGAAAATGCATAAAATTAAGGGAAAATTCAATTCCGCCCGATATACAACCCGATATGCAATTTCAAAGCCGCGGAAACGGCAGTTTTCGGAAAAAGTAGAAATAAAGAGGATGAAAAATAGGGAAAACATGAACCTGGAAACGGAAAGGCTGGTTCTGCGGCCGTGGAGAGAAAGCGACGCCGCCGATTTATACGAATATGCAAAAGACAGTCGCGTCGGGCCGATTGCCGGTTGGCCGCCGCACAAAAGCGTGGAAGAAAGCGCCGAAATTATCCGCACCGTTTTTGCCCAAGATGGCGTTTTTGCCGTTACCCTGAAAGGGGAGGATCGGGCTGTCGGCTGCGTCGGACTGATTCGCGGCGCCAAAAGCAATTTTCCGATCAGCGATGACGAAGGCGAAATTTCTTACTGGATCGGTGTTCCCTTTTGGGGAAAGGGGCTTATTCCCGAAGCAGTCAGGGAAATAATCCGCTACGGGTTTGAAAAATGGCAACTGCATACCCTCTGGTGCGGCTATTTCGAAGGCAACGGACAATCCCGAAAAGTGCAGGAAAAATGCGGGTTTCGATATCATCATACGAACCGGGAAACTTTCTGCCCCTACATAAAAGAAACACGGACGGAGCATGTCTGCCGCCTGACCAAAAACGAATGGCAGAGCTTAAACGGAAAAATTTAAGCGGTTGTTTGCGGCGGTCGGAAAACTCCTTTTTTGTTTGGCAAATCCCGCATTAGAACAAAATTAATCAAATTCAGGCAGCCAATGAGGATTATTGCCGGCCTTAAAACACATTTCAATTTGTTCTTTGGTGTTTTTTTCTTCGGCAAGGTAGGGGAGTTCTTCAAGTGAAAAAAATCTGCTTTCCACGGTTTCCGTATTTTTTTTGAAACGGCCGCCTATGACTTCGCACAGAATAAAAAATTTGCAGACATTGTAAGCATAGGGAGGTTGATTGTGCCTGTTTCGGTCGTGAACGGCCAAAATTTTGATGGCTTTAACATCAAGTCCGGCTTCTTCTTTGACTTCTTTTTCCGTATTGGTTTTGATGGTCTGGTCAAAATCCACCCAGCCGCCGGGCAACGCCCATTTTCCATCATTTTCCTTTACAAGCAAAATTTTATCATCTTCAAAAATAACGGCTCTGGTATCCAGTTTCGGGGTTTGAAAACCAACTTCGTTGCAAAACAGGTTTTTGACGGTTTGAATGGGAAGCCTGCTATGGCAGCTCATGATTTCCGCAGAAATTTCTCTTAATCTTTCAAAGCGTTCTTTATCAAAAACATCTTTGGTATATGTCAGCCCGTTTTGGGCAATTGATTGAATTTCTTTGGCCCAATTAAGCCAGTTGTCGGAAGATTTCTGCATTTTTCCCTTCGGTTCGGATCTGTACTGTTCAATTGCCTTTAAAATAGTACATTTTGTGTGAATATCAATAAAATTGTTCATCATTTATTGTATCTTTTAAAGAAATGGAGAATTTTTCCAAAATTTCTTTTGGATTTTGAGTTATCGGCACCTTTGGAATAATATTCCATAAATCTGCCGCGGCCTCGTCAACGGTTTTATTATTTTCATACCAATCAGCAATTAAGTTTTGTTTTTCTTTTTTGTTCTTTATTATAATAATTTTATTATTAACCTTGCTTAAGAGTTTCTTAAATTTTTGATCTTTTCTATAAAATTTATAGTTTTTACGTAATTCTGAGTATATTATTAAAAAAAATCATTACTTCGGCGGCTCGGGGTGCTAAAAGCTCTGTTTCAAGGGGGTGCATAAATTATATGGCGATATTTTGGGGCGAATACTACATGATATTTACAATTCCATATCGTGTGTGATGCGTCAGGAAGAACAGAGAATTGCAACATGCATAATTATAATTAAATTGTGATTTTTGTAACATATGTCGCTAGACTTTTCTAGGAAAATCATGGCTTTTTAATTAAATATTTTTTTGTCTAATATATAATATCATTGAAATTTTAAGTAACTAAAGCTATAAACATAAAATTTGCCTTTAATTTTAAGAAAGGATTATAAGATGTCAAAATCTAAATTTAGTGAGCTTGCCACGGTTGAAGAAAAAGATGCCGCTAGTTTGGAAGCAAGTATTTTGGCTGAAATTGAATTGATTGCTCAAAAAAGACAAAAGAATGTTCCTGCAAACCAAGATTATTTTGAGGGAATGACTGGTTTTTGGAGTAAAAAGTTGGAAGAAGTTGCAGATAAAATGTCTGAAAATAAGTCTTTTAAAAGTAAAGTGATGTTTCAATTCCAAATGCGTCCTTTCGATGATAAAGAACGAAAAGGTTTTATCAAAGGTATGGCTATGCAACGCTTTATAAATGATTATTCAAAAGAAAATCAAAGTACCTTAACCCAAAGATATGTTGCACAACAAATTTCTGCTACAAGATAAAATTTGAAACTAATTTTTGATTAGTATAAACAAACACCCTTAACTAGAAAATAGTTAAGGGTGTTTTGCTGGCGTGCGAGCGTACGGGTTCAGAAATTTTGAAAACGACCGCTTGCGCGTGCGGATTTTATGTGCTTAACTTATTTTAACTTCTGGGCTCTGATTATGATACTTTTTTACTCCCTGCCCCTAATTTTGACGATGAGCCTGACGATGAGCCGGGAATTTTTGCACACAAAAAACCTTGGTTTGTCATAAACAAACCAAGGTTAATAACTGGTGGGCGCTGAGAGATTCGAACTCCCGACCCTCTCGGTGTAAACGAGATGCTCTGACCAGCTGAGCTAAGCGCCCGCACCGTTCATGAAAATGCTTTATACACACAAAGCAAAAAATAATCAAGCAAAAAAATAGCGTCGGGCGAGTTTATTTTTTAAACTTTGCAAAGTTTTGCCGCTGCAACCTCCGCGGACGGCAAACGACAACGGTTTCGGCTGATTTTTTTTGCCTGACGAAAAACTCTGAAATACTCTTGTCAGCCGCAAGATTTTATTATATCGTCAACGGCATTGATTTTTAGTGAATTTGCAGACAGAAAGGATTATAACGATGCTGCATCCGTGGCATGGCGTCAGCGCCGGCAAAGAAAGACCGGAAATGATAAACGCCATTATCGAAGTGCCGAAGGGCTCAAATGTTAAATATGAACTGGAAAAATTGAGCGGTCTGTTGAAAGTGGATCGCATCTTGTACAGCGCCGTGCATTATCCGGCAAATTACGGTTTTATCCCGCGCAGCTATTGCGGTGACAACGATCCGCTCGATATTCTGGTGTTGGGGCAGGAGCCGGTTTTGCCGCTGACGATTGTCCGCGCCCGCCCCATCGGGGTGATGAAAATGATTGACCAGGGCGAACCGGATGACAAAATCATCGCCGTCCATGTGGACGACCCGGAATATAATCACTATACCTCGATAGACGAACTGCCGCCGCATTGCCTGAAAACGCTGAAGCGTTTTTTTGAAGACTATAAGATACTTGAAAACAAAGAAGTGAGGATCGAAACGTTTTTAGGACCCGACGAAGCCCGACAGACCGTGCGCGAAGCCTTAAAACTTTACGAAGACTGCAAGGAAACTTTGCCCGGTTACGGCGGGTAGATTGATCGGAAAGTAAAAAAACCTCCGTTTTGTAAAACGGAGGTTTTTCATGCTTTCGGGGCGGTTATTTTGAACTGAAATATTTTCGGTTAAAGCTTTTTTCAAGCTGTATCATCCAGTTGTGGATGCTGCCGAACTTTTTTTCATATTTGTATTCAAAGGCGTAGTTGCGTATAACCGCCTGTTTCCAAATATGCCGGTTGCCCGATTTTTTGATAATGCGGCTGGCCTCATAACTCAACGAGTATAAGAAGACCAGTTGCCACGTCAACACACTGTCACCGCGATAGATGATGGCGCATTCGGCTTCGGCCGTTTGCGGGCGAAAAGTTCGCAGATAGGCAAAAATAAGCTCTATCGGCGCCGTCTGAAAAAAGAGGACTTCCGCTTTCGGACGCAGTCTGCGACTGTAAGCGCAAACTTTTTGCCAATCTTTGGAAGCAATAAGGGCAAACTCGTCATCTTCTTCCAGCCTTTGGGGATAAACGGCGCCTCCGGCAAGCAGCAGATGGGAGATGATGCCATATTCCTTATCGCTGGCAAAAGACTTCGGCGAACGTATCAAAAGATGATCCATCCAATTGCAAAAAATTTGTTTTTCCTGTTCGTCGGAAAGTTCAACGCGTTGGATAATTCCTTCTTTTTTCAGTTGTTCGCAAATGCAGTAGTGCCAAGCTTCGGGATGCACTTTTTCCTGCAACAGAATCCACTTCTTGTCGCCGGCAACTAATTGCCTTTGACCGCCCAGCGTGCGAATGCCGTGGCAGCAGATATAATAAAAGCATTCCTGCTCGTTGTCTGCCAGCAGCATTTCTTTTTCTTCTTCTTCATTTTTGATAAACACAGGGTGTTTACCGCGAATAACAACTTTGCTCATGACTTTTTATTTTAGATTAGAATAATATATGAATAGTTTCAGTTAACATTTTTATCACAACATATTTTGGAAATTTTGTCAACAAAAAACGCGCTGTCACAGCAACAAAAAAGCTCCCGATTTTAGCGGGAGCAGGGAGGATATCTCGGTTGACGCCGATCTTTCGTCTGAACGCTAACCATTTGCATAAGCGCGTTTTTTCTTCATATCGAGCAGCTGTTCCAGAGTGAGATTGGCGCCGGATTGTTGTTGACCGGATTGTTGCCGCGGTTCGGGGTTATGATTGTTTCTCTGGCGGAGCCGTTTCAGCATATCGGCGGTGTTTAATTTTTTGTTGCGCTGCCGTTCTTCCGGAGTGCGTCCCATAACTTCGTCGGGAATTTTGCGGGTTATTCTTTCCCAGTCGTTTAGCGAGTGTTTGTCGTCTTTCAGATATTCGGCTTTCAGATCTTGCCAGAACTGTTGGTCTTTCGGCCAACCGCCCGTGATGGTAATATCATGTTTCAGCAGGGCGTTTCTCGAAAATATTTTTTTATTTTCCTCATTGTTGCCATGATAAGCGATGGTTGCTTCTTCGCCCTGATCCCGACAATTTTTGGCCAGGTTTTCGCAAACTTTATCGTTTATTTCTTCAAAGTTTTTTCCTTCAAAAACGGTGCCGTCCGAACCATGGGCAATAAATTTTCCATCTTTTTGCTAAAGGTTGAATGATTTGTCCTGGCCGTTGTCCATTTTTTCTTTGTTATCGTCTTTGGGTTTGACAAATTTAGCGTCGTTAAAGTTTGCCAGACTTCCGGTTGCCTCCGCATATGCCGTTGCGGCGGCACGATAGCCGTTTTCGTCAAATTTGTCGCCGTAGAGTCTTTTTTGTTCGGCAATTTTGTTTTCTATTTCCGCAGCCAGAGAGTCGGCTTCCGGTCGTTGTGCAGCTCCCGTTGCGCCGTCCTGTTTGTTTTCTTCGTTGTCCATTTTTTTCCCTTTCCGGATAAAACTAAAAAAACGATAAACACAGATATTATATATTTTTTTATCCGTCAATCGGAACGGCGAGATATTTAATTTTCGGTCGTCCGGCATCTGTCGAAGGCGAAAAAAGAACAAAAAAACGCCCGCTTTTCGGGGAAAGCTGGCGTGCTCCCCGAAAAACGGGCAAAAACATCGACCTGCCGGGTTATTCCGCCGGCAGCAGGTTGGCGGCTTCGTCTTCTTCCGCAAATTTGTAGGAATAGATGTAACAGTCGTCGCCGTCACCGTAATATTCTTTTAAGACGGCTTCCAGCCGAAATCCGCAGGATTCGTAAAACTTCCTTGTCGGCAGATATTGTTCGGTTCCCTCTGTCTTGACAAAGATTTTTTTGCCGCCGAGTTCGCGCACGGTCAAAAGCAGGCGCTCGATCATTCTGCGCCCGATGCCGTGTCCGCGATAGCTGCTTAAGGTGGAAATCAGGTACAATTCATAGGCCGAATCGCAGTCTCGGATTTTACCGAAGCAGGCATAACCGACCGTCTTGCCGTTGTCTTCGGCAAGCAGAAAAGAAGGTTCTTCGATGTTGTCGTTGGCGTGGCTGCGTTCCTGTCGGCTCAAAGCGTTGTGCGCCAGGTTTACGCTGATTTCGACGTCCGTTGCGTCAAAAAAGCCCGTCGAAGCGGAAATCTTACGGATTTGTTCGGGGTCGTCCGGTTCAAGTCTGTATCTGAAAGAAAGCATGACTACACTCCTTTCAGAACCGATAAGCCCTCGCAAAAAATAAAAAGTTGACAATCAATGTTTTTTCCCCGCAAAGGATTGTCCGGGGAATGTTTTTTGCTTTGCACCGCAAAGGGTGTTACTGCGTACATAAAAACTCCATACTTGTTAATCCGGTTGCAAAAACCGCTTTCAAAACGGCTTTTGCAACTTTATTATACCACCTGTCGCCTTTCGTGGCAATATAAAAAACGTTGAGGATACAAAGGGAATAAGTCGCCGGTTGTTGTTGACGAAACGCCGAAAGCAGGATATAACAGCCCGGTAACAACGGCTTTTTTACGGGGAAATTGAAAATTATGGAAAAATTGAAGGATCTGTTTACCAACCACTATATTATCCCGCAGGAGTGGTTGTGGGGTATTTTCGGCATTGTCGTGCTGGTGCTTCTGTTCTTTGATCTGTTTTGGTTCAACCGCAAGAACGAAGTGCCGAATTTCACCCATACGCTTGCCTTGTGCATAATCTATATTTTGGCGGCCTGCGTTTTCGGGGTGTTCATTATCTATGAAGAAGGTCTCGACAAGGGCATGGACTTTTTCACCGGCTTTTTGGTGGAAAAAAGTCTTTCGCTTGACAATATTTTTATCATGTCGCTTATTTTTTCGAGCCTCGGTGTGCCGCGCATGTATCAGCACCGGGTGTTGTTCTGGGGCATTCTCGGGGCGATTGTCATGCGTGCGCTGCTCATTTTGGTGGGCGAAACGCTGATTGCCAACTTCCACTGGATACTTTATGTCTTTTCCGTCTTTCTGGTTTATACCGGCGTTAAGATGCTGCTGCACAAAGGCGAGGAAGAACCCGCTTTTGAAGAAAGCCGGATGTTCAAATTCTTTTCCAAAATATTCCATGTGACGGGCAAAATCCACGGCGAGCACTTCTTTATCAAGGAAAACGGCAAGCACTATGTCACGCCGCTGTTTTTTGCGCTGATAACGATTGAAACCATGGATATTATTTTTGCGCTGGACAGCATTCCGGCCATTTTCCTCATCACTCAGGATGTGTTTATTGTCTACACGAGCAATATTTTTGCCATTTTGGGTTTGCGGGCGCTCTATTTCCTGCTGGAAGCGATTGTTCACAAATTCAAATATCTGAAGCCGGCGTTGTCCATCATTCTGATATTTATCGGCCTGAAGATATTTGCTCCGAAAGTTTTCGGTTTCGAGCTGGAAGCCTGGCATTCCCTGACGGTCACTTTCGGTCTGCTGTTTGCCGGTATCGGCTTTTCGTTGTGGAAAGCGGACGACGGCAAAAAGATTGCCGCCGAAGAAAAAAAAGAGGCCTGAAATACCGGTTTGCCTGATGCTTAATGCAACCGTTGCGCCTCGTCGATTAAACAAAATTACCGGCGGCGGTTGTCATTGAGCAAACGGTTCCCAAATTATTATGTTATAAGATCCGATATCATACAAAGGAGAAAATTTTATGGAAACCAAAGTTGCCGTTATTGCCATTGTGGTCGAAAACCGAGATTCGGTCGAACGTCTGAACGAAATTTTGCACGATTACGCCGATGTCATCATCGGACGGCTGGGGCTTCCCTACCGTGCCCGCAACATTAATATCATCAGCGTGGTGGTAGACGCGCCGCACGATACCATCAGCGCGCTGTCGGGCAAAATCGGCAGCCTGCCGGGCGTTAGTGCCAAAACCGCTTATTCCGGTGCCGGCGAATAGTTTTTTTATGTAACAACAGCTGACGGGGAAGATGATTCTGACCCGTAAGGAAAGAGGAAAAATGTATAACCCGAAATCGTTGAAGGCTGAGGAATTTATCAGCCATGAGGAAATTTTGGCCACGCTGGATTATGCCGAAGCCAATAAAAACAATGTAGCCCTGATTGATGAAATCATTGCCAAAGCAAAGGAAAGAAAAGGATTGTCCCACCGCGAGGCGTCGGTTTTGCTGGCCTGCGAAAGAGACGACAAAAATGCGGAAATTTATGCTCTGGCCGAGCAGATAAAAAAAGATTTTTACGGCAACCGCATTGTGCTGTTTGCGCCGCTTTATCTTTCCAACTATTGCGTCAACGGCTGCGTCTATTGCCCGTATCATGCCAAAAACAGGCATATCGCCCGCAAAAAAATGACGCAGGAAGAAGTGCGGCGCGAAGTTGTCGCTCTGCAGGATATGGGGCACAAGCGGCTGGCGATAGAGGCCGGCGAAGATCCGGTCAACAATCCGATAGAATATATTCTGGAGTGCATCAACACCATCTATTCCATCAAACACAAAAACGGCGCCATCCGGCGGGTGAACGTCAATATTGCCGCTACCACCGTGGAAAATTATCGCAAGCTGCACGAAGCCGGCATCGGCACTTATATTTTGTTTCAGGAAACTTATCATAAGGAAAGCTACGAAACATTGCATCCGACCGGGCCGAAACATGATTATACCTACCATACGGAAGCCATGGACAGGGCAATGGAAGGCGGCATTGACGACGTCGGCCTGGGGGTTTTGTTCGGGCTTGAGCGCTACAAATATGAGTTTGCCGGTCTGTTGATGCATGCCGAGCATTTGGAAGCCGTGCACGGAGTAGGGCCGCATACCATCAGCGTGCCGCGCATCCGCAGCGCCGACGACATCGATCCGTCTTCTTTTGTCAACGGCATCAACGATGACACTTTTGCCAAAATCGTTGCCTGCATCCGCATAGCCGTGCCCTATACCGGTATGATTGTTTCTACCCGCGAAAGTCAGGCTTGCCGTGAGCGGGTTTTGCATTTGGGAATTTCGCAGATAAGCGGCGGCTCCAAAACAAGCGTCGGCGGCTACGCCGAGCCCGAACCGGCGGAGGAAAATTCCGCGCAGTTTGATTTGAGCGACACCCGCACCTTAGACGAAGTTATCCGCTGGCTCATGGAGATGGGCTATATTCCGAGCTTTTGCACCGCCTGCTACCGCGAAGGCCGCACCGGCGACCGTTTTATGGAACTCTGCAAGAGCAAACAGATACAAAACTGCTGCCATCCGAATGCGCTGATGACCCTGAAGGAATATCTGACGGATTATGCTTCGCCGGAAACCAGAAAACTGGGGCTGGAACTGATAAAAAAAGAGCTGAACAACATTCCCAAAGAACAGGTGCGGAAAGTGGTTGTCGAGCGGCTGGAAAAAATTGAGCACGGTGACCGCGATTTTCGTTTTTAACCGTTTTGAACTAAAAAAACAACCGTCGCTGGCGACGGTTGTTTTTTTTAGTTCCGGCTGTTTTGCCGCTTAAATCCGGGAGCGGACAAATTGCGCAAAGGCCTGCTCGTCATCCCAGCGAACGGCAATTTCCAGCACTTTGAAACGCGGCTGCAGGGCAGGCGGAATTTTAACGAAATCTTTGGCCGTCGTGACGGCTGCAACGCCCAGAGCATCGGCTTCGCTTAGGAGTTTTTGCAGTTCTTCTTCGGTATAAAAATGATGATCCGGAAAATCAATCGTTTTTATCGGAGTAATTCCCTGTTCGCGAAGAGAGTTATAAAATTTTTCCGGCCGTCCGATGCCGGCAAAAGCCAGGGCTTTGTTGTCCGGCAAAACAAGCGGCAGGACAACCGTGCGGGCGCCGAAAACGGGCAGGGGAGAAAGTTTGTCCGCCAAACGGTGCTTGTCTTCGCCAATGATGACGGCGGCGTCGGCGCGGTGGAGACCGGCGGCAAAATCTTCGCGCAGCGGACCGGCCGGCACGGGCAAACCGTTGCCAAGCCCGAAACCGCCGTCAAAAACAAGTATGCTCAGATCCTTAAACAATCCCGGGTTTTGGAAACCGTCATCCATAATCAGCACGTCCGCCCCGGCGTTGATTGCCGTCAACGCGCCCTGATAGCGGTCGGGGTTGACGGCAACGGGGGCTTTCTTTGCCAAAAGCATGGGTTCGTCGCCGATGTCTTTGGCCGTATGTCGGGTCAGGTCGGCCATCACGCCTTTCAGCCGTCCGCCGTAGCCGCGGGTGACAAAGGCCGGTTTTTTGCCGCATTGGCGCAAAAGTTCGGCAACGGCCAGAGCAACCGGTGTTTTGCCGGTGCCGCCGGCGGTGAGGTTGCCGATACAAACCACCGGTGCCGGCGCTTTTTGCGTTTTTTTCAGCTTCAGGCGCAGGGCGGTTGCCGCGGCATAAAGTTTTCCTGCCGGCAGCAGCAGGCAGGAAAACAGTCCGTTGTTTTGCCAATATCCGGGAGTTTTCATTGCGGGATATATTCTTTGATTTTGTTCATAATCCCGTCCAGAACTTTCGATTCGGACATTGCCCAGTCGTAGGCTTTCTGCCGTTTTTCTTCAAGCAGGTTTTTGTTTTCGAGCAACAGGCAAACCTGGTTGGAAAGGTCTATGACATTGTTGACCTGAATGACGGCGTTGGCCTTTTGGGCGCGGTTCATGGCGTCGGTAAAGTTGTGCATGTGCGGGCCGACAATCACCGCGTCGCGGCAGCGGGAAGGCTCCATAAAGTTTTGCCCGCCGTGGGGAATGAGCGAGCCGCCGATAAACACCAGCGGACACAGGTTGTACCACAGCCCCATTTCGCCGATGGTGTTGGCGACGTAAACGTCCGTTTCGGGAGTAATCGGCTCGTCTTTGGAGCGCAGAGAAACGTTAAGCCCGAGCTCTTCCTGCATTTGTTTTTGGATTTCTTCTCCGCGGTTGGGGTGGCGGGGCGCCACAATCAGCAGCAGATCGGGAAATTCTTTTTTCATTTCGCCCAGAAAACGTGCGATTTTCATTTCTTCGTCTTCATGGGTCGAGCTTGCGAGCCACACGGTTCGACCGTTGATTTCTTTTTCCAGCTGTTTTTTCTTTTCTTCGTCAACGGGCAACGGCAGACCGGCATATTTCAGGTTGCCGAGGCATTCGGCCTCTTTGGCGCCAAGAACTTTCAGGCGGTAGGCGTCTTCGTCGGACTGTCCGAGGCAATAGGTGAAGCAGCCGAGAAGTTCCTTGCAGATATAGTCAAACTGCTGCCAGCGCTTAAACGAGCGGTTGGAGATTCTGCCGTTTACCAGAATGAGCGGAATATTTTTGCTCTTGATGGTGGAAAGCATGGCCGGCCACAGTTCCGATTCAAACCACAGGGCGGCATCCGGATGCCAGTAACGGACAAAGCGTTTGGTAAAGGCCGGGTTGTCGATCGGGATATATTGGTGAAAAGCCCGTTCGGGCAGCCGTTTGCCCATCAGCTCCGCCGAAGTCGTCGTGCCGGTTGTTACCATCACATGAGCTTCGGGATAGGTCAAAAGCAGTTTGTCGATTAACGGCAGCATGGAAAGGGATTCGCCGACGGAGGCGCCGTGCAGCCAGAACAATTTACCCTCTGGGCGGGGCATCAGCGGCTTGCCGATTCTTTCGTTAAAGCGTTTGATGTCTTCTTTGCCGCGTTCTTTGCGTTTGTTGATGTAGGGGCGGATGGCCAGCGGATATAAAAGGCGGACAAGAGTGTTGTAGACTTGGATAAACATTATTTCTTATTTTCCTCCGTATCAGAATATTTTTTAGGTTTGGCGGAAACGCCGGGTTCGATTTTCGGCAGACCGAAGACACGATCCGCCTTCAAGGTAAGGCTGTTCATTTCGTTTTCGAGTTGTTGGCGATATTGTTCCAGTTCTTCGTCAGTTGCGGTAGCCGGAATATAGTATGGTTTGGTAATATGCAGGGTACCGCGGCAAAAGGGAAAAGGAACAATCATGGCGTCCCAGCTTTTGGCCACCAGTGAGTGTTCGATGCTGTAGGTGGCGCCGAATACGGGTTTGCCGGATTTGCGCGCAAAATAAAGCGGGCTGATGCTCATTTTCATCCGCGGTCCGCGCGGTCCGTCGGGGATAATGGCCACGGCCTTGTCCTCCCGTAACGAGTGGAGCAGACTCAAAGCCGCGGCATTGGCGTTGGCGGAAGACGAGCCGTCAATAATGCCAAAGCCGTATTTTTCCAGAAATTTGGCAACGATTCTTCCGTCTTTGTGCAACGAGACAAGGGCGTTAAGCGGTCTTTGTTTGTTCCAGAAATGCGGAATCATCAGCGCCCGGCCGTGCCAGATGACCAAAATAATGGCCTTGTCCTGATGCCATGTCTGGTAGAGCTGGTTGAGCCCGAAAGCACCCCAGCGCGTTGTCTGCCCGATCCAGCGCGAGTAATAATATATCAATATGCCGAGCATATCAATAAAGCGAGGGTGATTTGTAACTTTTTTGAAAAAATTTTTTAATTTTTTCAATAATGTTTTCATTTGTATACCTTCATCATAAAAATTTACGGTTTAAGTCCTATCCGGCGGCGCACGACGATCGCTCTGCGGAATATTTGGTTATTGTTTCCGCCCGATATTATCCTTTACATTTCCATATAACACAGTTTTATAAAAGACTCAAAGGATTTATGTACTTATCAAGAAGCGGCGGTAAAATATAAAAAAACAGCGCTCCGATTTGGTCGGAGCGCAAAAATTTTCTTTGCCGGTCAAATTAAAATTCTTCCTGAAGTTCAAAGAAATAAGCCTGCGGATGGTCGCAAACCGGGCATTTTTCGGGTGCCATTGGGCTTTCGACGCGGTGGCCGCAGTTGGCGCATTCCCAGATAACTTTGGTCGGACGGTTGAAAATTTTGCCTTCAACCAGCGATTTTAACAGGGCGTTGTATCTTTCTTCGTGTCCTTTTTCGATGGCTGCCACCGATTTGAACAGAAAAGCGATTTTGGTAAATCCTTCCTCTTCGGCTTCTTTGGCCATGCGGGCATACATTTCCGTCCATTCGTAGTTTTCGCCGGCGGCCGCGTCTTTCAGGTTGTCGACGGTCGAGGGAACTTCGCCGCCGTGGAGCAGCTTAAACCAGATTTTGGCATGTTCTTTTTCGTTGTTGGCCGTCTGTTCAAATTTGTCGGCGATAATGTTGTAGCCTTCTTTTTTGGCTTTTGAGGCATAGTAGGTGTATTTATTGCGCGCCTGCGATTCGCCGGCAAAGGCTTCCATTAAGTTTTTTTCTGTTTTCGAACCTTTAAGTTCCATTTCCTTACTCCTTGTTTTTTGTTTGAAAGATGGTTGATTTAATTGATTTTCCGGCAGTTTTGGCATATCCCGCGGAAAGCGATGTCATAAGAGGTAACCTTCAGCCCCGTTTGCTTTTCCACCGCCGTTTCCAGATCGGGCGCGATGTCATAAGGCACGTCAAACACTTGTCCGCACCGGGTGCAGATAAAATGATAGTGATCATGTGTCTGATGATCAAAATGCGCCGTTCCGTCCAGTCCTTCGATTTTTTTGACCATGCCGTTTTCGGCCAAAAGATTGAGGTTGCGGTAGACGGTGGCCAAACTGACCGTCGGCTCCTCCTGGAGGATAAAATCGTAAAGCTGCTCGGCCGTCGGGTGGATGCAGTTTTCTCTTAAAGATTTAAGTATCAGTTCTCTTTGGCGGGAATATTTCATCTTTGCCTCAAAATGATAATTATTACTATTATTGTTGATAACCTGTTTAAAACGTGTTGTCAACTGCAAAATATGTGTCTATTTATATGTCATCAACACCTGTCAACATACAAACAAGGAAAATAAAATGCAAGCAAAAGAAATCAAAAACGGCATCTACTGGGTTGGTGCCAAGGACTGGAATTTACGGGAGTTTCACGGTTATGCCACGCCGCACGGCTCCACATACAACTCTTATCTTATCACGGATGAAAAAATCGCCCTTGTCGACGGCGTCAAAAGCTATATGTCGCCGGAGATGATTGCTCGGGTTAAAAGCGTGGTCGATTTTTCCAAAATCAGCTATGTGGTGGTCAACCATGTGGAAATGGATCATTCCGGCAATATTCCGGAAATCATGAAGCTGGCGCCGCAGGCGGTCATTGTGACCGACAACGCAGGCAAAATGGCGCTCGAGGCGCATTTTGACACCACCGGTTGGAACTATCATCTGGTTACGACCGGCGACAGCCTGCCGCTCGGCAAAAGAAGCCTCACTTTTATGACCACCCCTATGCTTCACTGGCCGGATTCGATGATGACTTATATTAAAGAAGAAAAGCTGCTGCTTTCCAACGACGGTTTTGGCCAGCATCTGGCTTCGGACGGTCTGTTTGTGCGTGAACAGCCGCTTGACGTGGTCTTAAACGATGCCAAGAGCTACTATGCCAATATTTTGTTTCCGTACGGCGCGCAGGCAGAAAAAGCCCTGAATACGGCCGGCACGCTCGGGCTCGATATCGAAATGATTGCCCCGTCGCACGGCTGCATCTGGTCGGGCAAAGACGAAGTGAACACGATTCTCGGTCTTTATGCCAAATGGGCTTCGGGCAAAAACGAAGGCAAAGCGGTTGTCGTGTACGATTCGATGTGGGGCGCCACCGCCAAAATGGCGGAAACGGTCATGGCGGAATTTCAGGATGCCGGCATTCCGGTCACCAAACATTGTCTGGCGGCAGATAACGTTTCCGACGTGATGGTGGACTTTTTGGACGCGGCTTATGTCTGCATCGGCAACCCGACCTTAAACAATCAGCTTTTCCCGCGGGTGGCGGCTTTTGTTACCTATATGAAGGGACTGGCGCCGCGTAACAAAAAGGCGCTGGCTTTCGGCTCTTATGGGTGGAAACCGGGCGTTGTCAAACAGATCCAGCAGGTGTACGAAGATCTGGGCTGGCAGACGGTTGCCCCGTTTGAGGAAAAATACACGCCGAAAGCGGAAGATCTGGAACATTTGAAAGAGCGCGTGCGCGAGCTTATCAAATTGTAGAAAATTGTTTTTTCATGATAAGACAAGCCGTCCCGACAGAGGCGGCTTGTCTTGTCTATAAAAAAATTTTTTTTGCAAAAAAAGATTGACTGCACAAAAAACATACGATAAATATAGCCGGTAGTCAGGACGACGGAGAGTTGGCAGAGTGGTAATGCAGCGGATTGCTAATCCGTCACCGTGAATAACGGTGCACAGGTTCGAGTCCTGTACTCTCCGCCATAAACGCCCGTAAGGGCGTTTTTTTTAGTCGCCCCACCAAACTGTCCCCCTACACACCAAACTGTCATGCCAAACTAATATTAAATTGTCATGCTGAATTCGTTTCAGCATCTCTTCTTCAGCCGACCGAAAACCAGCAACAGCGCCTCATTCAACCATGCATTCTAATAAACGCTGATACTACACACAAAGAAAGCCCCGATTTTCGGGGCTTTCTGCCTTTTCACCCTCACCCGACGCTTACGCGTCCCTCTCTCCCCTCAAGGGAGAGGGGAAAAAGGAGTTGTGGCAGGTGCGGGTATTCAAGAGAGAGGGAAAAGGAGGTGGGGAGGAAATGGAAGGAGAAAAGAGCTGCAGCCGGTGCGGGCATTTAAGGGAGAGGGAAAAAAGGCAGCGTGCGGGGAAAAAGCAGAGATT
>CALXRS010000007.1 GCA_944390915.1 uncultured Alphaproteobacteria bacterium
ACGAACTTTCTTTTTTGTCTATCATATCGCGGATTTTGTCAAGAAATATTTTTACGCTTGCCGTAAATCCTTTTTTTGCTTCGTAAAAAAACTCTTTTCTTCCCGATATGCCTGTACATAATTTTTATCTCAATAATTGCTTATTTTTAAGCCCTCTGATTAAGCCCTCCGGCGGAAAGAGGGAGCCGGCTGCCCGCGCCGGCCGCGCTCCCGCCTTTCCTTGAAATTACCCATCCTGACGGGGATTATATCACCTGTCCATCCTCGGATTACCACGGATGGGAATTATCTCTATTCACAACTCAGATATGGATCTGTTGTGCACCAATCTTCCGATACCTTATTTGCAAGCGTTCCTATACCTCTTGGTGTTGTTGTACAGCCGACAAATTTTATTAGCCATCGATCCCTTCTCTCGTTGCAACGTTTCTCTTTCTCCGATCCTGCAGCGTTACAGCTGCCTACATACGTTTTAATCAATTGTTTGGTTAGTGATATATTTTTATTCATATTGACAGAACAAGCTACAAAATCCTCCATACTTGTAAGATACGTAAAATTTTGCATATTTTCTGGCTTGCAAGACGAAATAGGATCAGTTTTGTTTAGCGCATTCAAATGCACGTGAGGATACTTAATATGATCTGCCATTGTACACTTTTTGGCCACAACACCGCCGGCAAACTTTATTTTTGCATAATATCCGCCGGAGCCGTAATCAGAAGAATATATCTGGCTGCCATTTGAAAGCACTATGGAATTTGTAGAATTATTTTCGTCAAACATATTCCACGATATATTTCCGGTTAATTTTGCCTTTACATTGCGACCAAACTTACTATCATTATAGTATCCTAATCTTAGTTGTTTCACATTAACCTCCACTCCGTTACTTGAGCGCGGAGCGGTAAAGTTTATAGTGATATTAGCATTATAATTTTTATCCTTTTGATTTGGAGTAACATACAAGTAAGAAACGTTAAAAGTTTCTCCACCGTTAAATTTAAAATTGACAGGTGTTATGGCTCGGCCATTAATGAAGCCAACATCATATATCAGATACAATGAAGAAACCCCATCGAAACTATATCCGTTTGTACTCAGATTGTTATTAAAAGTTGAAGAGCTCATAGCAAAAACGGCATTACCGCTATTTCCTTCGTTTTCTAACGAAACCGGTTTTTGAAACACTGCGCCATTTCCGGTAACTTTCGTGTTTACTAATTCCAGAGGATAAGTTACATTAGTTTTTCCATCAAAGTACAACTCTGCCCCGTATATTTTAATAACCTTATTATTTGTTGATAAAATATTTGGGAAATACTCCGAAGCGGTTATTACCTGAGGAGCTTCTCTGGCGCAGGCTTCTTTGATCATGACAATATCATCCACCGAAACGTTGGTTGAATTCATATTGGCAAAATAGGAAGGCGTATAGATTTCTTCTGCTTTAGTGCAAGCAACGCCCGCCGCGGATTGTGTGCAAGCTCGAACAGGAACAGAAACGCTTGATGGCAAAACACCCTTTGTTGCCGTTGTACTTGTAACCGGATCACCGACGGCATAGGTCTGTTCCGCTTTGGTAGGCAACTTTTCTTTTTCCTCATCCGTCAGCTGTTCATAGGTTACCAGACTACTGCCGTCAAACACCGCAAAATTCTTGTACGCCTTTATATTTTCAGGCTTGCTGAAAAACAGTTTTACGGCCTTGTCACACTCGATTCTCTGACAACCGTCGCCGGCATCCGTCGGTTCCCAACCGGCCGCGCATTGCGTGATTTTGACACGGTTTTTGCCGAGCGGACAACCGCAGACATCCCAGTCACTGGCGTACTGAAGGTTTGCACCGCCCTGTTTGGGCTTGCCGTCAATCAGAGTTACCGGAAATGCTTCGCAGGAGCAGCAATCTTCCGCTCTGGTTACGCCGCCCTCAATACAGGTATCACCGTCACCGCCATAGTCACATTCGGATACAACCACGGGGAACTTATCCCAATCACATTTACAGGTGGTCGTATATTCGTTACCCTCGCTGTCCCGACAAATATCGCCGGCCATCGGCTTACCGTTGCCGTCCACCGCGCATTTGCTCAACGGCTGGGGATAGGTGGCACGATCGCACATACAGGCCGAATAGTAAATTTCCTGAGCCGTTTTACCGTCTCCCTCAACTACGCCCAGCGTACAGCTGCCGCCCGCCGGATAAGCGTTACCGGGTTCGCTTCCGTTCTCAGCTGGTGCCTGCGCACAGGTTTCATCCGTATACGGGAATTTTTTCAAATCGCAGGTGCAGGAATATTTATTGCCGCATTTACCATCATAAATACGCGGATATGCGCAGTCGTCATACACAAATTCTGGTCCGCAGCATATAACGTACGAACTGTCATACGGACAATAACCGTTTATATGTTTGCCCTCCGCACAAGGAGCTTGCGTATATCCGTCGCACAAAGTTGCTCCGTCCGGCGCCTTATAATCGCCGAAGTCCATGCTGCCGGCACAGTCTTCGTCGCCCACAAAGCACACTTTAGCCTGCGATTCGGGCGTCAAAACCAGCCCAAAACACAGTGAAAACAGTGCTATACACATGTTTTTACACAATATTTTCATAACCTTTCCCCTTTTTATCCTTTGTTACAGTTCAGGTGATGTAAAATATTGTACGTTTGATTGCGGCGCTTTTTTTCTTCTGCAGCCCTTGATTTTCCGTCTTGATTTTTGTTCTTTTTTAACGTACGTTTTCGCGCCATATCAAAAAAACAACCCCTGAAGCCTTGCCCGGTAAAGCCTCGGGGGTTGTCCGAAAATACGACTTTTTTCAAATCAGCAATAATACCAGTCTTTCTTGTTTTTTTGGTTGCGGATAATCGTTTGCATTTCCGGCGGCAAACTCTTAAAAATCCGGTTGGAGATCAACCGCCGCTTATGCGGAAACTCCACTTTTCCCCAATCGGTGCGCCCATAAACCGGCGCCATGGCATGCAGACATTCATACATATATTTATAGCGGCTTCCGGGCGGGATATCGGTTAGCCGCGCCAGCGCCCGATCGTATGCTTTGATTTGTTTTTGATAGTTTGTTTCCTGATTTGCCTTGTCAAGCAGCGTATGAAAATCGCTCAACGCCATTTTCTGCACCTCTTTTTCGCAGCTTGCGAATATCGGCGTTTTTTTCGGTAGCAGTCGCAATGCCCGCAAACCGTAGTTAAAAGCCTCGCCGGTGGTGGCGCAGGCTTCCGGCAGATGTTTTACGGCATGGGCTACGCGGCCGGCAAGTTTCGGCTCGGCCGGGCAGTCATTGATAAATTTTTTGATATGTTTGCGCCAATCGGCCATATCTTTTTCTGTCCGCGCGTCGGGAGACATCTGCGCATAGGCAAAATGCATCGTATATTCGTCGCCGGGCGTGGCGTTTTTTGGAAAATTTTTCCTCAGCGCATCAACAATTTCGCGCAGCCTTTGCGCATCGACCAAGCGGTCGAAGCCCGCCGCCAGTTCGTCTTTTTCTCTCACCTGCCGACAAAATTCCGTTAACTCGCCTTTCAGTCGTTGAAAATCTTCGCTCATGCCTTTATCCCGTTACGATAAATCTTTCACCATCCGCGCAAAGGTAATGCCGCTTTCTTCAAAAATATCCCCTTCCTGACGATAACCCAGTTTTTCGTAAAAATTGACCACCGACAGCATGGCATGCATGACAATTCGCGAATAACCGGCCTCTTTGGCGCGTTTTTCGGCGTATTTCACCATCTCACGCCCAATACCCTCGCGTTGATATTTGGTATCCACGGCCACCTGCATCAGGCGGATTTCCTCATCGTTGACCGGCACCAGCATCAACCCGCCGACCAGTTTGTCGTCCAGACTTTCAATGCAGCCGATGTGCAGACAGCTCATTTCGTTTTCGCGGTATTTGTCCAAAAACTTCAGCCCGAGCGGCTCCAGCAAAATTTTGTAACGCAGCTCCACCAGCTCGTCATAGCGGGAAGACCCGAAATCAATATCAATCATTTTTTTCATAAAAACGGCCTCCGTTGTCGGAACATATAATTATTGTTAGCATATTTTGAGGCGACAATCAATATTATATTGCCTTGCGGCGTTTTTTGCCCTATGTATTGAAATAATTTTACAATTATAAAGAACGGGAAAAAATTCATGGTTCACGACTTAAACCTCATCCGCAATTTTGCCATCATTGCCCACATCGACCACGGAAAATCGACTTTGGCCGACCGCCTGATTGAATATTGCGGCGGATTGAGCGCGCGCGAAATGCAGGAACAGGTGCTGGACTCAATGGATATCGAACGCGAACGGGGCATCACCATCAAGGCGCAGACCGTACGCTTAAACTATACGGCGGCCGACGGCAAAACCTATCAGCTGAACCTCATGGACACCCCTGGACACGTCGATTTTTCCTACGAAGTCAGCCGTTCGCTTGCCTCCTGCGAAGGCTCCGTGCTGGTGGTGGACGCCACCCAGGGGGTGGAAGCGCAAACGCTTGCCAATGTCTATCTGGCCATTGACAACAACCACGAAATCATCCCCGTTCTGAACAAGGTGGATCTGCCGTCTGCCGACCCCGAAAAAGTACGCCGGCAGATTGAAGACGTTATCGGGCTCGACGCTTCCGGCGCGGTGGAAACTTCCGGCAAAACGGGGCTCGGCGTGCAAAACCTGCTGGAAGCAATCGTTACCCGTCTGCCGGCGCCCGCGGGAGACGAAAAAGCGCCGCTTAAAGCGCTCCTAATCGACAGCTGGTACGATTCTTATCTGGGGGTTATCATTTTGCTGCGCGTCAAAGACGGCGTTGTTCGCAAAAAGCAGCAAATCCGCATGATGTCCAACAACGCCGTTTATCAGATCGACAAAGTCGGCATCTTCACCCCGAAAATGCAGGATGTCGAAGCGCTTTACCCCGGCGAAATAGGTTTTATCACCGCCAGCATCAAAAGCGTCGGCGACTGCCGTGTGGGCGATACCATCACCGACAACCGCACCCCCTGCGACAAGCCTCTGCACGGGTTCAAACCGTCGGTTCCGGTAGTGTTCTGCTCCGTTTTTCCGGTGGACAGCAGCCAATACGAAAATCTGAAAGACGCTCTGGCCAAGCTGAAACTAAACGACGCCAGCATCGACTATCAAAACGAAAATTCCGCAGCCCTCGGGCTCGGTTTCCGCTGCGGGTTCCTCGGTCTGCTGCACATGGAAATCGTGCAGGAGCGCCTAAGCCGCGAATTTGATCTCGACCTCATCACCACCGCGCCGTCGGTTGCCTACACGCTGCACCTGACCAACGGCGAGTCGCTGACTTTGTGCAACCCGGCCGACATGCCGGATCTTTCCACCGTGCGCTCGATAGAAGAACCTCTGGTACGCGCCACCATTCTTGTGCCCGACGAATATCTCGGCGCGGTTTTAAAACTGTGCAACGACCGGCGCGGCGAACAGGAAGAACTGACCTATGCCGGCAGCCGGGCAATGGTGATTTACAAAATTCCCTTAAACGAGATTGTGTTTGACTTTTACGACCGCCTGAAATCCATCACCAGCGGCTATGCCAGCTTTGACTACGAGCTTATCGACCGGCAGGAATCCGACCTTGTCAAAGTGCAGATTCTGATAAATGAAGAACCGGTGGACGCGCTGGCCTTTCTCTGCCACCGATCGGAAGCCGAAGCCCGCGGCCGGCAGATTTGCGAACGCCTGAAAGACCTGATACCGCGGCACCTGTTCAAAATTCCGATTCAGGCGGCCATCGGCGGCCGGGTCATCGCCCGCGAAACCATTTCCGCCCTGCGCAAAGACGTTACCGCCAAATGCTACGGCGGCGACATCACCCGCAAGCGCAAACTGCTCGACAAACAGAAAAAAGGCAAACAGCGCATGCGCCAGTTCGGCAAGGTGGAGATTCCGCAATCGGCGTTTATCGAAGCCCTGCGCATCGGCGACAAATAATTTACCGCTTGAGAAACGTCGGATTATCGTCTATACTTGAACAAAACAAAAATTATTCGGGAGGATATGTTGATGAAATTGCAAACGATGCTGTTGGCCGGATTATGCTGCCTTTATTCAACGGCGGTTTTTGCGCAGGCGGTGGAAGGCGTGCAGTCTTTCAGCCAGCCGGAAGGCTCCTGGCGGCGCGAAGCGCAGCCCCAAAAAGAAACTCCCAAACCGCAGCAACGCTTTTATGACGAACTGGGAAAATTTGCCATCGACAATATCGTTAATTCCGAACAAGCGTTTTGTTACGAAGTTTTTCCGCAAAATGCCGAATATGAAGGCTACACGCTGAACAGTTTTCCGATTCGCGGTTTTTGCGGCGTCATCGGCGAAGAAGTCCGCAACATGATAATTCAATATTTTATGGCCACGGAAGGGAATGTTCTGTTCGATCAGGCGGAAGAATGCATTATTGAACCGAAAATCATCATCCGTTTTATCCGCGGCGTAGACTATACGGATGTTTTGCTTTCTTCTCCCTGTCACTCCTTTGCCATATTTTACGGCGGCGGCGTGCGGCTTTACAATTTCAAACCCGGTGCGCCGATTATCGACGCCATTCTCAAAGCTCTTGCCCCCAAACATGCGGAATTTGTCTCGCCCGCGCTCTTAAACCAATTGATGCCGGTCGGCGTGGTACAAAATGAACAGCAAAGACGGATTGTCAACCGTCGCAGCGAGCCGATTCGCAAGTGGACTCAAAAAGTGGAAGAAGAAGCCGCCAAAAAAGCCGAAGAAAACAAAAAGAACAACAGCGGCTGGAACAAGCTGAAACTGCGCGGCTTCGGCGGAAACAATTAAGCGGAAACAATCGGCTCCGTTATCCTTTTTTCCTCTTCCCTCAGGGGAGAAGAGATTTTTGTTATCCCGAATCCGTACGATTTTTTGTCGTGCCGCTGCCGTACGATTTTTTGTCGTGCCGCTGCCGCTTTCTGCGCCTCTTTGAACTCGGAAAAAACCGCGGCCGACACGGGGTTTTCCATGTATGACAAAAAGGCTCCGCCGACGTCGACAGAGCCTTTGTTTGCAACCGATTACCACGGATCGTTATATTTCAGTTTGGGATCATTCAGATTTCCAATATTCGTAGCCCCGCTCTTATCCCAAAAACTGCGCGGACTCTCTAACTGGTCATAGCCTGTATCCACATAAGTCGGTTCCCACCCTGCTTTGCGGTTAAAATAGCAATAAACGGTCACATAGGCTTCCAACTGGCGATATTGCACCGGATACAGATTCCAATAAATGGTATTTGCCGAGACAGAGCCGTCCTCACCTACCTCCATATTTCCCGAGGATCCGGTGTTGGCCGATCCGTGTTCTCCCGCAGCGTTCGTTGTGCCAACCATTCCGCTTATGAAATCCGCATAATAATTACGAGGATAAATAAATCCCATAACCGTTCCCCAGCCGTTAAAGGTCGTGACTTCATCACACTTACCGTTTGTTTGAAGCCCTCCGCAGTTCGGCAATACCATGGCTCGCAGCCAGGTACTCTTTTGGAAGGTCAACGGGTTGACCGGTTCCACTTCCTCCGCCTCGGTTCTTTTTTCGCCGTTGACCGTATACCAATACAGATACGGATTGTTATGAGTGGCAATATCGATGGCGGAATTTTTAGTTACCGGCGTACCGGCCTGAGCCATCGACCAGCCGGAAGGATTGATGGTAATCACTTTCGAATACCCCTGCGGACAAACCGGCGTCGGCACAAATCCGAGGTAGGCGGAAGTATAACTTTCGCTTGAAACGCTCTCCCCCGTCAGTTCCGTAAAGGTTGCCGGATCTTTCGTCTCATCAGTCCACGGCGTATTATCGGGGTACGTGTTATCAACCACATAAATCCCCTTATTGATAAAGTCCGGCAAAATATCGCTCAACCGCGCGCCGCCGCGGGTGGTCAGCTTGATATCGTTCATCACCGACGTATAGGCCGGGTTAACCTCAAATTTATCATAAGGCACAATAGCTGCATTATCCGTACCTAAAATGGTCGCCCCCTCCCCCGGCGATGCGTGCGTCTTATTCAGCGCGCCGACGCTGGGCACCACCTGCGAAATAAAGCGATCCGCGGCTATGTAACCGATAGCTTCGGTTGTCGTGTCATAACCTTCCGATATCGTTTTGTTGGACAGGCGGCCGCCGCTTGCACTGTCAATATTAATTGCTCCGCGACGAATGTAAACGCTGCCGCGCTCATCCGTTGTCGTCGTAGTGCTGTCGTCATTAGTTGTTGTAACCGCATCATGCGTTTCGTTGTTGTCCACCTGCAGGATAATATCCCCGGCGGCCAGAGTCGTCGTCGTGCTGGCCTCCGTAGCCAAAATCTGAAAATCGCCCTTGTTGACATAAAGCGAGGGGTTGCCCATACCTACACGAAGAGCATTGCCGTCGGCATCGGTGGCATCGGCGCTGACCGACGGATTGCTCGGATATTCGTCCACAGCAGTATCGGCTGACGAAACGACGTCATAATCATAGATGGCAAAACCGCCGGCAAAGCGTGATGAAATATAACCTTCCTCCCTCTTGGCTTTAATATCCATCACCGGCCGCGCCTGATCGTCACTATCGAGCACCGGCTCGCTGATCGTCAGATCCATGCCGCCCAACCCGAAAATACCGTTGTCGTCAACATCCCGCCGATACAAATAATCATGCGGATAATCAGCCGCGGCAGCCGTCGAGGACGTTGTTATATTATCGGCAAAATGCTGCGAAATAAAACGGCTGTTATCCGCCACCGAATCGAGATAGGCGCCTCCTACTCCGCTATAGTCGCTGTAATAGGCGCGCAGCATGTTGTCCTGAATAGAAACCATGCCGTCGGTGATAAACGAGCCGTCGCTGAGCATTGTCGACAGGGAAATGCCCGTGGCCGCGCCTATTTTAACCTGTCCGGCAGCCGTGTTGTTGCTTATCGTCGCATAGGCTCCCATACCGGAATCGGCAACGGAGACGCCGGGCGTATATTCCAGCAAACCGACATGATTGCCGTCCGCATCGCCGACTTCGGTATCGACCAGAATATTGACCCCGCTTTCATGGTTCATCCTGATACCCGTCTGAATTTCCGTTCCGTCGTCGGAAGTATCGTCCTGTTCGGCTATCTGCAAACGATATCCTTTGTTGGAAAAGGCGTCGGTATAGGGGCCTACCAGCAAATAACCGTTTCCGGAATCCGTAACCGCGCCCGTATCATCGGTAGCACTGGCTCTCTTTTTGGTTACCACATAAAATTCCTCGTCCTTGGTCACCTTGTCAAAATCTTCCGGCACAACACCGGCGCGCAGGGTGGCCGCATCGACGTTATAAGCCTTCAGTTTTGCCGTTTTTAAGCTGTCTTTCACAAAAGCCGGACCGTTTACCGTCAAGGCATGTTCGTTTCCGGTATCAGAATCCGCAATATCCGTACTTTCAAATTTGCCGTTTTCGATTTTCGGCGTGCCGTCCGCGTTATAGCTGTATGTCGTATAGGAACCTTTGTGAGCATCGCCGCCGCCGACAATGACCGCCGGCGTCGCATTGGAGGTTACCCATTGATTTATGTCATTTTCATCATATTTTCCGCCGTCCGGATCGGTTTTCGGATTGCGCACGCTCAAAGCGCCGTCAAAGATGTTGGCACGCGAGGCATTAATGGCTAACATCTTTTGCGTGCCGACAATTCCCGTTTCCGTCTCGCCTTCGGCATTGACCGTTTCTCCTTCGGTTTTGGAGACAAATTCCATGGACGTATTATCCTTATCAACCGTCAACAGAGCGCCGGCCGTTTCTTCATCGATATTGCCATATTCCATTTTGCCGGTGGTAACGCTGTATATGGCGTTGCCGCGAACGGTGGTGGTAACGGGATTGTTCGGATCGCTGTTATCCTCATGGGTGGCCGTTTCGTAATATTTGATACCGCCGTCGTTTTCGGTGGCGTCTTCTTCGCTGCGCACCGTAAACAACGAAGCCAACGCGGCAAAGTTTCCTTCCATAAAGGCACCGCCGCCGCTGCCGATATAAAGGGTATAGTCCAGATTCGGTTCATAGGTTTGTTCGTAGGGAATGGCTTCCAGTACGGTTGTTTCCGCCAACCTCTCGTCAACCTGGTTGGCCTCGCCGCCGACCATCCACTCCAGCTGCGGCGTCATGATAATCTGGTTCACCTGCCGAATGTTGTGAATCTTGTCGTTATAGGCCATGAACAGATCCGTCTCCATGGAGTTCAGCAGATGGTCGTTCTGCGGCTCGTCCTTGCGGTGCAGCACGTCTTCGTTGGCCAAGCCCTGAGAGGAAATCGGCTGCAGCGAAGAAACGACGAAAGAATTTTCGGGCAGGGTGACGTCGCCCAGCTCCGCGTCGGAAGTGAGGCTCCAAATACCCTGAGCGCCCATAATCTCGCCGTTGGCATCTTTATAGCCGCCGTTGCTGCCGACCATGGTGGCAATTCGCGCCACACGGGTCGAGGGAAAATCTTCTCCCTCGTTCGGCACCGCGGTCAAAAAGCCGGTAACCGTTTCCGCTACGATGGTTTCGTTGCCCTCTTCGTCGGTTTCGGTACCGGTTGTTTTGCGCAGCACGACCTGGAAAGAATTGTTGTCGGTTTCCGAGCTCGAAAACAGCTTGCTGTCTTGCGTTTTACCGTCTTTCAAAAAGCCGTAGGGCAAATATTCGCACAAGTGAGAAATATCAAACCTAACCGACGTGTCATCGGTAAAACCGGCATAGTCCACGCTGTTAACGTTACATCCGTTTACCACCTTTTCGCCGTCGGTAATCCGCGTAAAGTTGTCTTTGATGTAGGCATCCATGGCATCGGCCAGCACCCGCAACTGATTTGAGGCGTTGATATCCTGCAGTTCGGTCGTCCGTTCCGCCGCTTTTTTGTACAAAATAGGCGTAACCATTGCAATCAGCCCCAACATGGCCATTGCTTCCACCAGCATGGTGCCGGTTTCGTTTACTTTGTCAAATATCTTTTTCATGGCTTGTTTTCCCCCGTAAAACTAGAACCTGGACATATAAACCAGACAATAATCGCAGCTGCTGTACATGTCGTCAAGACTCTGCGGATTGGCCGGATCATAGTCTTCGTTGTGCCGGCGCAGACTTCCGCAAACATTGGCAAAGGACTTTTCTCCCGTTGACGTTTCCGAAATATAGCTCGGAATCGGCAGATAAAATTGTCCGCCCTGCCCGTAAACGCCCATCGGCGTATGAATAACCTCGGTGTATTGGTTTTCGTCGGTATAGACTTCCGAATCCGTCAGTTCGTCGCGGTCAATGGCATATCCCAATCCGTGTGTAAATCCGGTTGTCGTCCGCATGGCGCCGAGCAACATGGCATCCGGCTTGCCGGAACGCACGTCGCGCCATTTGGAGGGCACGCAGCCGTAAGTTACCAGATAAACGGCCGTCGACAACCCGCTGCAGCAATTGGAACCGTCGCCGAGATCGGGGTTAAGCCCCGTACCATCGTCCGAGTCGCCGGTTGTTCCGTCGTCGGTCGCGCCGTCCGCATCGGACGGCGGCAAACCCGCCGTGCAGCTGGAAGGCAATGCCAACACGCCTTCTTCTTCCAGATGGTTAACATCCAGACAATACACCCAGCTCGTAAATTTCGTAAAGCCGCTGTCCTGCTGGAAACCGTAGGGCAGATCGGCTTGAAGCATGTCCGCGGTCAGCTCTCCCGGACGATAGCTCAGGTTAAGCACCGTCGAATTGCGGTTGCGCTTGGACAAATAGTTCATCGCCGCGCGGTGTTGCACGTACATTTTGGTGATAATCGTCTGTGCCTGCGGCTCGACATACAATTCCTTGATATCGGGGCGCAGCGACGTATTCAGCGCAAACAACGCGGCAATAAAAGTTGCTATAATGACCCACAGATACATAGGCTCATCCCATCAATACACCAATTTCAAATGTATTCTAACATAAACAACTTTAAAAAAAAAGCAAATTAAATCTCACGCGCCCTATTTCACATATTTGTAACATCGTTTTTGCGGTTTCGAATCGCTTGGTTCTGAAAAAACGGCTCATAAAAACATCTTTTTTCTTGTCTCGCAAAAAAAATGAGCTACGATATTTAACCGTAGTTTTTACAAAGGATAACCGGAATGGTTAAAGTCAATCAGATTTCCTGCCCGCGGCACGGTCGTCTTGCGCGCCGGCTGTTGCTGACTCTTGCCGTCGCCGCAATTTGCACCGTCTTGTTGCAATGCCTCGAAACAGGTTTTCGACCGGCAGAGAAAAACACGCCGCCCGCAACGGAGGAAACAAGGTTATGACAAACGAATCCGCCCCCGCGGAAAGGTTCCTTTCCGCAGAGGAAATTTCCTTTTTCTTCCGCCGGCAAAACGAAGACGATGCCGCAGAAAATGACGCCGCAAAAGAAAATACCTCTTCGGCGGAAACGGCCGCGGCAATCGTGCTGAAAAAAATCCGTCCGTTGTTCCGCCGCGCCGTCGAACTGCATGTTTTGCCCCGACAGCGGCAACAATATCGGCCGGCGGAAAATGTTTTTTCGTACCGCCGATCCAAAGACGGAAAAGAAATCTTTTGCCGTTTTTCCGAAAGTGCCGCGGCTGCGCTCGTCTGCGCCGCTTTCGGCGGCAAAAACCCGCAGCATGCCCTGCCCGTGCGGGGAATGGCCGTCTGTTTTTTGCGCCGACTGGCGGATTTGCTTGCCCAGCCGTCGCTTTTGGGCGAAGCCGAAGCCGTTGTGCTGCGGCTTGACATCGGCGATTGCCGTGCGGAAATTCTGCTGGCCGCAAACGCTTCCGAATCCGCTTCGTCCGAACGACAGCCCGCCGCCGCGCCCGAGCTCACCGTTCGCACCCGTCCGATTATTTTTGAAGCCGAACAAGTCAGGCAATGGCAGGCGGGGACATTTGTGCCCCTCTCCGCAACAGACTCGGAAACGGCGGAAATTCTTGTTTCCGGACAACCGTCCCGCCCCGCGATTATCGGCCGAAGAGGAAACAAGGTCGCGCTCAAACTTATTGAAAGGCAACAAAAAAATGATGCATATTGAATTTTGGCTGAATATCGTTACCATTATCTTGCTCGTTCCCGCCATATTTTATATGGCCAGATTCTGCCGCGGACTCGAAAAAATGCGGCAAAACCGGGAAACCTTGCTTGAACTGGCACAAACTCTTCGCCAAATGGCGCAAAAATACGAAAATAAAACTTCTCCCAAAACCGCCGCGCAAATCGTCGAAACGGAAGGCGGCGCGCCGACCGAAGAACCGTTGCGCCGGCAGCCCCAAAAAGAGATTTCTCCGCTTCGGGAACCGCATTTCGAAACCCGCGGCGCTGTCGACAAAACCGAAGAAAACCAATATTCTTCGGAAGCGGAAAAGGAACTTTTGCAGGCTCTGCGCTCCATCAAATAAGGGATCGGGAAATGAAAAAAACATTGTTTTTTGCTTTTCTTCTCATAGTTTTGACATCGCTGCTCGGCGTGAAAATTTTTCGCCTCGGCCATATTTTTCTACCGCCGCATCACGTCTTCCGGAGCGCCGAAAACACCGCCGAAAACCGTCGGAACGACGATCGCCGGATGAATTTGCTGAAAGCGGAACACCGACAGGCCGTCGATCGGGCTATCCGTCGCCGGCTTGACGCCGACGCCGCCCTTGCCGCGGACGGCAACGGCTTTTCGACCGGCAGGCTGAGCGACATCTATGCCCGTATGGCGCCCGAAGACGCCGCCCGCCTCATCGAAACTCTGGATACGACCGACGCCGTCCGCCTCATCGAAAGCATGCGCACAAACGACGCTGCGGCAATCCTTACCCGCCTGAAACCGGAGAAGGCAAGAGAAATCACCGAAAGAATGCTGGGCGCAACCCTGCCGCCCGAAAAAGAATATAAATAAGGCTCGGTCGGATGGATGAAAAATTTGCTCTGGAAAGCCCCTTTGAACCGGCCGGCGACCAACCGGAAGCCATCCGCGAACTGTGCGCCGGCATCAATCGCGGCGAAAAAAATCAGGTTTTGCTCGGCGTCACCGGCTCCGGCAAAACTTTTACCATGGCCAAAATCATTGAACAATGCCGGCGCCCGGCGCTGATTATGGCGCCGAACAAAATTCTCGCCGCCCAGCTCTACAGCGAGATGAAAGAATTTTTTCCGCACAACCATGTGGAATATTTTGTTTCCTACTACGACTACTATCAGCCGGAAGCCTATATTCCGAAAACCGATACCTATATCGAAAAAGACTCCGCCATCAACGAACAGATAGACCGCATGCGCAACTCGGCCACCCGCAGCATTCTTGAGAGTCGCGATGTTATCATCGTGGCTTCCGTTTCCTGCATATACGGTTTGGGCGACGTAGCCTCCTATTCGGCCATGACGCTCGAACTCAAAACCGGCGACACAATCGACCCGACGGAAATCTACCGCCGGCTGGCCGAACTGCAATATGAGCGCAACCAGCTGAACTTTATCCGCTGCACTTTCCGTGTACAGGGCGACATTCTCGATATTTTCCCCGCCCACCTGGAAGACCGCGCCTGGCGTATTTCCTTTTTCGGCGACGAAATCGAAAGCATCTGCGAAATCGATGCCCTGACCGGCAAAAAAACCGCCGCCCTCGACCGTGTCGTCGTCTACCCGGCCAGCCACTATGTTACTCCGCGACCGACTTTGTCGCAGGCCATCGCCCGCATCAGGGAAGATTTGCAGCCCCGGCTGGCATGGTTCCGCGAAAACAACAAACTGCTCGAAGCCCAGCGGCTGGAGCAGCGCACCCGTTTTGATCTCGAAATGCTGGAAACCACCGGCCATTGCAAGGGCATTGAAAACTATTCCCGCTACCTGACCGGTCGCGCCCCCGGCGAACCGCCGCCGACATTGTTTGAATATCTGCCGGCAGACGCCCTGCTGTTCATCGACGAAAGCCACATTTCCGTACCGCAGATCGGGGGCATGTACCGCGGCGACCGCAACCGCAAAGGCACTCTTGCGGAATATGGTTTCCGCCTGCCGTCGTGTCTTGACAACCGCCCCTTAAAGCTGGAAGAATGGGACAAAATGCGGCCGCAGACTATTTTTGTTTCCGCCACGCCGGGCGATTGGGAACTGGAACAAAGCAAAGGCGTGTTTGTTGAGCAGATTATCCGCCCGACCGGATTGGCCGACCCCGTCTGCCTGATTAGGCCGGTTGAAAACCAGATCGACGACCTGATGGAAGAATGCCGCAAAACCGCAGCCAAAGGCGAACGCGTGCTGGTGACCACCCTCACCAAGAAAATGGCGGAAGACCTCACCGAATACTTAAACGAAAACGGCGTCAAAGTCCGCTACATGCACTCCGACATTCAGACTTTGGAACGTATAGAAATTATCCGTGACCTGCGGATGGGGCTCTTTGACGTTTTGGTCGGCATCAACCTTCTGCGCGAAGGTCTGGATATTCCGGAATGCTCGCTCGTGGCCATTCTCGACGCCGACAAGGAAGGTTTTTTGCGTTCGACCCGCTCGCTGATTCAGACCATCGGCCGCGCTGCCCGCAACGCCGACAGCCGCGTTATTCTTTACGCCGACAAAATGACCGGTTCGATTAAGGAAGCCGTCGGCGAAACCGAACGCCGCCGCGCCAAACAGCTGCAATACAACCTCGAGCACGGCATCACCCCGCAGACGGTTAAAAAACGTATTTCCTCCACTTTGAGCGAAATGACCGCCATGGACTACATCGACGACAAGGCGGGTGCCGCAGGCGATGCGCAGGATATCGAAAAACAGATTAAAGAGCTGACCAAACTGATGAAAGAGGCGGCGCAAAATCTGGAATTTGAACAGGCCGTCGTTTACCGCGACAAAATCAAAGCGCTGGAACTGCTGGCCATGCGCACCTATGACAACAGCATCTATGTCAACGGCTGATTTTCATCGCCACTTTTAAGGCCGGCCTTATTTCTTCGACCATAGATTTTGTTTCAGAAACTCCGCCGCCGCGGCCGGAACGGCCATCGACGGCAACCGGATTGTCCGTTTTTGCCCCGTTATTTGCAGACAATAGCAGCCAAACAGCCTGTCCAAAGGATTCGCTGACAAAGAAACAGTCGTTTCTCCCGCGGGAAATTCAACCGCTTTGCCGGACAAGCCGCGAAAGACCAACAACCGGCGATCCGTAAGCACGACCTGACGGCGATAAATGACCACTCCGGCCGAAAGCGCCAACAGCAGCAGACACAAAAAAACATCAATCCAGGATAAAAAGTTTTTAGGACCTGCCAAAAACAGGGGAAACAGCGGCACAAACAACAAGCAGACATAGTTCAGCCAATGGCTTCTAATCCGAACCCGGACGGCCTCACCGGAATCCAGATATTTTTGAACATTATCAATCATTTGGTACCCATTTGCATCAGGAAAATTTTGCCATCACCCGGGCTTTTTCCCGATTCCAGTCACGGTTTTTGATTGTTTCCCGCTTGTCATAATTCTTTTTGCCGGTACCCAGCCCGACCTCCAGCTTGGCACGTCCTTTTTCGTTAAAAAACAGACGGATGGCCACCAGCGTCGCCCCTTTTTTGGCCAGAGCGGAAACAATGTCGCGAATTTCCTTTTTCTTCAACAGCAGCTTGCGGTCACGCTTTTCGACATGGCTCTCGTAACCTTTGTTGGCATATTCGGCAATAAACATGTTGGAAATATAAAGTTCACCGTTCTTTTCCACCCCGAAAGCATCATTGATATTGGCGTGCCCGAGCCTGAGCGATTTGACTTCCGTTCCCGTCAGCTCCAGTCCGGCGACAAATTTCTCGTTAATGAAATAATCAAAATTTGCCCGCCGGTTCTGCGCCACCAGACCGGTTGCAATAAAATCCGCTTTTCTGGTTTTGCCGGCAGCCATTATTGTTTAACCGCCCGCACTCTGGCCACCACTTTCGGCGCGGTCACGACGGAAGCGGCCGCGGCGGCCGGCGCCGCGGAGGAGGGAGCGGCAGCCGTTTTCGGCTGAGCGTTGCGAATGCAGTGACCGTCGATATAAGCGCCCGGCTCAATGGCTATGGTGTTGTGGGTGGCATCGCCGATAAGTTTGGCCGTTTTGGCAATAAACAGACTGTCGGCAACAGCCTTGCCCTGCAACGTGCCGTAAAGATACATGCTTTGCGCCTTAACCGTGCCGAGGATATTTCCTTTCATGCCGATAACCAGCTCTTCGCAGTTGATATCGCCTTCAATGTAGCCGTCCACATGCAAAATGCCGTTGCTGTTGATATCGCCGCTTACCTTGGTGTTTTCACCGATAATGGTCGGCACCTGGCGATCGCTGTTGCTGCGGCCGAAAGTGCGCGCCATTTTAAGATAAATCATTTTTTTCAGCTTTTTCATAGAATTATTCCTCACGCATTATAAAATCAGGATAATTTAACTTTCATAAAAGGCATGGGGTCGATGTCGTGCCCTTTGTAAAGAATCTCATAATGCAGGTGCGGCCCCGTCGAGCGCCCGGTTGAACCGACTTCGCCCAACACGTCGCCGACATTCACCCGCTGGCCTTTTTTCACATAGATTTTGTGCATATGCCCGTATTTGGTTTTAAAGCCGTTGCCGTGGTCCACCTCCACCATTTTGCCATAGCCGCCGTTGGTTCCCGCCCGGGTAACCTTGCCTTCGGCCATCACTTTTATTTTGTTGCCGGTTCTCGCGGCCATATCCACCCCTTTGTGGTAGGCTTTCGATTTTTTGAAAGGATCCGTCCGCCGGCCGTAGGCGGAAGACACCCAAAAGCTCCATACCGGTTTGCCGAGCGGCACGGACTTCAACACTTCGCGGTAATATTCCACATCGTCCGTATTCTTAAAAATCGCGCTCACTTTGTCGTTTACTTCCTTGTCCTGCAAAAAGGAATTGTCGGCGGGAATATACGGTCCGCCGGTGCCGGTCTGCCGTTTGTCATTTGCCAAAGGGTTAAAATAGAGGCCTTTTTTCTTAAGCGGCACATTGATATCCGCCACCGCGCTTTTTATCTTGGCGGCTTCCTTTTCGGCAATTTTGCCCACCCGTTCCAGAATTTCCGCTTCCGCCTCGCGGATATCTTCCACCGTTTCCTGCAGCTCAAGCAGTTGTTCTTTCAGCATGTCCCGCTCGGAAATGGCAATGTCGCGCTGCAGCGAAAGTTCGTTTAAGTTGGCTTTTTCGGTAAGTTTTTCGGTATTAATCCACTGCACTTGGGTGGTAATCTGCTTAATTTTGTCTTCGACCAACGTTGCCTGTTTCAGATATTGCCCGAGGTTTAATTCCGAAGTTTTGGCGCTGTCGAGCGTTTTTATCATGTCGGCGATATTTTTTTGCAGACTGACAAAATCGCCCATCAGTTCGACATAGGCGTCGCGGGTAGCCACCAGTTCGTTTTCTTTTTTTACGATTATCATATCCGAACGGTGGTACATGTGATAGTAATAAAAGCTCCACACGGCGACAAATGCTGCCAGCATCAGCAAAAACACCTGCATTTTGGAAGAAATGGTAAACACCTTTGCCCGGCCGTTGCTGCGAAAAATAACTTCCTTAGGAGAAAAAAAGGGCTTTTTGGAAGCATATTGCATCGGTTCCGAAACTATTTTTGCCGTTGTTTTTTTCATAAAAAATCCATCACTAAAGGCTCGGAAAAAAAAATTCCGTTAATTAAAAGTTAACTATATATAGCAAAAAAAAATATAAAAATACAGATTTTTTTAAACACCTTGTTTTCAACCCGCCGAGCGGACAAAAAAACTATTGTTCGTCCAAAATAACAAACTCGTCTTCGTCTACGAAATTGAGCACCGCCCGCGCCCTTTCGTCCAACAAATCCAAATCGAGGCTGTCCGGCGACAAAAGCCGGACTTCCTCGTTTAGGCGTTCTTTTTTAAGCTCATATTGTCTGGCCAACGTTCGGGCATATTCCACTTCCCGTCGCAGATAAAGATATTTGCGCACGCCGCGTTCGCCGTACAGGGCATAAAAGCCGAAATAGCATATGACCAGCATCAGCAAGATATACACCCCCGAGCTTTTCAGCCTGTTTTTCAGATCAAACCAAAATCCCATTTCAAGACTCTGCATCAATAACCGTAGAGTCGGATTTTAGACAAATTATCTTAAAATTTGGTTACGCCGGACACGGATTAATATGCCACGCAGTCGTTGCCTTTCCACCTCCAGGCACGGACAATGCCGTCTTCGACCAAAAACGAAGTCTGGCACACATATTCAACCGTATAACCGAAGCTTTCGGCCAGCGGCGAAAAGTCGTAATCGCCCGTAAACGGGGAATAAACAATTTCTTCGCCCGGCACCAATACGTTGTCGTAAAGATAGTATTCCGACGGCACATAAGCGCTGTCCGCCTTGGTATAGGTAATAATCATACTGTTGTTGTCGATAATTTTTGCCGCCGACGGTTGGCCGAATTTTTCTTCCACTTTGTTCACCGGCTGATTGACAAAACCGTCAAGCTCACGATTATATTTTTGTTCGCTGGCGCAGCCGCACAAAAGAGCCGCCCCGCAAAGTCCCCAAAGCAAATTTTTCATCCTTTTTCTCCCAAAAGCAGATTGTTTTTCTCTGCTTAGATAATCAGACATTTTACTTTTTCAAGAGACCTCCCGGGATTGCGTCGCTCTTTGCGGCAACAGGCAAAATGCCGACCGGCGGCTGATTTCTTGTTTTTTTGCCGCGGCGCGGGCACGCAAAATTCCCTCTTTGTCAACCGGCGGAAACAGAGGAACCTTCAGCCGCAAAACCGTTCCGACGGGCAATTGATCCAGATTTTTCAGCTGCGGGGCAAAAATCTGTTTGTTGATGCGCACATGCGTCGTTTTGTGCAAAACGGTCAGGTTGGAAAAGGCGTTCACCTTCTCCGCATCCATTCCGGCAACGGGAACAATATGATGAACGTCCAGATCCTGCGGCAAATGCCCTTCTTTGGCCTGCGCGATTTCTTCTTCCGACAGAACCCCGTCCAGCTGGTGCGTATAGGCCAGAAACTTAATAAACATTCTTTTGACCTGACGTTCGAAAAAACGGCGATTGTGTTTTTTTGTTTCGGGAGAGACCTTAACAAACAAAACTTCCTTAAATTCCATTGCCCGCATCCGCTGTTGTTGTCTTACGCCGCAAGCATACTCTGCGTTTGCCGGCGCGTCCACCGCTTTGTTACTTTATTGACAGTTTTTGTCTTTTGCCGCGAAAAAAATTTTTAAGCAGCGCCGACGCGTCTTCGGCCAACAGACCGCCTTCCGCCTCCGGTCGGTGGTGACAGGTGGGAGCGTCAAAAAAACGAACGCCGTTTACCACCGCGCCGCCTTTTTTGTCTTCGGCGGCAAAAACAACTTTTCTTATCCGCATAAAAGAGGCCGCCGCCGCGCACATGGTGCAGGGTTCAAGAGTTACATACAGGTCAAGCCCCCACAACCGGTTTTGTTTCAGTTTGCGGCAGGCCCTGCGCATGGCTTCCATCTCCGCATGGGCGGCGGCGTCCTGCCCGTGCTCCCCGAGATTGTGGGCTTTGGCGACAATCCGCCCGTCCGCGGGGTCAACCACCACCGCCCCCACCGGCACTTCGTCGGCGGCAAAGGCTTTTTCGGCCTCCTTCAGGGCCGCCCGCATATAATCTTCAGGATTCATCTTTATTTTTCTTTCTTTTTCGATTATGATGAGCCAAAATTTTATCAGGAAAGCATTAACAATGAGTGAAAGACTGGCCAAATTCATCGCCCGTTCGGGCGTTTGTTCCCGCCGCGCGGCCGAAGAGCTGATTCTGCAAAAAAGGATAACCGTCAACGGCGAAATTGTCGACAAACCGGCGTTTAACGTCGACGGCAGCGAAAAGATTCTGCTCGACGGCGAAAAACTGCCCGCCGTTGAAACCACCCGCCTGTGGCTTTATTACAAACCGGTCGGACTGGTTACCACGCACAAAGACACCAACGGTCGACCGACGGTTTTTGAAAATCTGCCGGAAGGTCTGCCGCGGGTTATTTCCGTCGGACGGCTCGACCTCAACTCCGAAGGGCTGCTGTTGCTGACCAACAACGGCGAACTTTCGCGCATGCTCGAACTGCCGCAAAACGGTTGGAGCCGACGCTACAAAGTTAAGGTACACGGTCTTGTCCGCCGCGATAGGCTCGATTCGCTTGCCGCCGGCGTTACCATCGACGGCGTGGCTTACGGACCGGTCAAAATCGTCATGGGCGAAAGTCAGGGCACCAACAGCTGGCTGACCGTTACCCTGCAGGAGGGCAAAAACCGCGAGATCCGCCGGCTGATGAAATTTGTCGGACTGGAGGTGGCGCGGCTGATACGCCTGTCCTACGGTCCCTTCCAGCTGGGCGCCATGAAAAAAGGCGAAGTAAAAGAAGTGCCGCTCAAAACCTTAAAAGAACAACTGGGAGAAAAGTTTCCGCTATGAGAATCATCGGCGGCCTCTACCGCGGCAAAAAGCTGCTCTCCCCGCGCTCGGGCAACATCCGTCCGACGGCCGACAAAGCGCGGGAAGCGGTGTTTAACATTTTATATTCCAAACTTTCCCGCCCCTGGGAAGAACTGACGCTGGCCGATATTTTTGCCGGCAGCGGCGCCTTTGCGCTGGAGGCTCTTTCCCGCGGCGCCAAACAGGTGACGATGGTCGACATCGACTTGACCGACGCCGCCCGCAACGCGGCTCTGTTTGCCGACGAAAAACACAAAATACGCCTGCTTAAGGCCGACGCAACCGGCCTGCCCGCCGCTTTGGGGCAATTTGACATTGTGTTTCTCGACGCTCCCTACAACAAAGGATTAAGCGAAAAAGCCCTGACCTCTCTCCTGCGGCAAAACTGGCTTGCTCCCGATTCGCTGGTGGTGGTTGAGCTTGAGCGCAACGAAAAAATCGCTCTGCCGGAAGAACTGACGCCGATCGATGAGCGCGCTTACGGCATAGCCCGTTTTTTGTTTTTGACACCGCGCAAATCCGCTTGACTTTTGTCCAATTTTTCGCTAACATGACTGGCAGGTTTTATTAATTATTTTTACTATGACAATTTCTGTTTTAAGTATGGCACAGGCAGTTGTTTCTTTTGCCTGGTGGACATGTGTCGTAATCGTTGCCGTAATGATTTTGTTAACCGTTGCCGCAAACGTTTCTCGTTGTTACGACAAAAAAGATTTCTGGCCGCGTGAAGCTCTGCGGATAACCGTTCTGGGAAAAGCCAAGCAATGGTTCCACATGGCTCTGCTACTGACCAACATCTGCTGCGCTCTGTGGCTTGTCGGCTGTTATGGGTGGACATGGTGGACTTTTGCTCTGACGGTCATCACTTTCCCGCTTTCGGGCATTATTCTGACCTGGTTGACGCGTTTTATGTGCGTTCTGACCTGGCTGGTTGCCAAGGGAGTGGAAAAATACCTGCGGATTTTCCGCTGGTTTTAGTATATTTTCAGCAGCCTGAAAAATACAAAAAAACCTGTTTCTCAAGAAACAGGTTTTTTTGTTGATACATACCGACCGCCGTTTACGCTGCCTTGTCATTTTCTTCGTTTTTGGCCAGATTAACCGCCGTATAAGGATAATGCTCGAGCGTTTCCGCATTCAGTTCGGCACATTTGGCCTCAATCTTATTCTGCAATTCGGCCGTAAAAGCGTTTTTGTCGCCGTCGGGCATCATCGGCTCCATAAATTCGATAATCACTTTACCGGGAAAATGGTGCGTGGAATGACGCGGCCAGAACATCCCGGTATTGTGCGCCACCGGAATAACCGGCAATTTGAGGTTTTGCGCCAAAAACAAAAAACCCGGCTTATATTTTTGAGTCGTCCCCGGTTTCATCCGGTGGCCTTCGGGGAAGATGATAATCGGCCGGTTTTGTTCCACCCGCTTTTTGGCCGCGGCCAGCATGTTTTTCATGGCTCTGGCGCCGGCCGAACGGTCGACGGGTATCAGCCCGTAAAGCCACTGAGCCCAGCCGAAAAAGGGAATATAGGTCAGCTCTTTTTTCAAAATCATCACGCCGCGGGTTACCAAAGTGGTCATGGTGTAAGTTTCCAGCGCCGATTCGTGCTTGCAGGCATAGAGCGCGCGCTCCTGGTTGAGATATTGGCGGCCGCGCACCTCAATGCTTATGCCCCCCAGGGTTTTCAAGCCCCACAGGGCGATATGCAGCTGAAAACGGTTCCAATAGGCAACCACCCATTTTTGCGGCACAAACCAGCCGAAAATACAGGTCACGATTACCCCGAAAGCAATAAAGAAATAAATCCACAACGTGCCGAGCCACGAACGTATAAAAAACATGTCAGTCCTCCGTTAGTTTGCCGATTCGGTTTTTAAGCCACACATACAGAAATTTGTTGTATTCGCCGGCAATCAGAAAAAAGCTCCGCCAGTTTTTCCACCAGCGGACAGCCACTTTTTCGGAATAAACCGGATGCGCCAGAATAATCAGATCGCCGTTGTTGGCGCGAAACTCCGCCATGCTGCGCGGCAGGTGATAATTGGACGTTACCAACCGGATGGAGCGGATTTTGTTTTTTCTGACCCAGGCGGCGGCTTCAATGGCGTTTTCCACCGTGTTGGTGGAATTTTCTTCAAGCGTTATTTCCCGATCGGTCGTAATGTTAATGTCTTTCCTTTTTTTCAAAGTATTAAGCGATGTTCCCTTGGACACGCCGGAAATCAGCAGCTGCCGCGCCAACCCGTCGTTCAGCAGGCGCACGGCTTCGCCGATTCGGTTGCGGCCGCCGGTCAACACCACGATGGCGTCGGTTTTGACCGTTTCGTCCGCCCGCAAACGGTTGATGCAATAGCCGAAGCCCATCAGCCCGCCCAACCAGCAGCAAAAAGCGACCCCCCCGGCATAAACCAATATTTTTTTAGTCATCACATCATCTTTTCCAAAGTTCTTTTAACCGTATAATAGGCCGTCTGCATGGCCACCAGCATGGAAAACAGCGGCAGGCTGAGAATGGCGACCCACGCCCCCCAGGAAAGACGCGCCTCGTTGATGATGCCGCCTTCTATCTGCTGCGCCAGATGGGCTATGACAAAAATGGTCGGCACGGCGCAGGCCACGCCGATAACCCCGCCGATAAAACCGAGCACGGACGTTTTGGCGGCGTATTGCTGGGCAATATAGGTATCTTTGGCGCCCAGCAGATGGAGAATCTCGATAATGTCTTTATGCAGACCGAGGCTGGTCTGAGTAGAATAAAAAATGGCGCCCGAGGTCACCCCTATCACCAGCACCAAAACGCTCAACGCCAGCATTTTTAAGCCGTTGGCAAAATTAATCAGTTTGTTTAACCACAGTTTGTGGTTGTCAAGCGAGGCTTGCGGCGCCACGGCCGCCAGCTTTTCCGCCAGCGCCAGAAAATTGACTTCCGCTCCTTTTTTGAGTTTAACGTCTATCAGCCGCGGCATCGGCAGGTTGCTCAAATCGACGTCATCGCCGAGCCATGGTTTCAGCAGGCGTTCCAGCTGTCCGTCGTTCAGAGGCGTAACCTTTTGCACCTCGGGCATGGCCTCGAGCATGGCCACGGCTTTTTCCTGCTGTACCAGAGTTTCGTTTTTGGCTTTCAGCTTATCGACGCCGTTAACGGGAATAATCTGCACGGTCAGCGAACCGAGAATGCTGGCGTTCCAGTTGACCAGCATGGAGTTGATGGAAAGTACGCCGGAAAGCGTAACCGCAAACAAAAACACGGCAATGGAAATCATCACCTTGAGAAACAGGTTGGACGAGTCCTTGGAGAGCGGCAGCTCCCGATGGCGCATGTTGCTATATTTCTGCATATTCGTCTCCGTCTTCGGGATTGATAATCGTGACGCCGTGGTTTTTAAGGTGGATGCACGGATAGCAAAACTCTTTAATCAGGTTTTCGTTGTGAGTGGCAATCACCACGGTGGTGCCGAGCTTGTTGAGTTCGACAAACAGCTTCATCAACTTCGGAGCAATATCGTTGTCCACATTGCCGGTCGGTTCGTCGGCCAGCAACACGTCCGGCCGGTTGATAACCGCGCGGGCAATGGCCACGCGCTGCTTTTCGCCGCCGGAAAGCGTAGAGGTTATGGCTGTCGGGCTGCGGTCTATTTCCACCCATTTCAACAGTTCGTTCACTCTTTTACGGATTTCTTTTTCGTTCATCCCGCACACACGCAGCGGCAAAGCCACGTTGTCAAAAGCCGACGAATGTTCAAGCAGGCGGAAGTCCTGAAAAACAACCCCGATTCGCCGGCGGAACATGGCCAAAGCATTGCGGTTGGCAAAGTTAACGTTGTTGCCGAACACGCTGACCGTGCCCTTGCTCGGTTTCTGCGCCAAATACATCATGCTCAACAGCGAGGTTTTGCCGGCGCCGCTTTTGCCGGTCAGGTAATGGAACGACCCTTTTTCCAGAGAAAGGTTGACATTGCTCAGAATTTCCGGCCCGCGGCCATAGCGGATACAGACGTTTTCCATGCGGATAATCGGCGTTTTGCTCATTTGCAGCGAATACTCCTTGGTTTTTGAATAACAACATACTATAATAATATTCTCTTTAAGAAAATCTTTTTTTCCGGCAAAAAAAGAGATTTTTACATCAAAGCCTGTTTCGGGAGAAAAAATGCTTATAAAATGTCCTTTGTGCCACACCACATATCAGCTTGAAGGCTCCGTGCCGACCGGCCGGCACCTGCGTTGCGGCAAATGCGGACATTTGTGGTCGGTTCAAAACAGCCCTGCCCCGTCCTTCGCGCCGACGCCGAAAAATCTGCTCTCGGTGGCGGCGGCCGCCCGTCTCATCGAACCGGCCCAAAAAAATCAACCGGCGGAAAAGAAGCCCGTTTCCGTTTGCCGACCGGCCGTCTTTCCAACGACAAAACCGGTTGTTGCTCGGGTAACAAAAAACAAAAAAAATCTTTTGCCGCTGCCGGCAACCCGATATTTTCTTTGCGCGACGGCCGCGGCTCTGGTAACAGGCGGGGTTTGGCTGCTGCGCGAACCGATAGCCCAAACCATGCGCCAGGGCGCGGAAATATACCGGCAGTTTGACGCTGCCTTTCAACCTCTTTCCCCTTTGCCGAAAATCAGCAGTCTGGCGTGGAACTACGACAACGACAGCCCGCTGCCGATAATCCGCCTGCAAGGAAAAATCACCAACCCGTCGGCCGAGTTGCTGAGCATTCCGACATTAAAAATCCGCCTGCTCGGCAGTCGCGGCAGCCTGCTGAAAGAAAACACCCTGTTGCCCGCCCGCGGCGTGCTCACGCCGTACAGCTCGGTTAATTTTGAAATCGACATCGACGCTCCGACGGAAACCGTCAAACAGGTTTACGCCTATTTTGCCGAATAAATTTTTCTTTTTCCCGTTCAGGCAAATTTTTAAGCTTGCCAATTTCCGGCACTTTCTTTAATATCTGTCCTGCATCCGGGAGACCGGGTGCGGTGTCTAACAAACATCTTCAACGTAAAAAAACATCCTTCCTCGGAAGGAGTGCCGGTAATATATTGAATAACGGCGACTGTATACGTTGACAGTTTGTTAGCTCCTTCCGCCTGCAGGCTTTTGCCGGGCGGTTTTGTTTTAACTACAGAGTAAAAAAAGAACAAAGGGAGGCGGACAACAGAAAGAGCTTGCCAATTTCCGGCTCTTTCTTTAATATCTACCCTGCATCCGGGAGACCGGATGCGGTGTCTAACAAACATCTTCACTATAAAAAATCCTTCTCCGGAAGGAGTGCCGGTAATATGTTGAATAACGGCGACTGTATAGTGACAGTTTGTTAGCTCCTTCCGCCTGCAGGCTTTTGCCGGGCGGTTTTGTTTTAACTACAGAGTAAAAAAACAGAATAAAGGGAGGCAGACAACAGAAAGAGCTTGCCAATTTCCGGCGCTTTCTTTAATATCTACCCTGCATCCGGGAGACCGGGTGCGGTGTCTAACAAACATCTCTCAAGAAAATAATCCTCTTTTGGGAGGAGTGCCGGTAATATGTTGAATAACGGCGACTGTTCTTGAGCAGTTTGTTAGCTCCTCCGCCTGCAGGCTTTTGCCGGGCGGTTTTGTTTTAACTACAGCGTAAAAAAACAGAACAAAGGGAGACAGACAACAGAAAGAGCTTGCCAATTTCCGGCTCTTTCTTTAATATCTACCCTGCATCCGGGAGATCGGATGCGGAGTGTAGCAACTCCTTTCGAAGAATTTAATAAACAACTCCTTTCAGGGGAGCTGTTGATATAAGCATATTTTGAAAGAATATGACGAATAAAACAGACTGTTCTTCGACAGTTGCTAACTCCCCGCCTCGGAACCCTTTTCGGGCGGTTTTGTTTTTTTTGAAGACAAACAAAATAACAGGGGAGTTTCAAACTATGTTTAACGATAAAATCAAAAGAATGATCGGCGAAGAGCTGCAAAAATACCGCAGCAGCCGCTTTTGGCAGCTGAAAACTCTGGCTGCCAGAACCGGCATCCCGTGGTATATTATCGACAATATGGAAATCGGCAGTGTGCGCCGATGGGAATATTACCGCCGCTTGCTCGATTTTTATGGCAAGGAAATCAAAATCGTGCTGGTTGACAGCAAAAAAGAATGACCAAAACGGAGAAAGGCGGCCTCAAACCGCCTTTTTTATATTCTGTACGCAAACACCGATCAGAATTTTGCGAGCCTGCACCAAACCGCTCCAGCCGCCCGTAAACCTCCCCTCTTAAAAGCGCGTTATATGAGGCGGATAATAAGAAATCAGGGGATTGGCAAGGGCGCGTACAAAACAGTACGTAACCGCCGCCAAGCCCCGCAATTTCTGTATTAGCCGCCCGTAAACCTCCCCCTCTTAAAAGCGCGTTATATGAGGCGGATAAAGTGGTTTGGAAAGCGAGCAAAATTTTAGTGTACAAAGAAGTACATGAATTTTGCGAGCCTGCACCAAACCGCTCTAGCCGCCCGTAAACCTCCCCTCTTAAAAGCGCGTTATATGAGGCGGATAATAAGAAATCAGGGGATTGGCAAGGGCGCGTACAAAACAGTACGTAACCGCCGCCGAGCCCCGCAATTTCTGTATTAGCCGCCCATAGAACCGCTTTTAAGCTTTGAGCATGATTTCAGGCGCCTCAACCCCCAACAACTCCAGCAGCTTGACAAGGACATCGCGGGTGAGTTTGGCAAGCGTGAGACGGGAGGCGGCAATCTCCGCGCCGGCGGCGCCCATTATCGGCGAAGCGTTGTAAAAACTGCTGAAGAGCTGCGCCAGAGTGTAGGTGTAATCGGAGATGATGCTCGGTTCGAGTTCGGCCGCGGCGCGAAAAACGACGTTGTTCAGCTGCGAAAGCCTGAGCACGAGCGCGCGCTCTTCCGCGTTGGTAATGGTAACTTTGCCGGGGGTTATGTTTTTGTTTTTGCGCATGATGGAGTTGATGCGCGCAATTGCATATTGGATATAGGGACCGGTTTTGCCGTCAAAATTGGCAAAGTCGTCCAGTTCAAAGACGTAGCCTGAGGCAATGTTGTTTTTCAGATCCTGGAATTTTATCGCGCCGACGGCTACCTGCTCCACCAGATGGTCGATATATTCCTGCGTAAGGCCGTTGGCGGGATCGGCGGCCGGCATGGATTCGGATACTTTGTCCTTGGACATTTTTATCAGGTCGGCAAGGTTCATCACGCCGCCGTCGCGGGTTTTGAAAGGCTTGCCGTCCGCGCCGTTGACGGTGCCGAAACCGATGTGCAAAAGCTTAACGTTCGGAGCAATGCCAAGTTTTTCGGCGGCCTCAAACACCTGTTCAAAATGCAGCGACTGCCGTTTATCGACAAAATAGATAATTTCATCGGCGTGCAGATCGTCCACCCGCATTTTGATGGTGGCAAGATCGGTTGCCTGATAGGTAAAACCGCCGTCCGATTTTTCGAGAATAACCGGCGGCTTGGGCTTGTTGCTCTCGTCCAGACGGATAATCCAGGCACCGTCGGAATATTCCAGCAGGCCTTTTTCTTCGGCAATTCGTTTGATTTCAAAACAGGTTTCGTGGGCGTCGCTTTCTCCGAGCCAGAGGTCAAAATGCACGCCGAGCTCACGGTAATTTTCTTTTACCGCCTCGACGGACACCCGGCGGATATGCTGCCAGGCTTTGCGATAAACGGGGTCGCCGTCCTGAAATCTGGCGGTAATCTGCCGCGCCGTTTCTTTGGCGGCGGGATCTTCTTTGCAGCGGCTGTTGGCCTGTTTGTAAAAGCGCGTAATTTCCGCAATGTCGTATGTTTCCATTTTGTCCAGATTGCCGTCGGCGGCAATGACTTCCGCCAGAATCATACCGATGGGCGTTCCCCAGTCGCCGAAATGAACATCGGCTATCGGCCGGTTGCCGACAAATTTTTCGATTCGCCGCATCGATTCGCCGATAACGCCGGAGCGCAGATGGCCGACATGCATTTCTTTGGCCACGTTCGGCCCGCCGTAATCCATCACCACGGTTTTCGGGGTTGCAACCACGGCGCAGCCGAAGCGCTCATCACCGGCCATTCTATCGGCAACGTCGGCCAAAAAGGAATCCGTCAGCGTCAGATTCAAAAACCCCGGTCCGTCAACCGACACTTTGGCAAAATCTTTGTCTTCGCGCAGGCGGGCGGCGATTTCCTCGCCGATGGCGCGGGGATTTTTCTTTTCGATTTTTGCCAGCGCCAGCGCGCCGTTGCATTGAAAATCGCTCAGATCCGGGCGGTCGGAGGGACGGGCAGCGGCATATTTTTCATCGAGTCCCAAAGCGGCAAAAGCCGATTGCAGTTTACCGTTGATAATTTCATCCAACACATAAGTCATAATTTTGTTCTTTCCGTTTAGTGGTTATTTAACACATCTGAATTTCCAAATTGCCGGCGTCAGCAGGCGGCAGACAAAAAACTCCTGCCCTTCCGGCTCGGCGCGAAAACCCGTCCCCTGACGGATGCATTCCTCGTCGGCCATTTGTTGCAGCTCGGCAAACTCGGTTGTCCAGCCGTTGTAGCAGATGACCGGGGCATCGGGGCGGGAACGGCCGACATAAAGCCTTTCCGGCTCCGCGCCGGCCTCGCGGCGGCGGTCGATAAAAGGATCCGTCCACGAACAGCCGGCCACGGCCAGCAGCAACAGAGCCCAACCGGACAATTTTATCCTAGACAATTTTTAATTCTCCATTAAATTAGCGCTTAGGTAAAAGTTATATATGAAGAAGTCAAAAATGCAAAGCCAAAATAAATATATCGGCGACGACAAAATGGAAAAGCTGCTGGCTCACTACCAATGCCCGATGCCGCTTAACGTGGTGAAGATGCGTTTTGCCGGCGCCGTTTGCAGTCCGAACATGGAGCTGCGGCCGACGGACGTTATTTCTTCCCTGTGGGAGCAAAACCGCGAGCCGCGTTTGCAAACAAAGGAAGAAGCGGAACTGTTTTTCAAATTTTTTATGGGATTGTGGGACGAAATTTTTGCACAGGTCAAAAACAACGCTCTCACTTTGCCGCCCTACCGACCGCAAACCGCGCGGGAATATTGGTTTTTGCTTTGCCGGCAACGCGCCGAAGAGCTGGCGGAAGGCTGGGTTGAAGGCTTTTGGGGCGGAAGAGAAGATTTGCAAATTCCCGCCTTCGTGGCCGAACTGGTCGATTCGCTGACCGAACTGGCCGGCGTTTACCGCAAGCTCGGCGAACGTCTCGAAAGCGGCGAAAAGGCCGACGGTCTCATCGAGGCGGTCAAAAACACCGACAAAACGGTCAACCGCGCCTTTGCCTTTATTATTGAAAATTCGTTTTTGCCGCGAATGGCAAAATTGCAACAGCAGTAATTTTTTTTGGAGAATATGACATGGAACTGATGGAAGGCCTGTTAACCCGTCGCTCGGTGCGCAAATATCAGGACAAGCCGATTGCGCGGGAAACCATTGAGGAAATCATCAGGGCGGCGCAGTTTGCCCCCACCGCCCACAACCGCCAGCCGTGGGAATTTCTGGTTATCGACGATCGGGAATTTCTGGCCGATTTGCGGCACATCCAGCGCTGGACGTCTTTTGCCAAAGACGCCGCCTGCGTGGTCATTGTCTGCGGCGATATCGAAAAATCGTTCAACCGCAACAAAGAAGACGAAAAATGGAGCTTTATCGACGTCGACTGCGCCATTGCCACCGAAAACCTTCTGCTTGCCGCCTGGGCCAGAGGCATCGGCACCTGCTACTGCGGCGCCGCGCCGATGCAAAGAGTGGTCGACGCCTTAAAAGAACGCCTCCATCTTCCCGACAACATCCGCCCCTTTGCCATTGTGCCGATGGGCTATCCGGCGGAAACGCCGAAACAGCCGGAAGAACGCTACCACCCCGAAAAAATCCATTGGGGCAAATGGTAATCCGGTAAAAAATAAAATTAACGAACAAACCGACAAAAAAAAGCTCTGACGAAAAAATCAGAGCTTTTTAGCGAATAAAAAACATGCCCGAGTTTTATTCTTCTTCGCCGACATACATGCCGATGGCGCGGGCAGCCTTGACATAGTCGCTGTGAACGTCGAGCAGGGTCGTGCCTTCCTTGACGACTTCGTCAATGTCAAAGTCGCTGATTTTGCTGTTTTTCCACACCACCATCCGGTTGGTTTTGCCTTCTTCCAGCAGTTGGACGGCGCGGGCGCCGAACATGGTGGCGAGGATACGGTCGGTTGCCGCCGGATCGCCGGAGCGCTGGGTGTGGCCGAGCGTAGTAACGCGGGTCTGAAATTCTTTGCAGCGCTTGTTGATTTCGGCGCTCAGATATTGACCGATGCCGCCGTAAACAGTTTCGCCGATTTTGTTGGTGGCGGCGGCGACATGTTGTCCGTCTTCGCGTTTAACACCTTCGGAAACGACAATCAGCGCGTGGTTGCGGCCGCCGGCTTTGATGGCCTGCAAACGGGCGACAATCGAATCGATTTTATAGGGAATTTCCGGCACCAGACAAACGTCGGCAAAACCGGCCAAAGCCGCATGCATGGCCAGATGTCCGGCATCGCGACCCATCACTTCCAAAATCAGCGCGCGGTTGTGTGAACGCGCCGTCAGCAACAGCGAATCGAGTGCGCTGGTGCAAACCTGGCAGGCGGTGGCAAAACCGACGGAAGCGTCGGTAATCGGCGTGTCGTTGTCAATGGTTTTGGGAATGCCGACCATTTTGATGCCGGCTTTGTGGCAGTAGTTGCTGACAATGTTCATGCTGCCGTCGCCGCCGACCACGACCAGAGCGTCGAGCCCCAACTCGCGCGCGCCTTCGCCGAACTTTTGCGACAAAGTTTCCATCGATTCCAGCTTAACGCCGCTGTTGAGCGAACCGAGATAAGAACCGGAAAGCCGGGGCCACGGAGAATCGGAAAATCCGTCAACGGTCAAAATTTCGTATTCCAGCGGGCGGTTGGTCAGCCCGTCGGTGCCGAATTTTATGCCGTACACTTCCCAGCCTTTGAGCGAAGCCGCGTTGACCACCGAGCGGATAACCGCGTTTAAGCCGGCACAGTCGCCGCCGCTTGTCAAAATGCCGATTCTCTTAATGTTGCTCATCTGAAAACTCCTTATATTTTAGAAATATTGGTTGCTTTTTTAGCATAAATATGTTACATTTCAATACAAATTTTATAAAATGTTGCCGGAACCCTTGTTCGGGCAAATTTATGTATGAAAATCAGAGGTTAATCTTAAACATGGTTAAAAATGACAATTTGAGCAAACTGACCCATCAGCTGTGTGAGCTGCGGCTGGAGGAACGCCGCGTATGCACGGATATCCGCCACCTGGTTGCCCGCAATTCGACGATTGATTTTGCCAAAGCCAAACAGCTGAATAATCTGCGCTCCGGCGTTAAGAAAAAAATTGCCTCCGTGGAGGCAAAAATTATGCCCAATATCATAGCTTAAAATGTATGTGGCGCGCCGGGCGGGCGGAGCCGTCCGGCCGGCAAAACAAAAAAATGGTTGCAAACCTTTTTTTTATATGTTACCAAACAACAAAATTTTAACAGTTTTAGTATGAAATGAGGTGAGTTAGAGTGGTTCAGGTTACGGTTATCGGCAATGATGTTGGACAGTCTTTGAAAGTGCTGAAAAAGAAAATGCAGCGCGAAGGCATTTTCCGCGAAATGAAGCTGCGTCGTCATCACGAAAAGAACTCTGAGAAAAAAGCCCGCCGTCAGGCGGAAGCCATCAGACGTTCCCGCAAGCAGCTGCGCAAGCGCCTCGATACGGAAGGATTCTAGCATTTTTTAGAAAATGTTCCGTTGCCGCCCGCCAACAGGGCGGCTTTTTTTGTCTGCACAGCATTTCCGGCTTGCGCTAAACATATGTCAAAGCGTCAAGAAAACCCTGCAGAATGTAGGCGGCGGCAGAAGCGTCGAGCACTTTTTTGCGCTTTTTGCGTGACAGATCCGCCTCCCGAATTAAGAAATTTTCCGCCGCCGACGAGGAAAGGCGCTCGTCCCAGAAAGCAACCGGCAGCGAAAATTTTTTAGCCAGCACGCCGGCAAAAGTGCGAACTTCGGCAGCCGTTGCGCCTTCCGTTCCGTCCATTTGCAGCGGCAGACCGAAAACCATGCCGCCGATTTCTTTTTCTTCAATAATCCGGCGAACGGCGTCCGTATCCTTTTCCATGTTCTGCCGCAGGATAATCGTATGAGAGGAAGCAATGGTTCGCGACAAATCGGAAACGGCCACGCCCAACCGGCGGCTGCCGTAGTCAAAACCGATAAGCGCCTTTTTTTCCGGCAAGGCGGCCTTAAATTCTCTGATATTCATTTTCCTGTCGTCGATGATGATGTTGCTAATGAAATTTTAAGAATGTTAGCATATATTGCGGTATAAGTAAAATTTTAATTTTCAGGGTATTTCAGCATGAAAATCTTATATTATGCCGCGGTGGTGCTGGGGCTGCTGGCAACACCGGCCAAAGCCGAATTAAAAATTGACGTCAACGGCGCCATGCGCGAGCCGATGCCGATTGCCTTTCCGCAAATGGCCGGCAGCGGCGAAGCTGCGGATTTCGGCGAGAGAATCCGCGAAGTGACGGTTGCCGATCTTGAGCGTTCGGGTTTGTTTCGGCTGATTGACGAAGACAGCTATATTCAGAGTTTTGACTCGATAGACGATTTGCCGCGCTTTTCCGACTGGAAGATTCTGAACGCCGCGGCGTTGGTGCAAAGCGCCGTAACGGAAGTTGACGACGCCAATTTGCGGGTGGAGTTTCGCTTGTGGGATGTCTATGCCGAAGAGCAGATGAAAGGCCAGTCGTTTACCACCACCAAAGACAACTGGCGGCGGGTGGCGCATGTGATTGCCGATGCCATCTACGAACGTCTGACCGGCGAAAAAGGCTATTTTGACACCCGTATCGTTTATATTTCCGAAAGCGGACCCGCCACCCGGCGTATCAAACGCCTGGCGATTATGGATCAGGACGGCGAAAACCACAAATTTTTGACCAACGGCGCCTCCATGGCTCTAACGCCGCGTTTTTCGCCGAATCTGCAAAAAATCACCTATCTGTCTTATGCCGGCAGCGTGCCGAAGGTGTATATGCTCGATATTGAAACCGGCGAACAAAAGCTGGTCGGCGAGTTTGAGGGCATGACCTTTGCCCCCGTGTTTTCGCCCGACAGCAGCAGGCTTTTGCTGAGCTATGCCAAAGGCGGCACCACCGATATTTATGAGCTGGATATGAAAACCGGCAAAACCAAACAGCTTACTTCGGGCACGTCGATTAACACCTCGCCGAGCTATTCGCCGGACGGCAAACAGATTGTGTTCAATTCCGACCGCGGCGGCAATCAGCAGCTGTATGTCATGAACGCCGACGGCAGCGATGTCCGGCGCATCAGTTACGGCCGCGGACGCTACGCCACGCCGGTGTGGTCGCCGCGCGGCGACTATATTGCCTTTACCAAAATGGCGGACGGGCAATTTTATATCGGCGTGATGTATCCCGACGGCAGCGGCGAACGTCTGATAACCAGCGGCTATCTGGTAGAGGCTCCGGTCTGGGCGCCGAACGGACGGGTGCTGATGTATTTTCGTCAGGATCAGGGCACGGCGCGCAGCAACGCCCCCGTACGGCTTTATACCATCGATCTGACGGGGTATAACGAACGAATGATCGTGACCCCGGCGGATGCTTCCGATCCGGCGTGGTCGCCGCTTTTGCCGTAGCTTTGCAAACCGGCGCAAAGGCTGTTTTCGCAAACAGATTTGCGGGCGCAAAAACAAAATTTGCTTGAAAAAAACTCAATCGGTGATACATTAACGGCGAAAATTTATGCCTGTGCGGGGCGTTCCGCACACCACTTTTTTATAGGAAGGAAAATAATATGACAATTCGCGTCGGTATTAACGGATTCGGCCGCATCGGCCGTTTGGTATTCCGTGCTGCCCAGAAAAGAGACGATATCGAAATCGTCGGCATCAACGACCTGATTGATGTTGAATATATGGCTTACATGCTGCGCTACGACACCATGCACGGCCAATTTGACGGTTCCATTGAAGTAAAAGACGGCAAACTCGTCGTCAACGGCAAAGCCATCCGCGTTACGGCCGAAAAGAACCCGGCCGACCTCAAATGGGACGAAATCGGCGCCGAATATGTCGTTGAATCGACCGGCCTGTTCCTGACCAAAGAAAAAGCTCAGGGTCACATTGACGCCGGCGCCAAATATGTGGTTATGTCCGCGCCTTCCAAAGACGACACCCCGATGTTCGTTTGCGGCGTCAACACCGATTCTTACGTCAAAGGCACGCAGTTTGTGTCGAATGCTTCCTGCACCACCAACTGCCTGGCGCCGATTGCCAAAGTATTGAACGACGCTTTCGGCATTGAAGAAGGCCTGATGACCACCGTTCACTCCACCACCGCTACCCAGAAAACCGTTGACGGTCCGTCGATGAAAGACTGGCGCGGCGGCCGTGCGGCAAGCGGCAACATCATTCCGTCTTCGACCGGTGCAGCCAAAGCCGTCGGCAAAGTTATCCCGTCGTTGAACGGCAAACTGACCGGCATGTCTTTCCGCGTTCCCACTTTGGACGTTTCGGTTGTCGATCTTACCGCCAACCTGAAAAAACCCGCCACTTACGAAGAAATCTGCAAAGCCATGAAAGATGCTTCCGAAGGCGAATTGAAAGGTATTTTGGGCTACACCGAAGACGCGGTTGTTTCGTCCGACTTCCTGGGTGATGCCCGCACCTCCATCTTTGACGCCAAAGCCGGCATTCAGCTGACCCCGACTTTTGTTAAAGTCGTCAGCTGGTACGACAACGAATGGGGCTATTCCAACAAGGTTCTCGACCTTGTTGCCCACATGGCCAAAGTAAACGGCTAATTTGTTTTTGAACGAATTCCCCGCGCCCGCCCGGGCAGCAATTTTCGGCTGCGGGCAACCGGCGCGGGGATTCTTTTTTATTTGCAATATCTAACAAACAGGAAAAAGAAATGACCGAATATAAAACAATGGACGATCTGGGCGACCTTAACGGCAAAGTCGTTATGCTGCGCGCCGACTTAAACGTCCCGATGGACGAAAATTTCCATGTAACCAATACCGCCCGCATCGACCGCACGGTGCCGACCATTAAAGAACTGATGCAAAAAGGCGCCAAAGTCGTCGTTATCAGCCACTTCGGCCGCCCCGAAGGCAAAGGCGACATGAAAAACTCGCTTTCGCACATTGTCGGCGATCTGGAAAAAGCACTCGGCAAAAAAGTTGTTTTTGTTGACGACTGCATCGGCGAAAAAGTCGCCGACGCCATCAAAAACATGAGCAATGACGAAATTCTGCTTTTGGAAAACCTGCGCTTCTATAATGAGGAGAAAAAAGGCGACGAAGCTTTTGCCAAACAGCTGGTCGCACCGGCTGACGTCTATGTTTCCGACGCTTTTTCCACCGCCCACCGCGCCCACGCTTCAATGGTTGCCGCAGCAAAAGAAAAACCGGCAGCCATGGGACGACTGATGGAAGAAGAAGTCAAGGCTCTGGAAAACGCTCTTTCCAACCCTGTCCGCCCGTTGATTGCCATTGTCGGCGGCTCCAAAGTTTCCACCAAACTCGACCTCTTGAACAATCTGGTTAAAAAAGTCGATAAACTGGTTATTTCCGGCGGTATGGCGCATACTTTTATGAAAGCAAACGGTATTGATACCGTCAACGAAGCCAATTCGCTGGTACAGATGGATATGCTTGATACCGCACGGGAAATTATGGCTACGGCCAAAGCCAACAACTGCGAAATCGTCCTGCCGCTTGACGTGGTTGTTGCCAAAGAGTTCAAACCCCATGCCGAACATAAGACGGTAGACCTTGAACATATTCCGGCCGAAGGCTGGAGCCTGCTCGACGTTGGCGAAAAAACCATTGCCGCCATCAACGCCAAGCTGGACGAATGCAAAACTCTGGTTTGGAACGGTCCTCTCGGCGTGTTTGAAATGAAACCGTTTGACAACGCCACCAACAAAGTTGCCGAGCACGCGGCCGAGCTGACTTCTGAGGGCAAACTGATGAGCGTGGCCGGCGGCGGCGACACCGTTTCCGCGCTGGAAAACGCCGGCGTGGCCGGAAAATTCACTTATATTTCAACCGCCGGCGGCGCCTTCCTGGAATGGATGGAAGGAAAAGTCCTGCCCGGTGTGGACGTATTGAAAAAATAAAGGAGCTTCCTTGTTGCAGACCCCCGCGTAAAACGCGGGGGTCTTTATTATATTCCTCACAGAAATCCTGAGTTTATCAGGGCATCACCAGACACCGCACCACGCCGACAAGCATTCAAACACCAGTTTACAACCGCGTGATCTAAAAACCACCACAGCCCGAAACATCTGTGATTAAACGCCTGCATCGACAGACAGATATAGCCGGTTTTCCCATTGGGCAGAACGGCACAACCTTTGAACAGGAAGAGCATGGTTCTTATTTTCCGATAAATTGCCTCTCTTTCCAAATTTGCACAGCTTTCGGGGTAGACAAATTCAGTAATTAGTCAACGGAAACTTATGTGCCCCAATACCGGAACAATACCCTGACGGGAGGATATCCTCCGTCCGTGCTTCAAAACAAATGCAATGCGGCTCCGTCCTCCTTTAGTTTACGCATATTATCAAAAAACGCGCCGCTTTTGCCCAACCGCCTCTCTCACGGCAGCAAAAAAATTTTGATCCGCAAAGCCCTAACCTCACCTCCTGCTGCCGATTTTCTACTATGCTCTCGTCTCGATCGGCTGATTTTTGCTTTTATAACCCTTCATCGAACAGCAAACCGAAGCGCGCATCTTCCGTCAGCCGCTCCCGCATTCTTGCCATTTTTTTGCAGGCATCGGATTCGCGTCCAAAGCGCTCACCGACCTCCTGCAGACGTTCTTCCATAGTCATCATCTCTCCCTTCGGACCGACGGTCATATCGGCGCAGTTCAGCAAAAACAGCTCGTCCGACATCTCACTGACATCCGGATTGCCGTGTTCATAAACCTCCCGCCAACAGCCATAGCCCGTCCGTCTCAAAAGCTCGCCGCCAAGCGCCGCATGCTGCCGTTTTTCTACCGCAAACTCATAACCGACATCGTGCAGCATCCCCAGCAAAAACATCTCCTGTTTTTTGTTTGCATCTGCCGAAAAAAACTTTTCCGCCAACCGCGCTGCCTGCCTTGCCACGCCCAGAATATGGTTCCATCTGTCCTCGGTAATCATTTATTGTTTTCCCGGATTATATACAAAAACACCGCCTGAAAACAGCGGTGTTTTTGTTTTGGTTTTATTGTTCTGACAAAGCCCTAGGCTTCGACAATATTGACTTTGCCGCCGGCTTTTTCGATTGCGGCAACAGCAGCTTTGGAAGCCGAGTTAACCGAAATCGTAACCGCCGTCGTTACCGCACCGCGGGCAAGCAAACGCACGCCGTCGTAAGTTTTGGTAACAATTCCGGCTGCCGACAGAGCTGCCAAATCAACGGCGTCTGCCTTCAGTTTGCCGGCGTCAATGGCCGTTTGCAGGGTATCCAGATTAACCACCGCAAAGGTTTTGGCAAACGGGTTCTTAAAACCGCGTTTCGGCAAACGACGGTAAATCGGCATCTGACCGCCTTCAAAGCCGTTGATGGCAACGCCGCTGCGAGCTTTCTGGCCTTTCTGTCCGTGACCGGAAGTTTTGCCCTTGCCGCTGCCGATGCCGCGTCCGACTCTGATACGGTCTTTGGTCGCCCCGCGATTGTCTTTCAATTCATTCAGTTTCATTTTTCTCACCTGATTTGATAACTCGGAGGCAGTTGTTCTTGCCCTGCCCCCGGTTGATTAATCCACAATTTTGACAAGATGCGGAATTTTGTTAATCATTCCGCGGATCGACGGGGTATCTTCCAGTTCGACCACTTTGTTCATCTTGTTCAAGCCAAGTCCGATCAAAACGGCTTTCTGTTTTTCCGGACGCCCGATCGAGCTGGCTACCTGCTTAACTTTTATTGTTTTGTTAGCCATGGGTTAAGCCTCCTCTTTTTCAGCTTTGGCAGCGCCGGAAGTTTCCCGACGGCTGACAATATCGCCTACTTTTTTGCCTCTTTTGGCAGCAACCATCCGCGGCGAGCAAATCGACTGCAGGGCATTAAAAGTGGCTTTAATCATGTTGTACGGGTTGTTGGAGCCGAGCGATTTGGCAACCACATCCTGCACACCGAGAACTTCAAACACGGCGCGCATCGGGCCGCCGGCGATAACGCCGGTACCGGCGGGAGCCGTTCTCAGCACCACTTTGCCCGCGCCGAAATGACCGGCAACATCGTGATGCAGGGTTCTGCCTTCACGCAGGGGAATGCGAACCATATTTTTTCTGGCTTCGTTGGTGGCTTTGGTAATGGCTTCCGGAACTTCGGCAGCCTTGCCCGAACCGTAACCGACGCGGCCTTTCTGGTCGCCGACGACGACAACCGCAGCAAAGGACATGTTGCGGCCGCCTTTAACCGTTTTGGCGACGCGGTTGATGTGAACCAGTTTTTCAACCAGTTCTTCTTTTTTCTCTGTTTTACGACGATCTACAGCTTGTGCCATTTCTCTAATCTCCTAAAATTTCAAACCGGCTTCGCGGGCAGCGTCGGCCAAAGCCTTTACGCGGCCATGGAAAATGTAACCGCCGCGGTCAAAAACCACTTCGTTTACACCCGATTTCATCGCCCTTTCGGCAACGGTTTTACCAATAACACCGGCTGCTTCGACGGTTGACGTTTTTTTCAGGTTTTCCCGAACTTCCTTATCCAGCGTGGAGGCAGAAGCAACGGTTATGCCTTTAACATCGTCAATGATTTGCGCATAGATATGCTTACCGCTGCGGAAAACGGAAAGTCTCAACTTGCCGTTGGCAGCGTTTTTCAAAGCTGTTCTTACGCGAGCCTGTCTTTTCTTAAACAATTTTCTTGGCGTATTCATTAAACTATTCCTTATTTCTTCTTGCCTTCTTTGCGGCGGACATATTCACCCGTGTATCTCACGCCCTTGCCCTTATAGGGTTCGGGTTTTCTGTATTCACGGATCTTGTCGGCAACCTGACCGACCAACTGTTTGTCGGCACCGAAGACAGTCAGCTGGGTCGGCGAAACACAGGTAATTTTAATGCCTTCCGGGGCATCAAAAATAATATCGTGCGAAAAACCGAGCGACAAAACCAGCTTTTTTGTGCCTTCCATTCTTGCCTTATAACCGACGCCGATTAATTCCAGCTGCTTGGTAAAACCTTCGCTGACGCCTTTGACGATGGAATTAATCTGGGCACGGGTCGTACCCCACAAAGCACGGGCTTGTTGTGATTGATGCAAAGGAGCAACCACAACTTTGTTTTCTTCCAGTTTGGCGCTGACCATACCGTCGTCAAAAGCAAACGTCAGCTCGCCGTTTTTGCCTTTGGCGGTGACGACGTTGCCGTCAACGGTAACCGTTACGCCTTCAGGGATGATAACCGGGTATTTTCCAACTCTAGACATACCATTCCTCCCTAATTAAAATACCTGACACAGAATTTCACCGCCGACATTGGCCTTTCTGGCTTCGTTGTCGCTCATCACGCCCTGCGGAGTCGAAATAATCGAAATTCCCAGACCGTTGTACACTCTCGGCAAGTCCTTCACGCTCGAATACACACGGCGGCCGGGCTTGGAGACGCGGTAAATTTCATTAATAACCGAAGCACCTTCAAAGTACTTCAACTGAATGCGAAGTTCGTCAACGCCGGCACGAACGTTATACTTTTCGTAGCCGAGGATATATCCTTCCTTTTTCAGAACTTCCAACACATTTTCGCGCAGGCGGGAAGCAGGAGAGATGACTTCCTTTTTCTTCGCGCTTTGCGCGTTTCTAATACGAGTGAGCATATCGCCCAAAGGATCAGACATAGACATTTCTCAAAACCTCCTTACCAGCTGGATTTTACTAAACCGGGGATTTCACCGAAGCTGGCCATTCTTCTCAATTCGTTGCGGCACAGCTTGAATTTGCGGTAAACACCACGGGAACGACCCGTATTTTCGCAGCGGTTTTTAATCCGCACGCGCGAAGAATTGCGGGGCAGTTCGGCCAATTTCAAAACTTTTTTGAATCTTTCTTCCGGAGAAGTGTTCTTGTCCTTGATTTCCGCAATCAGTTTGTTGCGGGTGTTGGCAAACTTCTCGGCTTTCTGGATTCTTTTAAGGTTTCTGTAAATAGAACTCTTTTTTGCCATGGTAAAATCTCCGCTTAATTCTTAATCGGTAAGTTAAACCCTACGAGGAGAGCCTTGGCTTCTTCGTCGGTTTTGGCAGAAGTGCAGATAACAATGTCCATTCCGCGGACGGCGTCAACTTTTTCATAGTTGATTTCAGGGAAAATGATCTGCTCTTTGATGCCGAAGGCAAAATTGCCACGACCGTCAAAGTTTTTGCCCTGAATGCCGTGGAAGTCCCGGATACGCGGCAAAGCCATGTTAACCAGTCTTTCCAGAAATTCGTACATTCTCTCTCTTCTCAGAGTAACCTTGCAACCGATGGGCATTTCTTCTCTGACCTTAAAGGTCGCGATGGATTTGCGCGCTTTGGTGATAACCGCCTTCTGGCCGGCTATCAATCCCATTTCTTCGGCTGCGTTGGTCAGTTTTTTCTTGTCCGTCACGGCGTCGCCGACACCCATGTTCAGGACAATTTTGGTCAGCTTCGGAATCTCGTGGCTGTTGGTGTAACCGAATTTGTCCACGAGAGATTTCTTAATGACCTCATTATACAATTTTTCAAAATTTGTCATCAATATAATCCCTTATTTATCGATTACTTCACCGGATTTGCGGGCAAAACGAACCTTGCGGCCGTTTTCTTCCTTGTAGCCGACCTTGGTTGCTTTCCCTTCGGAATTGACCAAAGCAACGTTGGAAACGTGAATCGGTGCTTCTTTGGTGATAATGCCGCCGGCCGATGTCTGACTCGGTTTGGTATGTCTCTTGACCAGATTGATACCTTGGACAACGACCTTGCCTTCTTTGGGCATGGCTTTTACGACTTCGCCGGTTTTGCCTTTGTCATCGCCGGACAAAACAACAACTTTGTCGCCTTTTTTAATTTTCAATTTCAGGTTCATTATAATACCTCCGGTGCGAGTGAAATTATCTTCATAAATTTCTTTGCACGCAATTCTCTGGTTACGGGCCCGAAAATACGGGTACCGATCGGTTCTCCGTCTTTGTTAATCAAAACGGCAGCGTTGCTGTCGAAACGGATAACCGAACCGTCTTTGCGGCGGATGTCGCTGGCGGTGCGGACGATGACGGCTTTGCAGACATCGCCTTTTTTGACACGCCCTTTCGGCAATGCATCTTTAATCGACACGACAATGACGTCGCCGACGGTTGCGTGCATTCTCTTGGAACCGCCCAGAACCTTTATGCACTGCACCTGACGTGCGCCCGAGTTATCTGCAACATCCAGGTTGGTTTGCATTTGTATCATTTTTTTATTCCTTCTCTATTCGGCGTTATCAACTAACACTGTCCAAGTCTTGGTTTTAGAATAAGGCTTGGCCTCGATGATTCTAACTTCGTCACCAATTTTGAACTGGTTGTTTTCATCATGAGCGGCATATTTTTTGCTTTTCTTGATGAACTTTTTATAAACCGGATGCATAACCTGACGTTCAACCTTAACGACCACGGTTTTATCCTGTTTATCACTGACAACAACACCCTGAAGAATTCTTTTAGGCATAGCTTTTTCTCCTAACTATTCTTCTTACGCTCGGTTAAAAGCGTGTTGATTTTTGCAATATCGCGGCGGACTTTGCGGACATTTGCAGTGTTCTGCAACTGACCGGTAGACTGCTGAATGCGAAGATTAAACTGCTCTTTTTTAAGCTCCAGCAATTTAGCCTCTAATTCGTCAGCAGTCAAGCTGCGAAGATCTTTTATTTTTGCCATTTTATGCTACTCCTTGGTCAGAATTCAGACGTTTGACGAATTTTGTTTTAATCGGCAGCTTGGCGGCGCCCAGGGCGAAAGCCGTGCGGGCGGTTTCTTCGCTCACGCCGTCGATTTCGAACATAATCCGACCGGGGTGCACTCTGGCGCACCAATATTCGATGGAACCTTTACCTTTACCCATACGGACTTCGGCAGGTTTATCGGATACCGGCACATCAGGGAAAATTCGGATCCATACTCTTCCGGCTCTTTTCATTTCACGGGTAATCGCGCGACGGGCCGCTTCAATCTGGCGGGCCGTAATACGATCCGGGGTCAGAGCTTTCAATCCATATGTACCGAAACTCAGTTCCGCGCCGCCTTTGGTCAGGCCGTGAATACGACCTTTGTGCTGCTTGCGGAATTTCATTTTTTTAGGACTTAACATCTTACTTTAACCTCATCATTACTTCTGTTCGGCCAGTTTTTTGTCCTGGGCCATCGGATCGTGAGCCATAATCTCGCCTTTATAGATCCAGACTTTTACGCCGCAGGCGCCGTATGTGGTATGAGCCGTTGCCGTTGCGTAATCAATATCGGCACGCAGGGTGTGCAAAGGAACACGACCTTCGCGGTAGTGTTCGGTTCTGGCGATTTCCGCCCCGCCCAAACGACCGGAACAGCAAACTTTGATTCCTTCGGCGCCGAGCCGCAGAGCCGACTGCATCACGCGCTTCATCGCACGACGGAAGGCAACGCGCCGTTCCAGCTGCTGAGCAACGCTTTCCGCAACCAGCTGGGCATCAAGTTCGGGTTTTCTCACCTCAAGAATGTTCAGCTGAACTTCCGAAGAAGTCATGGCCTGAATTTCTTTTCTCAAGGCTTCGATATCCTGACCTTTTTTGCCGATAACCACACCGGGTCTTGCCGAGTGGATGGTAACTCTGGCCTTTTTCGCAGGACGTTCGATAACGATTCTGCTGATGCCGGCCTGAGCCAGTTTCTTTTTCAAGAATTCTTTAATTTGTACGTCTTCATGCAGGTATTTGGCATAGTTGTCATCCGCATACCAACGGGAATCCCAGGTACGGTTAACTCCCAGACGAAGACTTGTAGGATTTGCTTTCTGTCCCATAAACTTACTCCCCACGCTCGGTTACAACGATAGTAATATTGGAGAAGGGTTTTAAAACTCTTGCTCCTCTGCCGCGACCTCTTGCGTGCATGCGTTTCATTACCAAACCTTTTCCGCAATAAGCTTCACTTACATAAAGCTTATCAATGTTTAACTGATGGTTGTTTTCGGCGTTTGCAATAGCGGATTGCAAAACTTTCAGCACCGATTTGGCGATTCTCTTCTTGGAGAAAGTCAGCTCGGCAACAGCCTTTTCAACAGCCAGTCCGCGGATCGATTCGGCCACCAGATTAAGCTTGCGGGGGCTTGTGCGCAGCGAGTTGCAAACGGCTTGCGCCTGGTTTGCCTGCAGTCTTCTTACATCTTTAGACTTTCCCATCACTAACTCCTTTTAGCTTTCTTATCGGCAGCGTGACCGTAGAACACACGGGTCGGAGCAAATTCGCCGAACTTGTGGCCGACCATATCTTCGGTAACGAGAACCGGGATAAACTTATGACCATTGTGCACACCAAATGTCAGGCCGACAAACTGCGGCAACATGGTGGATCTGCGCGACCAGATTTTAATAACTTCGTTTCTGCCCGAAGCTCTGGCTGCCTCTGCTTTCTTCAAGAGATATCCATCAACAAACGGTCCTTTCCATACTGAACGTGTCATTAGCTTATCTCCTTAGATTATTTCTTATTATCGTGACGGGATCTCATGATATAGCGATCCGTCTTCTTGTTGGAACGAGTCTTGCCGCCCTTGGTCGGTTTGCCCCACGGAGTCGTCGGATGACGTCCGCCGGAGGTACGGCCTTCGCCGCCGCCCATCGGGTGATCGACAGGGTTCATGGCCACGCCGCGGGAAACCGGACGCAGTCCGAGCCAACGGGCACGACCGGCCTTGCCGAGCGATCTGTTCTGGTTGTCGGGGTTGGAAACCGCACCGACGGTTGCCAGACATTCTTCACGAACCATACGCAGCTCGCCGGAGCTGAGTTTCAGCTGGGCATAACCGGCATCCTTACCGACCAGCTGAGCGAAACAACCGGCCGAACGAACCAGTTGACCGCCCTTACCCGCACGCAGTTCAACGTTGTGGATAATCGTGCCGACCGGCATGTTTTTCAGAGGCATGGTGTTGCCCGGCTTAATATCGGCCTTGGCTGCCGAAATGACCTTGTCGCCGGCTTTTAATCTCTGCGGAGCGAGAATGTACGATTTTTCGCCGTCTTCATAGCAAATCAACGCAATGAAAGCCGAGCGGTTCGGATCGTATTCGATTCTCTCAACCGTTGCCTCAACATCAAATTTGTTACGTCTGAAGTCGATAATTCTGAGCTTGCGTTTATGTCCGCCGCCCTTTCTCCGACTTGTTACATGTCCGAAATTGTCACGGCCGCCGGTCTTGGTCAGACCAATTGTCAGCGACTTTTCCGGAGCTCCCTTGTACAGTTCCGAGCGGTCAACAATAACCAGCTGACGCATGCCCGGAGACGTGGGCTTATATGTTTTTAACACCATTTTTAGATTCCTGTTGTAACATCAATATTTTGACCTTCGGCAAGGGTAACCAGAGCCTTTTTGTAATCGGAACGGCGTCCCGGATTATTTCTGAATCTCTTAACCTTGCCCGCCTGACGAATTGTATTCACCTTGGTAACCTTAACGTTGAAAATGGATTCAACGGCGGCTTTAACCTCGTCTTTGCTTGCTTCCAGAGGAACGCGGAAAACAATTTTGCCCGCTTCGCTCGAAAGCATCGACTTTTCGGTGATTACCGGACGCACCAGCGTGTCGTACATTGCTGCTGTCACATTGACGGTTTTTTCGTTTTTACTCATTTCAATCTTTCCTCCAGGCAAGTGACGGCATCTTTAGTCAGCACCAGTTTGTCCTTTCTCAAGATGTCATATACATTGGCGCCGATTGTGGGCAAAACGTCTACGCCGACAATGTTGCGGGACGCCAGTGCAAAATTAATATCAACCTCTTGTCCGTCGATGAACAGGCAGTTGTTCAGACCGCAGAGCTCAAGCTTTGCTTTCAGCTCTTTTGTCTTCGGACTGGACAGTTTGGCTTCATCAACGATAACGAGGCTGCCCTCTTTGGCCTTGGCCGAGAGAGCTGTTTTCAGACCAAGCTTTCTGAACTTCTTGGTCAGTTCGTGTGCATGATCGCGAACAACCGGACCAAACACGACGCCACCCTTTCTGAATTGGGTGCCCTTGCGCGAACCCTGACGGGCATTACCGCTGCCTTTCTGCTTGAAAGGTTTGGCAGGAGTCAGAGCAACCTCGGAGCGCCCTTTCGTCTTGTGGGTGCCGGCTTGCATTTTGGCGAGCTGCCATCTTACAACCCGTTGTAAAATATCCGCACGAACTTCCAACCCGAAAATGGAGTCGTTCAATTCGATTGTGCCGACATTTTTATTTTCTAAATTTAAGATGTCCTGTTTCATCATTTCTATCCTTTAACTTTATGCATTATCAGCTGCTTCAGCTTTAACTGCAACAGGTTCATCAACTTTTTTCAGACCGGCGGGCAGAGGCAGTTCCACATTGCCGCATTTTTTAACGGCATCGGTGATACGCACCCAGGCGTTGGCACAACCCGGCACGCCGCCTTTAACCATAATCAGCCCTTTGGCAGCGTCAACGGCAACAACCTTCAGGTTTTGCACGGTAACGCGTTCGTTGCCCATATGGCCGGCCATTTTCTTACCCTTAAACACTTTGCCGGGATCCTGTCTCTGCCCCGTGGAGCCGTGAGAACGGTGTGAGATCGACACGCCGTGAGTGGCTTCCAGACCGGCAAAATTGTGACGCTTCATGGCACCGGCAAAACCTTTACCGATGGAAGTGGCACAGACATCGACATACTGACCGGGAACAAAATGTTCAACCGACAGTTCGTCGCCGACATTAAGCAGGCAGTCTTCAGACACTCTGAACTCACCAAGCTTTTTCTTCGGCTCTACTTTCGCTTTGGCAAAATGCCCTTTCAAGGCTTTCGACACGTTTTTGACCTTAACGGCGCCGGTACCGAGCTGCACGGCCGTATAACCGTCGCGCTCCATGGTTCTGACGTCAACAACCTGCAGGCCGTCAACGGCAAGAACGGTCACCGGAACATGAACCCCGTTTGCCTCAAAAATGCGGGACATTCCCAGTTTTTTTGCGATTAATCCAGTACGCATTATTTGTTTTTCCTTTTCAATAGGTTGACTTCCCCTGTTTCATGAAAGCCAACATTGCTTGTTTTTTACGGGTAATTATTCTTTATAAAACAATTACAGTTTGATTTCTACGTTAACGCCGGCTGCGAGATCAAGCTTCATCAAAGCATCTACGGTTTGCGGCGTCGGATCGACGATGTCAAGAAGTCTCTTATGGGTTCTGATTTCAAACTGTTCGCGCGATTTCTTGTCGACGTGCGGCGAACGGTTGACCGTGAACTTCTCGATTCTTGTCGGCAGAGGGATCGGCCCTCTTACGTTTGCCCCGGTTCTTTTGGCCGTGTGAACAATCTCTTTGGTCGACTGGTCAAGCAAACGGTGGTCAAAAGCCTTCAGGCGGATTCTTATATTTTGTGTATCCATCATTTTAATTTTTTTCCTATAACTAGACGGCGCGATTCGCCAAATGCCAAACCTGCCGCCTACCGGTTGAACTTATGCAAAACCTTGAAATACAAGGGATGCAAAATATTTTATATGACAACCGGAGGGCAGATTCCGCCGCCTTCTCCGGTTAGCGTGAGCGTTTTGTAACACAAGCGCCGTCACTTTGCAAGCAAAAAATCATCTTTTTTTCAATTTTTTACTAAAACAAAATCCTTTTGGCGGACTCCTCTTTTACCTTCGAAAAAGTCCTTTGCGATTAACAAAAACACCCTTCGTTTTTATCCGTTTCGGCGTTTCTTGTTCGCGGTATTAACATACATTTTCCTCGCAGTTTTAACATGCAAAAAAGAGGAGCGGTCGCTCCTCTTTTTTTCGCCTCTTCCGTTGCCGATCAATACCAACGGTAACTGAACCCGAGGCCGGCGGCAATGTCGTCATAATCACTGCCGGTCGTATAGTTAACATAGCCGTACATATTCATCTTGGCATCCAGAGCATAACGGCCGCCCAGCTCTATCCGACCGAGCGTCTGGTCGTCAAGCGTGTCCGCCTCGCCGAGGGTAGAAATTTTCACTTCGTTGCCGAAGTTAACCGTCTGTATCACGCTCGGTTTGATATAAAATTTGCTGTAACCGTATTCGTGATCAATTGTCTTTTCCAGCTTCAGGCCGAACTCGCCTTCAATCTGATGCAACATGGAATAATCGGCCGTTTTGCCGTATTTGTCGTCCATATCGTCATAGTCTATGCCGGTATAAAAGACTCCCAAACTCGGTTCCAATGTCCAATTATATCCGGGGATAAAGGCATAACCCATTTCTACTCCGGCGCCATACTGCGTGCCGTCCGCATCCGCTCTTATGCCGTCGTCCGTCTCTATCTCCGCATGCTGGTTGCCGACATAGGCGGAAGCGAAGCTCCAAAAGCGATCATAATCGTAACGATAATACAAACCGAACAGCGTGCTCGATATTTCTATCTGGCTGTCAAGATCGGCCGTAAAATAGCCTTTTTTGCCGATGTCGTAAGTACCGTACCGGTAAGCGGCAAAAACACCGAATTTGTTGGACGCATCCGACTGCAAATCAAGCCCGGCATCAAAACCGGCAATACTGGCCTCCCATTCCTGCGGCGCATTTACCTGCACATAGCGGTAAACCGGATTAACCCACAGATTGGAAACGGCTTTTCCTTTATAGTCATCCTCATAAAGCAGATTAAAGCGTTTAAGCATAAACTTATTGTTGGCTACCGAACGGCGAACATTGCTCACAATGTCCCGATTCTGTTCCACGGCAGCACTGTGCAAAGCCATATAAGCGGCAATTTCCGGCGCCATCGGACGATAGTCGGGATTAGCCTCGCCGGTCATCGACAAATACCAACCGCTGCTGCCGTACGTCGGCTCAAGGATTTCGCCTTCGCCGCCGGCATTATCTTCCGTACCGTCTGCGCTTGATGTGGATTCGTGATAGGTGGAAGACCACATATACGGACTGCCGAACACACGGTAAACAACAAAGTCGCCGGCTGTTTCCTTATCGTCGTTTGCCGCCTCGACGAACAATATCGACTGGTTGGCGTCAAGCACCTTTTCGGAAGTGGCGTGGACGACCACCCGCGTGGTGCCGATCACATCCGAGTCGACGCGTATCTGACCGGCCGACAAAGTATCGGGATCAACCGTCACATTCAATATCGGCGAACCGCTGGCCTGAAAATTGCCTACGTTCAGCGCCGCTTCCACATTGCCGAGCGTGATGGTCGAATTATCGAAAATAAAATTTTCTATTCCCGAAACCGTGCTGTTGAAAATAACTTCGCCTTCGCCGCGAACACTCAGATTGCCGTATGTTTCGCCGACCGACTCGATGGAATCGTCAAATATAATCCGCCCGTCGGCATCGGTAGTCAAATTCAGCGAACTCCCTTCCAAAACAATGGCAACATTATCCACCATACTGCTTGTCGACGTATCTTCGCTGCCGGTATCTTCACCGCCGGCATCTCCTCCTTCCTCGGCACTTTCGCCGTCCGGCGCATAAACTTTGTTGCCGGAAAAGACAACGTCTTGTCCCTGAGCGGTAATATTGACGTCGCCTTTAGAATAGATGGCGCCGCCGTAAGCAAAACTCGTGGGCGAGGTTTCTTCCGTACCGACGGCACTTTCGCCGGTTACTTCGACATAGTTATCGTAAAAGCTTGTATTCACCAGATTCAGCGCATTGGTAGTCATATTGGCGATTGCCCCGCCGTAAGCGCTGCCGTCCTGCCCCAAAGCCCAGTTTCCGCGAAATTCGGAATTGGAAATTTCGCCGATGGTACCATGGTTGCCGATGGCACCGCCGGCAGCCGTTTCGCCGTTGGTAATCGCGGCGTTGCCCTCAAACACGGAATTGCTTATACTGTTGATGGTTCCGTTGTTAACGACGGCCTGCTTCAGGTTAGAGACATTCAGGTTTTCAATGTTCGCCGTTACGTCCGCGCCGAAAACAAACCCGCCGGCCGACGGGTCTTCCGTTTCCGAATCCGGATTAAGCACCAGCGGCCCCGACAAACTGTGCGAATTGCCGTTGATGGTAAAAGTTCCGGCCGTCGCTTCCGGCAAATTGCCGGTCAGCGAGACATCGCCGATAAACGTAATATCGGTTCCCGTCTGCAACGCTCCGGAAAGTTCGCTTTCGCTTGCGACGTTGGCGGCCGTTGCCGACCCCGCCAGACAAGTCAGCGTAAACGCCGAAACGCCGGCATACAGCAAAGAACTGAATTTAGTCATCTGTAATTTCCCCCAATCAATTAATTCTTAAATAATGGTAAATTCTAACATCTTTTTTTTAAAATGCTACAGAAAAATTATCGTCCGTAAGACCTTTGATCAAAATAAAAGAGCGGGAACAAATCCGTTTCCGCTCTTTTGCCGTAATAAAAAATAAACAGACAAAGGGTTACACGTTAAACAAAAAGTTCAGCAAATCGCCGTCCTGCACGACATAATCCTTGCCTTCGGAGCGCATTTTGCCCGCTTCTTTGCACCCCTGTTCACCGCCGTATTTCACAAAATCATCATAAGCAATCGTTTCCGCCCGAATGAACCCGCGTTCAAAGTCGGAATGGATAATTCCCGCGCACTGCGGCGCTTTGGAGCCCTTAACAAACGTCCAGGCGCGTACTTCTTTCGGCCCAGCGGTAAAATAGGTTTCGAGCCCGAGCAGTTTATATCCCGCGCGGATAATTTTTGCCAGTCCGGTTTCCGCAAGTCCGAGAGAAGCCAGAAACTCCTTCTTTTCGTCCGCCGATTCGAGCTGAGCGACCTCCGATTCTATTTCCGCCGAGATAATCACCGCCGGCGCGTTTTCGGTTTTGGCTTTTTCCTCCACGCGGCGGGAAAATTCGTTGCCGGAAGCGGCCGATTCTTCGTCCACGTTGCACACGTAGAGCACCGGTTTGGCCGTCAGCAGCTGCAACATACGATATTCCCGGCAAGCCTCTCTGTCGCTTTCCGCCGGCGCCGCCGAACGTGCCGGCCGGCCGGCTTTGAGCGCGGACATTACCGGTTCCATGACCGCCAGTCTGGTTTTAGCTTCCTTATCGCCGCCGCGCGCTTTTTTAACCGTCTGATCAAGGCGTTTTTCCAGCGATTCGAGATCGGCCAGCATCAATTCCGTTTCCACGATTTCGGCATCGCGGACGGGGTCGACCGAGCCTTCGACATGGGTAATGTTGTCATTTTCAAAACAGCGCAGCACATGGATAACGGCGTCCACTTCGCGGATATTGGCCAAAAACTGGTTGCCCAGCCCCTCGCCTTTGGACGCGCCTTTAACCAGCCCGGCAATATCGACAAACTCCAACTGCGACGGCACCACGTTTTTCGGGTGCACCATCTCCACCAGTTTGTCGAGTCTTTCATCGGGCACTGCCACCCGGCCGGTATTCGGCTCTATCGTGCAAAACGGAAAATTGGCCGCCTGCGCCGCAATCGTCTGCGTCAGCGCGTTGAACAAGGTCGATTTGCCGACATTCGGCAACCCGACGATTCCGCAATTAAATCCCATCTTTTGAAAACTCCCTGATAATTTAACTTACCCGCAAATTTTTTAGCCCATAAATCCGCCGGCGGCAACCTCATTTTTTGGCTGCCGTTTTCATGCCGAGCAAATTGGCGCAGGCCGGCATACCCTCGGTCAGCAGCAGCGGCAACGCCTCTTCCGCTACCAGAGCTATAGCCTCATCCACCTGTTCCTGCTCGCTTTTGGAAAAATGCCCTAGCACATAATTTACCGTATCCCCCGCCGCCGGATGACCGACGCCGATGCGGATGCGATGATATCCGGGCGTTACGGCCGCGTCAATCGACTTCAACCCGTTGTGTCCGCCCGCGCCGCCGCCGGTTTTGGCTTTCAGGCGACCGGCCGGCAAATCCATGTCATCATGAATAACGACGATGTTTTCCGGCAGAATCTTATAAAAAGCCGCGGCCTTAACCACCGAATTGCCGGAAAGGTTCATATAAGTCTGCGGTTTTAAGAGATATACCTTTTCGCCGCCGATTTTGCCTTCGGCAATCAGCCCGTCGAACTTGCTCCTGAAAGGCGCAAAAGCATATTTTGCGGCAACCGCGTCCACCGCGGCAAAACCTGTGTTGTGGCGGGTTCCGACATATTCCGCCCCGGGGTTGCCCAAACCGACGACCAAAAACATTTTTTCTCCCGTAAACATAAAAAACGCTCCGGCGCGGCCTCATTCCAAAACCGTCGCCGGAGCAAACATCCCGTAATCTTATTTTCTCAAGAAATCAACATGAATCGGGCGGTCGCTGACCGGATGGAACTGCACGTCCTGACAGACAACCTTATATTTTTTGCCGTCAACGACAATTTCGATATCGGCGTCGTAAAAACCGACCATATCCAGAGCCTTCTCCAGTTCAACCGGGTGCAGACTAATCATCACCGGCTCCTGTTTGCCGCCATAGATAACGGCGGGAACGCGGCCTTCGCGACGACATGCCCGAGCTGCCCCCTTACCTGCTTTCTCGCGCTTTTCAGCGTTAAATGTAATATCAGCCATTTCAAAAATCCTTAAATATTAATATTGATAACAAGTCGCCCGGCCTCCAGGGGTGCCGCAGACGACTGGTTTCAGCTAATACAACTTTATTTTTGTTTTTTCAAGCCTTTTTTTTCACCCCTTTCTTTTCGCAAAACAAAAAATCCCCGAAAAAGCTTTCGGGGAAAAAACAATATCGGACAGCGCCTATATCAGGAAAAGGCACAGCCAGAACAAAAGAAACACGGCGAGTGTCCACACATAAACCTGACGGATTTTCAGAAATCGCAGATACTCCCTGTTGTCCATCAGACCGTTGTTTATACGCATGTTGCCTCTCGCTTCGAAAGCAATTGCACAAACAACAAACACGATAAAGAACGGCAATGTTTTAAGAAAAATGTCAACTTCGTTCATATACGAAAATTTTAAGGGTTACACAAAAATTTGTTCATAATCGGATGTCGGTGCCATTATAACACATTTTTTTCTTCCCGCAAATTTTTTTAATCATCGCCCGCGGCGCGAAAACTTTTTTTATTTTGCAAAACCAAAAGCCTTCGTCGAACGGCGAAGGCTTTTTTTTCGGATTTTAAGCGAAAAATTTCCGCAAACTAAACCATCATGGTATCAAGCAGCTCTTTGCAATAAGCGCGAAGCTCCGGATTTTCCATCAGCGACAGTTTAAGGTTGGCTTTAGCCAGATCGGCGTTGGTGCCGCAGTCAAAACGCATGGCATCGCACAACACGCCGGTCAGTTTCATACCGCGTTCGGCCGCCAAACCCGCGGCATCGGCCAAATTGATTTCGCCATTGGTGCCCTTCTTAACTTCCGGCAAAATGTCCATAATTTCGTTGGGCAAAATATACGGTCCCATGCTGGCGTAGTTGGAAGGAACTTTGTCCAAAGGCGGTTTTTCGATTTTGCCTTTGGCGCGGACAATCCGTCCGTCGCGAACGGCGCCTATCAGTGCGCCGTAGCGCACCATCTGCTCGCGCGGAAACTCCATAATATTTTCCACCATGCCGCCTTCTTCTTCATAAACGTCGAGCAGCTGGCGGAGGATTCCCTTGCCGCCGTGGAGGCTGATATACACGTCATCCGGCCACATCACCACAAAATCGCGCTTGCCGACAATGTCTTTGGCCATCAGCACGGCATGACCGTTGCCTTTGGGCTCGCTTTGCTCGGCAAAATGAAAGTTCATCCCTTCGGGAATTATTTTTTTCACCGCCGCCAGCAGGTCAAGTTTTCCTTTTTCCTGCAGATGATTTTCCAACCACGGATTCGGCGAAAAATACTTTTCAAAAAGGTGCTTGCAGGACTGGTCGCTATAGATAAAGACCACGTCCTTAATGCCGATTTCCGCGCAGGCGTCGACCGCATATTGAATAATCGGCAGATTGTTCAGCGTTAAAAATCCCTTGTGCAAAACTTTGGTGGCCGGCAGGTTGCGTGTGGACAACCCGGCCACCGGCAAAATACAAACCTCTGGTTTTCTATGCATTAATCTCTCCAAATAACAATTGTAATGTTAATGAGATTAATATAACACAAAAAACCTTTTCCACAAGCTCTATCTGTTACTGTTTCACAATTATTCCGCCGTCGCGGGAATTGTCGGATCGCCTGCGGGCATTGCCGCTTCCGGCATCGCCCGACTCCGAAAAGTCGAGCACTCGGATTTTTTGATCTTTAACGGCGGCTTCCGACCGCTCTATGTCGTCCAGATCGCGCCCGACCGTCACCGTTTTGCCGCCGGCCGTCAACTGCCCTTTGTTTTCTTCCATTTTACGGCGGATTTCTTGTTCCTGTTGCCATTTTTTATAGGCTTCTTCTTCGGCCACAACTCTTTGCTCCGTATAAGCCAGCATTTCGTCCACCGCTTTTTCCATGGTCGACAATATTTTTCTGGTTTCCTGTCCGGCTCGTTCAAACTTCTGAGCATAAATTTCCAGCCGATCGGCGTCTTTCAGGCTTTGTGCGGTAACGTTGTCTTTGGAGATATCGCCGTTTATCTCGTCGATTTTCGCCAGACCTTCCTCCGCCTTCTTCTGCCAGGAAATAACTTTCTTGTCCTGCCGCGGATAAAAATCGGTATTGATTGCCGCAAGTCTTCTTTCCAACGCGCCGAGCTGATCTATGTAGCCAATGGGTATTTTTTTGGCGCGGGCGTAGTTGTCGGTTACGCTTTTGTAACTGCCGTCGATTCTCAACCGCACATCTTTCAGATGCAAATAGTGCAGTTCCTCGTTGATAAGCGCGGTATTTTCTTCCGCCTCCTTATTTTGTTCGGCCAACCGCGCAATGACGGCATCGTCGGCATTCACCATATTTTCCTTAACGAAGATCTCTCGCAAAACGGCGCGAACCTTATCCATTTTTTCGCCCAACTGCCGATAGCTTTCGCGCAGACCTTCGTCCCGCGCCAGCTTTCGGAACACTTCGTAATCAGGCGCAATTTTTTCCTCCAGCACGGTTTCCGTGGCTCGCGCCTTATCCTGTTGCTGGCGCATCAGCCTGCGGTATTTTTCAACCCGCTGTTGTTCGGCGGCCTGCGCATCGGCTTCGACCTTGGCCCAATGAGCGTCGTATATGCTCGTTACGTCGGAAACATCAACGTTGAGTATCGGCGTATTGAGCGATCCTTCGTACGAAAAATCAAACCCCGGAACCCGTCCTTCGTTGAAAACAACCTGCAACAGGGCGTTGGTGGTCCAGTTTTTGAAATCTCCCTGCGCCTCTGCGTTAATCGTCATATCGCTGTTGACCAACGCCGTTTCGGCAAAAACATAAGAGCCTTTGTTTAAGCGTATTTCCCCGCTGAGCGAATCAAAAATCGTTTCTCCCTGTCCCAAGGCGTCCCGCACCAGCACGACAAAACCGTCGGCCACTTCTCGGGTTTCCAGATCTTTTTCGATGCGGCCGAAATCCCATCCTTTAACAATCGGATTGTCAATATTGAATTTAATCGTTCCCGAGATGTCGTTCAACAGACTTTCGATCGACACGGCCGAAGTGTCAAAGACAACGTCTGCCGCAAGCGTACCGCGGATAAGCCCGTAGACATTGCCGCTCCAGTCGTCTTTGGAAACGTTGATTCCTTTAAGATTAAGCTTGCCGTTCAACCGGGCTCCCTGAGTGGCAAGCGTTGCCTCGCCCGTTATGCTTCCTTTGCCCGTCGACCCTGAAAATTCGGAAATTTTTAATATGCCGTTGTTCAGCTGCACCTTACCGGAAGCCTGCTCCAAAGCCCGATTGTTAAGCGAAAGGGTGTCCGCCGCAAAGGTAATGTTGGCATCCCAATTTTTCAGCCAGTCATAATTTATCTGCAGCTGGCTTAAACGCGGACGGATAAGGAAGGTCGCGTTTTCCGCCGAATTGCGGAAATTATTATTGTTTTTGCCATCGCCGCCGCTGATGTTGTAAAAGAATTTTTCCAGTTCAAAACGGTTGACTTTCAAATTGCTTTTTACCTGCCGGCGGTCATTTTTCAGTTGATATATCAGATTTCCCTGAAAATTATTAACCCCGATGTTGGCATTAAGATTATTCAGCATCGTCAGTTTGCCGTTGGTGCGCAAATCGGCCGACAAACGGAACAGCCCGAGCGGATAATCCGGCGAATAATCGACGGCAAAATTGTTCAGCATCCGCACAAAATCCGGCGTTTTTATCTCCGTTTTGCCGCTCAGGGAATAGGTATCATTGTCATATGCCGCTTCACCGTGAAAGGCGGCGTCTATATTGCCCAACCGCAAAACGCTCTTGGTTGCGAAACGATCAAGTCCGCCGGTCACAACACCGGAAGCGGAAAAGCGATTCAGCTCGCGGAAATTAACGTCGGCAATGTTTATGCCGAATTTTTCGACAAAGGACGGAACATCCCTTATTTCCGCCTGATACTGCATATTTTTTGCCTGCGGCGTTTGCCCGAAACCGCTCAATTCTCCTTTCAGCGAAAAATCTCCGGTAGCTACGCTGCCGACGGAAAAATCCTGAATTTTCATAACGCCGTTTTTAACGACGGCTTCCATTTCCAGATTTTCGAAAGGAATCTTTTCATAAATTCCCATATTAAGAGAGATACGATACTGCAAATCCAAATTTTTCATAAACGCCAGCCGGCCGAAACGGTACAACAGTCTGCCGCGCCAGTCGCGACCGGCGGCATCGGCCGGAAGCGGCGCCACATAATTGTCAAAATTAACGCTGTCGCCGTTGGCAATCAGGAACCAGCGAACATTGTCGCCGCGGACAATTCCCAATTTTCCGTTAATCACGCTCTTGTCCATAATCAGATCAAACGGAGCGATTTTTATTGTTTCCGTATTACCTTCGATCGTGGCCGAAAAGCTGGCTTTTTTATACACTCCCTGAGCCGTCGGCCGAACGTCGAGCTTCAGCCACTGGGAAAATTTTGCAAAGTCGCTCATGCTTGACGTCAAATTGAAATTATAGGTCATTTTTTTCTCAACCGCGAACACTTCGCCGGTCAGTTTGGCGGCGGCCTCGCCCGGCATGGTCGCGCTCAGGTTCTGAATTTTCAGCACATTGTCCATAAAATCGACGCTTAAGTCAAAATCGCGGATAACCTGTCCGTTATAAGTTGCCTTCAAAGCCTTAAGGTCGGCAATGACGTCAAAATCATATTCGGGATAATAGTTTTCCTTGCGGTCGTGGCGGGCAACAAAATCTTTAACCAGCCTGATGACTGGATCAAGCTCCAAATCCGTCATGTTAAACACCGCGTCAACCCGCCGGCGCTCCGCATTTTCTTCGCCGATTTTTTCCTCCTGCCGCGGGATAAGAATGTTGCCGGCGCCGGCCGAACCGCCGTATTTAACCACAATGTTGCCGAAGCTCACCTGACTTTTATCGGTTTTCAATTCCATCGACAAAGCCAAAGGATGCTCATAGTCTTCGGAAATTTTTATATTTTGGAAATTGGTGTTAAAAAAGTTGACGGGATTTTGCGATTCGAAAATCAGATTGCCGTTGACGGCGTCGTTATTCAACAACACCGTTCCGTCAAAACGGATATAGCTTTCCGACTGCGGATGACTGATAACGGCGTTGACCGAGGTGGCAAAGCTGTCGGAAAACTGCCCTAGCGAGATGGCAAAACCGCCGGGATTTCCGTTTTTGACATAACTTCCCTCAATGCGGTAGGGGCCGAACAGGCTTTCGGCAATAATTTCCGCGTTCATGTCGTCTAATACGGAATTGATGTTATGAACCGAGCTGATAAAGTGCATTTTTGCCTTTTCCACGGTCACGCTGGCCAAGGATATACGGACATTGTCGATTTGAAAATCCTGTTGATTTCCGCCGGCCGAATGCCAGTTTAGCCCGCCTTCGGGAAGTGCCTCCACGAAAATTTCGGGCTCCATAATGTTCATTCGTTCAACGTCAAAATGGCCGCCGATAAGCGAACGGACGGACAAGGTGGAAACAAGCCGCGGAATTTTGGCCAGCAAAACCTTCTCGCCTTTTTCTTTCCGGTTATAAACGCTGATATCCGCAGCTTCCAGATAAGGCGACGGAAACAGGCTGAAGCGCACGGGGCCTTCAAAGACCACTTCTTTGCCCGTTGCCTGCGAAAACTGCCGGGATATTTCATCCTTATGCCGGTTCCAGTCGATATTGTTGAGATAAACCGTTACCCCGCCGACGGCCGCAAGAACCAACAAGATAACCAGCAGTAAAATTTTTTTCCACATAGACGCGTCCTTTGTTCAAAATGCACAAAGCAAAAATAATCTTTGCTAAAACCATATTCCTGACATAATATATTCTATATTGATGAATAAAATATTTAAGGTCAAGCCCGAACATGAAAAATTATCATCAACTTTTCACTTTTGCGGCCAAAGCGCGGGGCAACGCCCATGTTCCCTATTCTCATTTTGCGGTCGGCGCGGCGATTGAAGACGAAAACGGCAATTTTCATGCCGGCTGCAACGTTGAAAACGTTTCTTTTCCCTGCGGCACCTGCGCGGAAACCGGCGCAATAGCGGCCATGACGGCGGCCGGCGGCAAAAAAATCCGCCGGATACTGATTGTGGCCGGCGGCGACCGGCTGATTTCCCCCTGCGGCGCCTGTCGCCAGCGGATTTTGGAATTTTCGCTTCCGGAAACGGAAGTTTTGCTGGCCGACACCGAAGGCGTTAAAAAAGTTTTATCCGTCGGCGAACTTTTGCCCGGCGCTTTTAAGGAGTTTTCCCATGATTGACATTGACGATCTCCGTCGCCTGCTTGCCGAACGAAAACCAGCCACCGCCGTCATTCTCGGTTCCGGTCTCGGCGCCGTCGCCGACGCGCTTGAGGATCCGCTTGTCGTTAACTATGCCGACATCAACGGTTTTCCGCAGACAACCGTTACCGGTCACGCCGGACAAATGATTGCCGGCCGTCTGGGGGCAAGCGAAGTTTTGTGCCTGAAAGGGCGTTTTCATCTTTACGAAGGCCACCGCCCGCAAACCATTGCCGAAGTCGTCAACGCCCTAAAAGACATCGGCATCCGTCGGCTTATCGTCACCAACGCCGCCGGTTCGCTCAATCCGGATTTTGCTCCCGGCAGCCTGATGCTGATAAAAGACCACATCAATTTTTGCGGACAAAATCCGCTTGTCGGCGCCAATGACGACCGTGTCGGCCCGCGTTTTCCCGATATGAGCAACGCCTATAACGCCGATTTGCGCCGGCGGATGCTCGCCGTCGCCGACAAAGCCGGCATTGCGCTCAAAGAAGGCGTGTATCTGATGGTTCTCGGTCCGAATTTTGAAACCGCGGCGGAAATCAAAGCCTTCCGCCTGCTCGGAGCGGACGCCGTCGGCATGTCGACGGTGCCGGAAGTCATTGCCGCCGTCCATGCCGGTCTTAACGTACTCGGGCTTTCGGCCATCACCAATTTCGGCACCGGCATGCAAAAAACGCCGCTGTCGCACGAAGAAACCATTGCCAACGCAAAAAAAGCGAGCGACAACCTCGCCCGGCTGATTATCAATTTTATAAAGGAGAACCCCGATGGATGATTGTTACACCGCACGCCGGCTTATCGGCTGCCTTGATTTAACTTCGCTGAACCCCGACGACACGGAAGAAACCATTGTCCGCCTGTGCGCAAAAGCCTGCACCCCGTACGGCCATACGGCCGCCGTATGCGTCTATCCCCAATGGGCGAGCGTGGCCAAAAAACATTTGAAAAAAACACCGGTCAAAATTGCTTCGGTCGTTAATTTTCCCGACGGCAGCAGCGACATAAAAAGGGTGAAGGAAGAAATAAAAAAAGCTTTCGGCAACGGGGCGGACGAAATCGACGCCGTTTTCCCCTATCGCGACTTTTTGGCCGGCAACCTCGACGAATGCCGCCGGTTCATGGAAATCGTCAGCCGCGAATGCAGCAAACACACGGTCAAGATTATTCTTGAAACCGGCGAGCTGAAACATGTTTCGACCATTGCCGCCGCCACCCGTTTTTGCCTGGAATATAATGTCGGATTCATCAAAACCTCTACCGGCAAAACCCCCGTTTCCGCCACCATCGGCGCCGCCAACATCATTTTGGAAACCATCCGCGACAGCGGCAAAAACGCCGGTTTTAAGGCCAGCGGCGGAATCAGAGATTATGAGGAGGCACGCAAATATCTGATATTATCCGAAGTTATCCTTGGCAAAGACTGGCCGGATGCCGATCATTTCCGCCTCGGCGCCAGCTCGCTGCTTGACGATCTGTTAAAAATTGCCGGTGAAGGAGAATAATCATGTTGCCGCAGGAAATTATTCGCAAAAAACGCGATTGCCGCGCTCTGACCGCGGAAGATATTGACTTTTTTATAAAAGGCGTAACCGACGGCACAATTGCCGACTGCCAGATTGCCGCTTTGACGATGGCCGCTTTCATCAACGGCCTGTCCGCAGAAGAAACCGCCCTGCTGACCAAAGCCATGCGCGATTCGGGCGATGTTCTCGCCTGGCCGGAACTCGATGCGCCGGTGGTGGACAAACATTCCTCGGGCGGCGTCGGCGACAAAATCAGCCTGATGCTGGCTCCGCTGCTGGCCGCCGCCGGCGTCTATGTGCCGATGATTTCCGGCCGCGGCCTGGGGCATACCGGCGGCACGCTTGACAAACTCGATTCCATTCCGGGTTATCAGACGCAGCCCGACAATGCTTTGTTCCGCAAAACGGTGAAAGAAGCCGGTTGCGCCATTATCGGCCAAACCGCCAGGCTGGCGCCGGCCGACAAAAAAATCTATGCCGTCCGCGACGTTTGCGCCACGGTGGAATCCGTTCCGCTGATTACCGCTTCGATTCTTTCCAAAAAGCTTGCGGCCGGGCTCGATTATCTGATTATGGACTTAAAATTCGGCAACGGCGCTTTTATGGAAAACATTGACGACGGCCGCAAACTGGCGCGCTCCATCGTCGACACGGCCGCCCGCGCCGGCACCAAAACCGCCGCCCTGCTGACCGACATGAATCAGGTTCTGGGATCTGCCGCCGGCAACGCGGTGGAAGTAAAAGAAGCCGTCGATTATCTGAAAGGCGCAACCCGCGACCCCCGCGTGCACGAACTGACCATAAGCCTTGCGGCCAAACTGCTGGTTACGGCCGACATTTTTGCCGACATCGGCACGGCGCGGACAAAGCTGAAGGAATATCTCGATTCCGGCAAAGCTCTGGAAATTTTCGCACGGATGGTCACCCTGCTCGGCGGTCCCGCGGACTTTACCGACCGACCGGAAAAATATCTGCCCTCTGCCGCCGTTGTCAAACCCGTCTTTCCGCTTGCCGCCGGCTATGTCGAAAGCATGAACACCCGCAACATCGGGCTTGGCATCATCGGTTTGAAAGGCGGCCGCACCACGCCCGAACAAAAACTCGACTATGCCACCGGCTACACCGGTTTTTGCCAGATAGGCGACTATGTGGACGAACAGACGCCGCTGGCCTTTGTCCATGCGGCATCGGAAGAAGACTACAATTTTGCCGCCGACGTTTTGCAGCGCAACATTGTCACCTCGTTCGACAAACCCGCGCTGCCGCCGCTTATTGCGGAAGTGGTGGAATAAACAGAGGAACAAAAAATGCCCCTGGGAACCGTCAATTTTTATCTTGCGCCCAACCTGCCACCCGCGCGTCATGCCTTTTTCGGCCGTTGCGGCGGCGCTTCGACGGACAAGTACGATTCTTTCAACTTCAATTACCGCAGCAAGGACAAGCCCGAAAACATTGAGCGCAATCTGGAACTTGTCGGCAAATTTTACGGTTTGACGGGAGCGTCCGTTATGCGCCCGCGGCAGGCGCATACCGCAACAAGCGTTTATGTCGACCGCCCTTCCCGCTACGAAATTGACGCCGACGGCGTGGTTACCGACAAACCGGACATTATTCTCGGCATCACCACAGCCGACTGCATGCCCGTGTTGCTTGCCGACGACAGGCACGGCGTTGTCGGCGCGGCGCACGCAGGCTGGCGCGGCGCGCTTGCCGGTGTGGTGGAAAACACCATCGCTCTGATGATAAAAAAAGGCGCGCGGCGGGAAGATATTGCCGCCGCCGCAGGCCCCTGTCTGCAAAAACAGTCTTTTGAAGTTCGTCGGGATATGCTTTCGCTGTTTCTTGCGCAAGACGAAGCCAATGCCGAATTTTTTACGCCTTTTGCCGCCGACGGCTGGCTGTTTGATTTGGAAGGCTACATGCGCCGCCGTCTTAATCTCGCCGGCATCGAAAACGTTTCTTTTTCCGGCATCAACACTTTTGCCGAAGAAGAGCTTTATTTCAGCTACCGCCGCGCTTGTCGGCAGGGGCTGGTAACGGAACCGGCCGATTTTCCGGTGGAGTTGTCAACCATAAAATTGTAGAGGCCGACCATGATTACGCTTCATCCGCTGCCTTTTTTCAACGAACGCAAACTGCCGATAAGCATGCTTGTCATTCATGCCATGGCGCACAATGCGACGGACGGCATCCGCCAGCTGGAAGCGCTTGAGCTCAGCAGCCACTATGTGGTGGACCATGACGGCAGCGTCTATCAATGTGTGAGCGAAGACAAGCGCGCCTGGCATGCCGGCGTCAGCTTCTGGCGTGGCGAAACGGACATCAATTCCTGCTCTGTCGGCATTGAAGTCTGTCACCGGTCGCTCGGGCAAAGCCGTTTCAACCGCAGACAAATTGCCTCTCTGACAGAGTTGTGTAAAGACATCATCCGCCGCCACCGGATTGCCCCGACCATGATTGTCGGCCATTCGGACATTGCGCCGGAGCGCAAGCCCGATCCGGGGATGTGTTTTCCGTGGCGCGAACTGGCGGCCGACAACATCGGCATCTGGTACGGCAGCCGCTTTTCGGCGGAAACGGACGCTGTCAAAATGCTTGCCGAAATCGGCTACAATACGGAAAACGACCTTGCCGCCCAAGCCGCGGCCTATGCTTTTTGCCGTCGGTTTTTGCCCAAAAAGGTAAAAAAACTGCCGGTAAAAAAACTGCTGGAAACGCCCTTTCCCAAAGATTGCCGCAGCCTGTTCGAGGATGAGGAATTTCTCAATATTCTGCAAAACATCCATTATCAATATCAGATTTACGGCAAAAACGGGCTGTAAAAGCCCGTTTGAACCAAACCGTTTTTATATTTGCGCAAACATCGTTTTCAGGCGGGACTGGCCGCCGCTTTGGCAAACGCGCCGCCGCCTCGGCCGGCTTCGGCAGCGCGAAATTCCTCAAAACGGGACGCAAACAAATATTTATCCACCCCGTTAATCGTGGTGATTTTCGGGTTTTTCAAAATATCCGGCAGTTCCTCGCTCCTGAACACGCTGCGCGGATCGGCGTTGTCGATAAAGGCGGTTATGTTCCCCGCCGCGCTTTCGATAAAACGACGGGACGCCAGCCGCCAGATGTCGGCGATTTTTTCGCGGTCGCCCTCGTTCTCCGCGTCCGCGGCCAACCCTAAATCCGCCAGCTTCCGACCGCACAAAGTGCAGTCGATGGTCATGGCTTCCGGATGCTTTGCCATATAGGCCTCGGCCGCCTCCTTGTTGGCCTTGGTCGGCTGGTAGCTTATCGAATATACCACCGCGGCATCGGGCGCTGTCCGCACGTCGGCCGTTCCGGCAATTTCCACCGCTATCCTCAACAAACTTGTATCTATCACGATTTTTCTATCTCTAATTCATTGTTGCGAACCACGATATCGGCAGTGTCGTTTTCGCCGATTCTGCCATCCAATATCGCTAACGCCAGTTTATTCTCAATTTGGTTTTTAAGCAAGCGTTTTAACGGGCGGGCGCCATAAATTTCGTCATACCCGTTGTCGGCAATCCATTTTGCCGCCTCATCGCTGACATGCAGTTTGATGTTGCGCTCGCTCAACCGCTCCTCGATGTTGTGCAGCTGGATTTTGGCGATTTGCTTAATATTTTCCCTGTTCAGACGGTGGAAAATGCTTATCTCGTCAATCCGGTTGATAAACTCGGGACGGAAAGAGGACTTGACGACTTCCATCACCGCCGCGGTCACGGCCTTCGGGTCGCTTTGTTCGTCGGCGCGCGCCAGAATATCCGAACCGAGGTTGGACGTCATGATGATAATCGTGTTCTTAAAGTCGACCGTGCGGCCTTTGCCGTCGGTCAGACGTCCGTCGTCCAGCACCTGCAGCAAAACATTGAAAATATCCGGATGCGCTTTTTCCACCTCGTCAAACAAAACCACCTGATACGGACGGCGACGAACGGATTCGGTCAGAATGCCGCCCTCCTCATAGCCGACATACCCCGGAGGCGAGCCAATAAGCCGCGCCACCGCATGTTTTTCCATATATTCGGACATATCAATCCGCAGCATGGCCGTTTCGTCGTTAAACAGAAATTCGGCCAGCGCCTTGCTCAGTTCGGTTTTGCCCACGCCTGTCGGGCCCAAGAACAAAAACGACCCTATCGGCTGGCGATGGTCGCCGATGCCCGCGCGCGAACGGCGAACGGCGTTGGCCACGGCGCGGATGGCTTCTTTTTGTCCGACCACGCGGCGACCGAGATAATCTTCCATATGCAAAAGTTTTTCTTTTTCGCCGGCAAGCATTTTATCAACCGGAATCCCCGTCCATTTGGACACAACCTCGGCAATCGATTCGTCGGTCACCACCTGAATGGTGCGCCCTTTTTTCTCTTTGGCCAGATTTTCGAGCTCGCGCATCTGTTTTTCCAACCCCGGGATAACGCCGTATTGCAGCTCGCCGGCTTTTTCAAACTGTCCGTTGCGCTGGGCGATGGCAACCTCTATCCGTGCCTTGTCGAGCTTGTCTTTCACTTCCGTCAGATCGGCCAGACTTTGTTTTTCGGCCTTCCATTTTTCGTTCAGAGCGCGGGCGGTTTCCTCAAGATCGGCGGTTTCCTTTTCAATTTCTTCCAAACGTTTTTTCGACTGTTCGTCATGCTCTTTTTTCAGCGCCTCGCGTTCAATTTTCAGCTGCATGATTTTGCGGTCGAGGTTGTCCAGCTCTTCCGGCTTTGAATCGATGGCCATTCTGAGTGCGCTGGCCGCCTCGTCCATCAGGTCGATGGCCTTGTCGGGCAAAAAGCGGTCGGTAATATAGCGGTTGGAAAGCGTGGCCGCGGCAATCAGCGCAGAGTCGGAAATACGCACCCCGTGGTGCAGCTCAAATTTTTCCTTAATGCCGCGCAAAATGGATATTGTTTCCTCAACCGTCGGTTCGCCGACAAACACCGGTTGGAAACGACGGGCAAGAGCGGCGTCTTTTTCCACATATTTTTTATATTCGGCAAGGGTGGTTGCCCCCAGACAATGCAGCTCACCGCGGGCAAGCGCCGGTTTCAGGAGATTGGAAGCGTCCATCGAACCTTCCGACGCGCCGGCGCCGACAATGGTGTGCATCTCGTCAATAAACAGAATGATGCCGCCGTTTGCCGCTTCCACGTCTTTCAACACGGCTTTCAGACGTTCCTCAAACTCGCCGCGGAATTTCGCGCCGGCAATCAGCGCCCCCATGTCGAGCGCCAGCAGACGCTTGCCGCGCAGGCTTTCCGGCACGTCGTTGTTGACGATCCGCATGGCCAGACCTTCGACGATGGCGGTTTTGCCCACCCCCGGCTCGCCGATCAGCACCGGGTTGTTTTTGGTACGCCGCGACAACACCTGAATGGTGCGGCGGATTTCGTGTTCGCGGCCGATAA
>CALXRS010000008.1 GCA_944390915.1 uncultured Alphaproteobacteria bacterium
GAAGCGGGCGTAAAACTTGCCAAGACATTTATGACGGATGAGAGCTTTGCCAATGTCTATGTCAAACCGAGTGTGGTACAGACGATTGTCGACGGTGAGGATGTGAACATCACCGGTCTGGGCGATGTGAAAGCCCTGGACGACGCGACTTTGGGACGAATTGAAATCGGCGGGCGTTATGGCTTCACGACGAATCTTTCGGCTTATGGTTGGGCAAACTATACGTTCGGTTCGGACTACGACGCCACCACCTTCGGCCTCGGCCTCAACTACGCGTTCTGATAAACGACGATAAACGCCAAACACGAGAAAAGCCCCCGCTCGGGGGCTTTCTTTCGCTCTCACCCTGCTTGCGCGTCCCCCTCTCCCCTCAAGGGAGAGGAGAAAAAAGGGGCGGCGTGCAGGGAAAGGGAGAGGAGAAAAGGGCAGTGTGTGGGGAAAGAGGGAGGAGAAAAGGGCGGCTCTCCGGCGGGCGGCGTAAACCGGATCATACTCAACGGTTTTTATCTGCCCGATTTATCGGAATCTTCCGGTAACGCCGGTTTGTCGGAGAGCAAATAACCTAAAACGCAAAGCCTGATATGCCTTGCCGGCAGAGTTTGGCAAAGACGGGTTTGTCAAGCCCCAGTTCGGCTATGATGGCGGAAGGTTTTTTGTCGATGTGCAACGGTCGGCAGTCGGTTTTGCCGTTTAAGATCGTTTTGACCGTGCCGCTCGGCAGTTCCGCCCGGCCGATGCAGGAGGAAAGATAAACAAAACATTCGTCGTTGTCTGCCAGATATTCCGTCGCCAGTTTGCGGGCGTAGAGATTCAGCGTCAGGTCGGCCTTGCTGGCGTCTTTGGTCCATGGGCTGCCGCCGCCGATGGGGCAGGCGCCGGAATAAAAGTCGCAGGCCAGTTTGCGGCCGGTTATGCCGCAGTCGGCAATGGCGGAGTGGCAGGTATAACAACCGGTGCCGTTGACGATAATCTGCCGCGGTCTTTCGCCCAAAGTTTCAACAATAAAATCGGTTAAATCAACCTGTCGGCGCATCGGTACGGCGGCAATGGCCGTTTCTATCCGGCCGTCGTTTAAGGTGATTTGCGTTTTTATGTCAAGCCCCAGGTTGTCGCTGTTTTTTGCCTGTTCGTACAAGGCGTTGTTGAGGCGGCGCGCCAGCCGGAGCTCGCGGTTAATCAGCCCTTCGCCCCTGCAGGCATAACCGATGAATATCCCCTGGTCGCCCCAGCCGTCTTGTTCGACCCCCCGGCCGATTTCCGTCGACTGTTGGCCGATGAGGTTGATGATTTCCATTTTTCCGGGGTCTATGGCGCAGTTTTGCCAAATTGCGGCGTAGCGTTCGTCATAGCCGATTTCCGCCAGCGCGGCAAGAACATATTGTTTGAGGCCGGTCAGCGAAACCCGACCGGAAACCTCGCCGCCGAGCACGACGGTGTTGTCTTTTATCATGACTTCAACGGCATATTTGACCGCCGCGTCCTGTTCAATCAACCGGTCTAAAATATAGCTGGAAATGTAATCGGAAGTTTTGTCCGGATGTCCGAGCGACACCGCTTCTGCTGTTTTTTGCATAGTTTTATTCTCCTTGTTTAGTCCTCTGTTGCGGGACAATTCAGGTTAAATCCACATTATTGCGACATGTCCGGCAAAGGCCGGTCGTGTCGTCCGTAACCAAAATACTTTTTGCTGCAAATGTCAAGACTGTTTGTGAGGCAAAAGCAAAATATCCGGCCGGAAAGGTCATTCGTCGTTTTGCTCCGGCCGGCGCAGTTCGGCAAATTTTTGCGCCATGGTCGGGTTGTTGCGGGTGAGGCGCTTGATGGTCAGGTCGTTTGCCTTGTCGTTGGCCAGCCGCAGATTGTTTGCCGTTGCCTGCAGTTCGTCTTTGGTCTTTTGCAGGTGGTTGATGGTCTTGTCGATTTCGTCGACGACTTTGCGAAAGTGGTCGCTTGCCAGCTGATAGTTGCGCCCGAATTTGTTCTTAAAATCGTTCATTTCCGCCTCAAACCGGGAAACGTCGATATTTTGATTTTTATATTCCGTCAGCTGTCGGCGATAGGCCACGGAATTGAGCGCGGCGTTGCGCAGCAGGGTGATGATGGGGATGAAAAACTGCGGGCGAATGACATACATCTTCGGATATTTGTAGGAAACGTCGACAATGCCGGTGTTGTAGAGTTCGCTGTCGGCTTCAAGCAGGGAAACGAGAACCGCGTATTCGCAGTCTTTTTCGCGACGGTCTTTGTCGAGCTCCTTGAAAAAATCTTCGTTTTTATGTTTGCTCGCGGTGGTTTCCATTTCGTTTTTCATTTCAAACATGACGGAAACAAACTCCACCCCGTCTTCGGTGCGTTCGCGAAAAATATAATCGCCCTTGCTGCCGCTGCGGGCGTCGTTGTCTTTTTCAAAATACGCGTTCGGGAAAGCGGTGGCGCGCAGCCTGTTAAATTCGTTTTCGCAATGCTGCTCCAGCGTTTCGCCGATCATTTTGGTCGACAGGCGGGCTTTTAAGTCTTTGTAAAAGGCGATTTCCGTATCTTTGGCTTTGAGTTCTATGGCAAAATTTTCTTTCAGACTCTGAGCCTGCAGGCGGCTGTCTTTTTCCGCCTCCTGCAATTTGCTGTTTAGCAGCAGAATTTGTTTTTCTTTTTCGTTTAAGGCGTCTTTTTGCGCGTTGACGGCGTTGGCAACGGCCAGATTTTGTTTTTGCTCGCCGGCTCTGATTTCTGCTTTCAGATGTTCGTTTTCCTGTCGCAGGGCGGCAAGCGCGCGTTCTTTTTCCAGTTCGCTGTCTTTGCCGGCAGCAGCAAGCTGTGCTTTTAATTGATTAATTTCCGCGGTCAGCTTGCCAAGGGCGGTTTCCTTTTCCATTTCCGCCCGCGTTTGCAGCAGGGCAAGCTCGGTTTCCTTTTCTCTGTTCAGCTGGAGCTGTCTTTCCTGCAATTCCTTATGAAATTCCGCATTGCGCACCTGGCCGGCAATGGCGGCATAGCCGCTTTCGTCCACCGTAAATATTTCTCCGCATTTTGGGCATTTGATTTCGGGCATTTTTTCCTCCTTTGGCAGTCGATTGATGATAGGCCGGAACGCTTTTGAAAGTCAAATTTTTTCCATCCCTTTTGCAACGGAAAACGCGGTTGTCGAAAAAAAACGAAGAAAGCGGATGACAAACGGGGAAAAACGGTTTACCTTGAAAAACCTGAAGTTAATAATTTCGCAAAGAGAGGGGTATGATGCGTATTAGTAAAATTTCGGCCTGTTTGGCAGTTCTGCTGGCTCTGTCCGCCTGTAAGGAAGAACAGAAAACGGCGTCTTCCGCGCCGGCGCAGACGCTTTTGCCGGTAGACGTTTTGGAAGTGCAGCCGCGGGACGTGCCGCTCAGTTTTGAATTTTCCGCGCGGGCGCAGGGATATAAGGAAACGGAAGTGCGCGCCCGGGTCAGCGGCATTTTGCTGAAAAAGAACTATATCGAAGGCGCCGAAGTTAAAGAAGGCGACGTTTTGTTTGAAATCGATCCGAAAGAATATAAGGCCAAACTCAACAACGCCAAAGCCAGTCTGGCGCAGGCCAAGGCGCAGCTCAAACGGGCGGAAACCGAATGGTCGCGGGTGGAAAAGCTGTTTAAGCAGCGGGTAGTCAGCGAAAAATCGCGCGATGATGCCGAGGCCGAACTTGAAAGCCAGCGGGCGGCGGTGATGATGGCCGAATCGAACCTGGAAACGGCGCAGCTGAACTATGACTATACCAAAGTAACCGCTCCCATCAGCGGCGTAACCGGTATGGAAGCGCAATCGGAAGGCAGTTTGATTTCCGCCACCGGATTGCTGACAAACATTACCCAGCTTGACCCGATTTATGTAATTTTTTCCGCTTCCGAAAGCGAAATGCTCTCGCTTGCCAACATGGTCGAAAACGGTTTTGTCCGCAACCCGCAAAACAAAAACGAAGTTTATGCCAAAGTTAAGTTCAGCAACGATACGCTCTATCCCGAAGAAGGCAAAATCAACTTTGTAAATTCGGGGATTGACGAGGGAACGGGCACCATCAAACTGCGCGCGGTTTTCCCAAACCCCAAAAAACGCCTGAAACCGGGACAGTTTCTGCGTCTTATCATTGAGGGACTGACCCGCGTCAACGCGCTGATCGTGCCGCAGGAGGCGATTATGCAGGGCGCCAACGGAACCTATCTTTATGTCGTAAACGACAATAACATGGTTGAGGCCGTCAATATCCAAACCGGACTGATGACCAAAGAAGGCGGTTGGATTGTCGACAGCGGGCTTGAACCCGGTGACCGGGTGGTTGTGACCAACCTGATGAAAATTCGTCCCGGCCTGACGGTTGAGCCGCGTCTGCGGGCGGCGGAACCGGCAACGGAAACGGTTGAAGACTAAGCGGGAGAGCCATAATGTTTTCTAAATTTTTTATCGACCGGCCGATTTTTGCCACCGTCGTTTCGCTTATTTTCGTGCTGGCCGGTCTGGTTTCCATGAAAGTGCTGCCGGTGGAGCAATATCCGAACATCGTGCCGACGGAAATTCAGATCAGCGCGGTTTATCCCGGCGCTACGGCGGAGGTTCTGGCCGATACGGTCGCCGCGCCGATAGAACAGGAAATAAACGGCGTCAAGAACATGATTTACATGTATTCAAGCGCCACTTCCCAGGGGTATCTGACCATCGGCGTGGTGTTTGAAATCGGTACCGATCCCGACCAGGCAACCATTGACGTCAACAACAAAGTGCAGATGGCCATGTCCAAGCTGCCGGCGGAGGTGACCAAACAGGGGGTTACCGTCGAACAGAAGTCAAACTCCATTTTGCAGGTGGTGATGATGAAGTCCGACAGCGAGCGCTATGACACGATTTATGTGTCAAACTACGCGCTACTCAATGTGCTGGACGAAGTGCGCCGGATTAAAGGCGTGGGCAGCGCGACTTTGTTTGCCTCGCAGGATTATTCGATGCGGATTATGCTGTCGCCCGACAAGCTGGCCGATTACGACATGACGCCCGAAGACGTGATTGCCGCCGTGCAGGAGCAAAATTCGCAGTTTGCCGCCGGTCAATTCGGGCAGGAGCCTCTGGACGAATATTTGCCCTACACCTATTCGGTCAACACCAAAGGGCGGCTGGTCGATGAAAAGGAATTTGGCGACATTATCCTGAAGAGCGACGCCAAAGGCGGAATTCTCCGCCTGCGCGACGTGGCGCGGATTGAACTCGGAGCCGAAGACTACAGCGTCAACGCCTATTATAACGGCGACAAGGCGGTGGCTTTTGCCGTTTATCTGCAGCCGGGCGCCAACGCGCTGGAAACGGCCAATCTGGTCAAAGCCAAACTGGCCGAACTGGCAGAAGATTTTCCCGAAGGCATCAGCTACGCCATTCCTTACGATACGACGCTGTTTGTTAATGTGTCGATTGAGGAAGTTATCCATACGTTTTTTGAAGCCGTGCTGCTGGTTATTGTCGTTGTTTATCTGTTTTTGCAGAATATGCGGGCAACCCTTATTCCGGTGCTTGCGGTGCCTGTGTCGATCGTCGGCGCCTTTGCCGGCATGTATCTGCTCGGGTTTTCGATTAATCTGCTGACGCTGTTCGGGCTGATTTTGGCCATCGGTATTGTGGTGGACGACGCCATCATCGTGCTTGAAAACGTGGAGCGGCTGATGGACGAAAAGAAACTTTCGCCGCGGGAAGCCGCCGTGCAGGCGATGGTTGAGGTTTCCGGGCCGGTGGTGGCGGTGGCGCTGGTTTTGTCGTCGGTGTTTTTGCCGATTGCCTTTTTGGGCGGCATGACCGGAGTGATGTACAAGCAGTTTTCGGTAACCATTGCCGTGTCGGTGCTCATTTCCGCTTTCGTCGCGCTGACTTTAACGCCGGCTCTGTGCGCGCTGATTATCAAACCGAACCGCAAACGCGAGGAACCAAAAGGCTTTTTCAAATGGTTTGACAACTTTTTTGACTGGGTGACCGGCGCTTATCTGTCCGGGGTGCGCTTTTTCCTTGCCCACCGGAAAACGGCGGCGCTGCTGTTTGTGTCCGTGCTGGTTTTTATCGCCCTGTTGTTTAAGGTGGTGCCGGGCGGTTTGGTGCCGAACGAAGACCAGGGCAATCTGCTGATGGCCTACAGCATGCCGGAAGCCTCGTCGCTTAAACGCACCACCAATTTCAGCAATTCGGTGGTAAAACTCCTGGACGAGAACCCGAATGTGACGGATGTGTTGACGGTTAACGGTTTTAACATGCTTTCCGCCAGTCAGAACACCTATTCGGGCATCAGTTTCATTATTTTGAAAGACTGGGCGGAGCGGCAAACTCCCGCGCAGTCGGCGGAAGCCCTGTCGCAGGTGTTTACCGGCTACGGCATGAGCCAGCCGGAAGGCATCGGTTATGCCTTTTCCATGCCGCCGATTATCGGTCTGAGCACTTCCGGCGGTTTTGAGGGTTTTATCCAAAACCGCGGCGGGCACAGTTCGGCCGAGCTGATGGACAAGGTCAACGAATTTACGACGGCGGCCAACAAACGGCCGGAACTGCAAAACGTGCGCACCACTTTTTCGGTGAGCACACCGCAGTACAGGCTTGATCTTGACCGCGAAAAAGCGCGTATTCTCAATGTGCCGATTAACGCCATTTATTCGGTGATGCAGGCCACTTTCGGCAGCCTTTATGTTAACGACTTCACCTATAAGGGACGCAATTTCCGAGTGATTTTGCAATCGGAAAGCCGTTTCCGCCGCACGCCGGACGATTTGCGCTATGTTTACGTAAAGTCCAACAGCGGCGAGCTGGTGCCTTTGTCCACGTTGTTGAAAGTGGAACGCGTGACCGGGCCGGAACTGGTCAACCGGTTTAACATTTTCCCGGCGGCCAAGGTTTTGGGCGACCCGGCGGAAGGTTATTCTTCCGGTCAGGCCATTGCCGCCATGGAAGAGGTTGCGGCCGATGTTTTGGGCAGCGACTACACGCTTTCGTGGGTCGGCTCCGCCTATCAGGAAAAACTGGCGGGCGGCGCGGCCACGCAGGCGTTTATTTTCGGTCTGATTATGATTTTCCTGATTTTGGCGGCGCAATACGAAAAATGGTCTTTGCCTTTCGTGGTCATTCTGTCGGTGCCGTTTGCCGTGCTCGGGGCTTTGCTGGCCGTTTACATGCGCGGTATTGAAAATGATATTTATTTTCAGGTCGGATTGGTCACGCTTATCGGTTTGGCAGCCAAAAACGCCATTTTGATTGTGGAATTTGCAGTGATGCAGGTGCAAAAAGGGCTGACTTATGCCGAAGCGGCGGTTGAAGCGGCCAAGCTGCGCTTCCGTCCGATTGTGATGACCTCGCTGGCGTTTACTTTCGGCGTGTTGCCGTTGGCCGTTTCCAGCGGTGCGGGGGCGGGCAGCCGCCACGCCATCGGCACCGGCATGATCGGCGGCATGATACTTTCCACCTTTGTCGCCACGTTGTTTGTGCCGATGATGTTTGCCATTATCGGCGAAACGTTTGACGAGGAGAATATCCTCCGCCGCAAAATCAGCAAACGCGCCAAAAAGCTCGGTCGTCCGCAGCTGAAAGGCAAACTGCGCTGAGGCGCAACGGCAGTTTTGTTGCCTTATCAAACAAAAAACGGAGGAAACAATCCTCCGTTTTTTGTTTTGGTAAAGAATTTGCGGTTTGGGCAAATTTGCAAAATTGTATAAAGGGGGGGATAAAACGGGCTAAAAAAGCTCTTGACTTGGAGTATACTCTAAACATTAGAGTGTATTTCATCAAAAGGAGGAATAATCATGAGCAAACCCATCGTTTATTTTACCAGAGAAATCACGCCGGACAGTCTGGTGAAAATCTGCAACCGGCTCGACAAAAAGCTTTCCGGACGCATCGGCGTCAAAATTTCGACCGGCGAACCCGGCGGGCACAACTACCTGAAACCCGAACTTATCGGCAAACTGGTCAGCAGCCTCAACGCCAACATCATTGAATGCAACACCGCCTATGACGGCCGCCGCAACACTCTGGCCGCACATTTGCAGGCGATAAAAGAACATGGTTTTGATAAAATTGCCGAAGTGGATCTGCTGGACAGCGAAGGAGAGATGGAAATCCCCGCAAACGGCAAACATCTGCCGGTCGACATAGTCGGCAGTCACCTGCAAAATTATGATTCCGTTTTGAATCTGGCGCATTTTAAGGGACACGCCATGGGCGGCTTCGGCGGCGTTATCAAAAACCAGTCCATCGGCATTGCCTCCAGCGCCGGCAAGGCTTATATCCACACCGCCGGCGTTACCCGCAAGCCCGAAGAACTGTGGAGCAATCTGCCCGAGCAAAACGCCTTTTTGGAATCCATGGCGGAAGCTGCAAAAGCCGTGGCGGATTATATGAAAGGCAATATCCTTTATATCGACGTCATGAACAATTTATCGGTAGACTGCGATTGTGATTCGCATCCGGAAGATCCGTGCATGGCCGACATCGGCATTTTGGCATCAACCGATCCGGTGGCCGTCGATCAGGCCTGTATCGATAAAATCTGGACGTCCAAAGACCCCGGTCGCGACCATTTTATCGCCCGGGTAGAACGCCAGAACGGCCGCCATATCCTGCCTTATGCCGAAGAAATCGGCCTTGGCTCGCGCGATTATGAGCTGGTAGATACGGATAACGAATAAAACGGCAAAATTTTCAATCCGGCGGCGATTGTATTTTTGTCGGTTGCCGCCGCCAATATACGGGAAAAAGCAAATGAAAAAAATTCTGACAATAATTGTTTTGGGAATATCACTGTTTTGGGGAGAAAATACCATGGCTACCGAAGCCTTGAACATAAAACAGCAAGCCATTGCCGAAGCGGCGTCTTATGCCGCCCGCGGCAATCAGGACGGATTGAAACGGGCTTTGATTAAAGGGCTTGACAACGGCGTAACCGTTAACGAATTTAAGGAAATTCTGGTACAGGTATATGCTTACTGCGGTTTTCCGCGCAGTTTGAATGCCTTGACCACGCTGATGCAGGTAACGGAGGCGCGCGGCAGCAAAGACGATGCCGGCGCTCTGCCCGGCGCAAAACCGACCGGAAGCGCTCTGGAATATGGTGCGGCCAACCAAACCAGGCTGATCGGGGCGCCGGTTTCCGGCAAACTGTATGAATTTGCGCCGGCCATAGACGAATTTTTGAAAGCCCATTTGTTCGGAGATATTTTTGCCCGTGACAATGTGGACTGGCAAACAAGAGAACTGGCCACCATTGCCATGCTGGCCTCAATGGAAAATACGCAAAGCCAGCTGGAAAGTCACATAAAAATCGGTCGGCACAACGGTCTGAGCGAAGCGCAGGTGGCGGAAATTCTGGCTATTGCCGACCAAACGGGCGTTGACGACGTTTTGTTCGGCAAAGGCGGCGAAAATACGGCTTATGCCAAATATTTTATCGGCACCAGCTATTTGCAGCCGTTGACCCGGGACGGCGTCGGCATTTCCAACGTTACTTTCGAGCCGAAATGCCGCAACAACTGGCATATCCACCACAAAGGCGGGCAGATTTTACTGGTCGTTGCCGGCCGCGGCTGGTATCAGGAATGGGGCAAACCGGCACAGGAACTGCATCCGGGCGATGTGGTCAACATTCCGCCGGAAGTCAAACATTGGCACGGCGCGGCCAAAGACAGCTGGTTTACGCATATTGCCGTGGCCGTTCCGGCCGAAGGAGCCTCCAACGAATGGCTGGAAGAAGTGAGCGATGAGGAATATGACAAGTTAAAATAAACATATTTTCGGCATCGGGACAAAAGCCGCATCCGACAACGGACGCGGCTTTTGCGGAATAAAAACGAAAGATTGCGCCCAAACCCTGTCGTTTGCGGGAAATTTATTGACGACAGGCAAAAAAAACGCTGCCTTTTTGAGGGGCGGCGTTTGCGTTGTGAACGGATTTTATTTGATGTCTTCAATCAGGAGTTCACTCGGCGCGGTTGTTTCGGTGTTTTCGATCATATAAGACACTTTTTTGACAACCGGTCTGGTGGCAACCACGGTTTTTACCTTTTTGACTGCCGGACGGGTAACCACGGTTTTAACTTTTTTGACCGCCGGGCGGGTTACGACCGTCTTGACCTCCGTTGCCGGCACAACCTCGGTGTGGCTGACAACCTGCTGATTGATGACCGGCTCTTTTTCATAAGTGACAGTTGAGGTCGTTTTGGGTTCAAAAACAGTGGTGTAGGTGGTCTTTTTATAAATGACTTCCACCGGTTCGCGGGTTTGGCGCACAATCGGCTCGCAGCCGTTGCAGGCATCGCCGCTGACAATGGTGGCGGTGGCAGCCGGTACGACAACGGGCGCCGGCACGGGGGCGGGAGCCTCAACTTTCACCACGGTTACGGGAACCGGAGCCGGATGGGGCGCGGGATGCGGCGCCGGATGACGAACGGCCACATACGGATCCTGGGCAACCATGCGGATGCGGCTGCGGGACAGCGGACGTTGTTCAACCCGTTTTTCGCGCACGTAAACTTTTTCGTCAACGGGGGCTTTGCGCGTTTCTTTTTTGACCGAGCAGTTTTTGGGGGCATAGAGATGGTCGTCGCAATCCTGATCATATTGTTTGTAGATGGATCCTTCCACACAGGCGCATAAAAGGAATATAAGGGAGAATGCAAATAGCTTTTTCATGTTTTTCTCTTTCAATGTTTAAATCGTTGCCGGATAAATACGGATTCTTCAAAGTTTAGTTATAACTATAATCTTTTTTTCTAATTTGTCAATTAATTTGTCAAATTTCCGTTTATAAATTTATCTTTGGATATAATATTGTAAACCATAATTTAAACCTTTGCGTGTTAAAAAGAAGCGAGTCAGGCTGTCGCAAAAATTTTGTTTGCCGAGGCAAGACTGCGTATTTTCGATGAAAAACCGGATAAGGTAGGAGAAATTTTATGGTGAGAAAAGGATGGTTGTATGTTTTGGCAGCCGTTTTATGCACAACCCAGAGCGTCTATGCCGCAACAGCCCATGAAAATCTGGCGCTTTCCGTTTATAATCATGCCCACTACAGCAATCGCTTGGCTTTGGAACGTCTGAAGAGAAACGGTTACTCGCTGGATGCCGTTGATGCCGAGGGCAATACGGCCTTATGTATAGCCATGCTGCGCAAAGACGAAGCAGCTTACGGTCTGCTGCGTCAACTGGGAGCAAATATTTCTCACGCTTGCGTAAAAAGACTGGAGGTTGCCAAGCGTCCCGTCGATTCTAAGCTGTTGGCGTGGAATATAGGGCCGACCACCTATCTCGGCGCGGCCGTGCTGACGGGCGGAATATTGGCGGCGGCCTCAAGCGGCGGCGGTGGCGGTTCCGATGATGATCCCGTTATCGAAAATCCGTCCGAAGAAAATCCGGAAGACGTGATTACGCCGATGTCGGCTGCCGATTTTGAAACCGAAGAATATGCCGGCGGCAACTTTTTGCCGCAGATAAACGCCTCGGCCGCCTATGCCCGCTACTATTCGTACAACAATACGCAGGGCACTCTTGTTTCCTCGCTGGATTATGTCGCCGTCGGCGTGATCGATACCGGCGTTTACGGTGCTCACCCCGCTTTTGAGGGAAAAGACATAGTCGGTGTCAACTATGACTACGGCCCCTGCCGGAACGGCGACAGCACCAACTGCTGGCGCTGGGATGCCGACAGCAAAAAAGCCGTTCTGAATCTGAGCAGCGGCATATCTTACAGCATAACCGTCGGTGACGGAACGGAGGATGATTATAACGAATGGGCAAACGGTTATGACGAAGGTTATGACTGGGATGCGGTTAAAGACAGCGAAACCAATTATTATCCGGATTCGGACGAAATCCACGGCACGCACGTGGCGGGTATTATTGCCGCCAACAAAGACAACGACAACATGCACGGCGTGGCTTTTGAAAACGCGGCCATCATTGCCGCCCGGTATGATTTGATGTCGCCGGTGGACGCTCCGGTGCGTGATCTGATAGATTTGGGTGCGCAGGTGATTAATTTCAGTTTCGGCATAGAAGCCAATGATACGCTGAATGCTTCCACGGCGCCGTTCTTGGCCTCTATATTTTCCGGAGTTTTGGACGATTATCTGGATATTGTCGATTATCAGATAGAAAATAACGTCGTTTTTGTGATGTCCGCCGGCAACGAAAAATATGAGCAGCCAGGGGTGATAAACGGTTTGCCGTTGCTGGAAGAATACAAAGAAGGGCTCGACGGCCTGTTTATTACCGTGGTGGCGGTGGACGGCAACAATGAAATTGCCGATTTTTCCAATCGCTGCGGTGCGGCACAGGGTTATTGTTTGGCCGCTCCCGGGGTAGGCATTTGGTCGCCGATTCCCGGCGAGGGGTCTGAAGGCGAATATTATTACGGCGAATTGGACGGCACGTCAATGGCCGCTCCGGTGGTTACCGGCAGTGTGGCTTTTCTGCTGGCCGCCTATCCCCATATGACGCCGCAGGAAGTGGTGCACCTTTTGTTTGAAACGGCAACCGATCTCGGCGATCCGGGAGTGGATGAAGTTTACGGCCACGGGTTGGTAAATCTTGGCGCGGCAGCCGAGCCGCAGGGAGAACTGGAAATTGCCACCTCCGGCAGCGTGGACGGCAGCTTTGTTCCCGTTCGGGCAACCAGTATGAGCGTGCCGGCGGTGTTTAAGAGCGCGATGTTGGCCAAAATGCCCGCCAAGCTGACGGTGTTTGACAAATATAAGCGCCCCTATGCCATGCCGATGGCGTCTCTTATCCGAACAACCCACAGCGGCGAGCGCAATTTTAAGAACGATTTATATGCCTTTTCGCGCTATCAGGCCAAACGTACGGTTGACGCCGGCAACGGGCTGAGTTTTTCCTTTGCGCCGGCGGCTCTGTCGACTTCGCCGACCGGGCTGGGGACGATGGAAGTCCGCTTTGACGGCGGCAACGGTCAGGTTACCGGTTTTTACTATACCGAAAACACGCTTTACAACCACGACCGTTATTTTGAAAAAACGCTGGCCAATCCGTTCATGGCCATGAATTCGGCATACGGCGTCTACAACAGCTATGCTTTGGGCGAAGGATTGCGGGCAACGTTTGGTTTTGCCACCGGCGAAAACGGTCTTTACGACGGCAGCGAAGACGACAATGACCGCGAATTTGACGACCGCGCTTATGGCCTTAATTCCGAAGTTTCGTGGAAGGCGACGGAAAACTTTACGCTTACCGCGGCCAGCGGCGTGCTTTATGAGGACAACGCTTTGCTCGGGTTGAACGGTACCGGCGGTTTTGACGTCGGTGATTCCGGCACCTATTATGCCGGCCTGGTGCTGACCTGGTCGCCGCTGCAAAACTTTTATCTGAGCGGCGCCTGGTATCAGGGGTGGACGGATGCCGGCAGTCTTGCTTCCGACCTGATGCAGACCGGACGGCTGATGAGCGACAGCTTTGCCCTTGACGCGCACTGGCAATACAACAGGACGGATGTCGTCGGTTTGCAGTTTTCCTCGCCGCTGCGCATATATAAAGGCAAGGCGCGTTTCAATTTGCCGGTCGGGCGCGACAACTATTCCGACGCCGTTTATCGCGAAAGCTATTCGGCAAGCCTCAAGCCCGATGCCAGAGAATACAGGTTTTCGCTCTATCATGACCGGCAGCTCAACGAGGATATGAGCCTTAAGCTGCAGGCCGACATGCGTCTTAACCCCGATCATCAGAAAGACGCCGAAACGGATTATCGGGTTATGTTCGGTTTCAGCTGGACTTTTAACTGAGGGGCAAAAACGGCGACAACGAAAAAGACGGCTTATCGGCCGTCTTTTTTATGTGTGTTCGGAAACAGCAGCGTTTGCACCCGACGGATGCGAAACTCGCGGTAAAGCTCGCCGAAATGCCCGTCTTTCGGCAGCTCCGCAAACCGCGGCATGTCGGTTGCCCGAATGTCCGCAAGGATTTTTGCCACCCGATGCAAGGTGTCGGCATTTTGGTTAAAGAGTTTCTTTTCTTCGTCGCCGACGGTAACCGCGCGACCGAGCATGTCGGCGCGGCAGACAGCGATATAGTCGTCGATGTCGCCGCCCGATTGCATCAGGTCTTCGCAAAAGTCAACCAGCGTTCCCGGTCTCATTTCCGGAATTTTGCAAAATTTCATATGCAGCCGGCAGACGGTTTTGGCAAAGGCGTGCCAGCGGTTGGGAACTTTCAGGCGGCGGCAGATGCCGTCAATGAGCGGCAGCCCGTTTTGTTCGTGCAGGTAGTGCGAGGGCAGAATTTCCGCCGGTGTCATCGTTTTGCCGATGTCGTGCAGCAAAATGCCGAAACGTACGAGGGCAGAGGCGTCCGCGGCCTGTTTTAGAGCCAGAAGAGTGTGAGCGCCGCTGTTTTTTTCCGGGTGGTGGTCGGTGCGTTCGGGAGTTGCCCACAGGCGGTCGACCTCAGGCAGCACGGCTTGCAGGGCGCCGGTTTGGCGGGCGGTTTCCAGAAAACGCGGAAAACCCGGAAAACGAAGCGCCTTTTCCAATTCTTTCCATACCCGTTCGGGGGTAAGGTGGGCAAGCATGCCCGCCGCCGTCATTCGTCGCACCAGAGCAAGCGTTTCTTCCGCGGGCGAAAAATCGAGCTGCGCGGCAAAACGGCACAGCCGCAGGATGCGCAGCGGGTCTTCCTGAAAATGTTCGCCGTTGACATGGCGGAGAATATGCCTGTCGATGTCTTTGCGGCCGTCAAAGGGGTCTATATATTCGCCCGTTTCGGGGTCACGGGCAATGGCATTACAGGTAAAGTCGCGCCTTATCAGGTCTTCTTCAAGGGTAACTTCCGGACCGAAAACAAAACGAAAATCGCGGTGACCGCAGCCGGTTTTTATTTCTTTGCGGGCAAGAGCGTATTCCTCGCCGGTATCAGGATGCAAGAAAACCGGAAAATCTTTGCCGACTCTTCGGAATCCGAGAGCAAGCATCTGTTCGGGCGTGCTGCCGACAACCACATAGTCAAAATCTTCTGGCTTTTGTCCGCGCAGCCCGTCACGCACGGCGCCGCCGACCTGATAAATTTTCATGAAGCATCTCCTGTCAGCAGTTTGCGCAGGTAAGCGTTGAGCGGCGGCTGTCGGTCGTGTAAAAAATTTTTTATGTTTTCCTGAGCGGTCGTCATGACTTTTGGCTTTCGGGCGATTGTTCGGCGGCGGGCTCTTTGGTCAGACCGGCATCCAGACGGGCGGCGGCCTCGCGGCCGGAAGCCAGCGCTTCAACGATGGTCGAACCGCCGTGCTTGCAGTCGCCGGCATAGATAATCAGTTCGGAATCGGCCTGCCGCGGCGCGGTGCTGCCGATGGCACGCACTACCAGACTGAACCCGGGACGGGCGATCGTGGTGTCGGGAATTTCTTCCGGCCGTCCTCGGTTGAGACGGTTTTTGCAGGTATAAAGAGTGATAAGCGCGCCGTCCATGCCGATTTTTTTGATTTTGGTCATGGAGGTGAGGTCTACGCCGGCATCAAGCAGTGATTTTCTTTCTTCCGCGGTAACCCGCATGTCTCCCACGCGCCGACGGATAAACATTTCGACGTTTTCGGCGCCATTGGCCACGGCCGTCAGTGCGCAGTCGGTTGCCACCGCGCCGCCGCCGATCACGGCGACGTTGCCGTTTGTTTTATATTGTTCCGGCCGACGGAGATAATCAAGATAGGAAACGGCATATTCTTCGCCTTCCACCCCGAGGTCGATGCCGTCGGGTTCGCCGGTGGCGACGATAACGCCGGCAAAACCTTCGGCAAGGAGCCGTTCGGGGTTGTCAACCGGCGCGTTTAAGCGCAGTTCGATGGTTTCCGGGTCGTTGACGAATTGCCAGTCTTTTTCGATGACGGCAAAGGGCAGCCGGCTGTCGGGAATGAGATTCAGGGCGCCGCCGATTTTTTCAAAACCCTCGAACAGGGTAACCAGGTACCCCAGTTTGGACAGTTCGGAAGTGGCGGCAATACCGGCCGGGCCGGCGCCGATGACGGCAATCTTTTTGCCGTTGGCGGGCAGTTTCGGGTGTGCGGCATTTTCCGCCGTACGGTATTTTTCCAAAATGGTGGCCTGTACCCGGGGAATGTTAATCGGAAAATCGATGGCCGTGCGGGTGCAGGCGCGCATGCAGAATTTGTCCGGACAAATCAGTCCGCAGGTTTGTCCCATCGGGTTGTAGCGGGTAATGGCTTCCACCGCGCCGGCAAAATCGCCTTCCTTTGCTCTGGCGATAAATTCGCGCGGGTTGCAGTTGACGGGGCAGGCGTTCATGCAGGGTTGGGTTTTGCAGTTGAGGCAGCGGCCAAGTTCCGCAACCAGCTGTGCCCGGCTCAGGTAGAGATTTTTGTTTGTCATTTTAACTTATCCGCAATTATTCCTGCTTATAATTTACGCCATCTAAGCAGAGATAAGTCAAGTTTTTTTTAAGGATAAAAAATGGCAAGAAAAATTTTATTTTGGCTGGGAGGCGTTGCGGCAGCGGCGGGGATATATTTGGTCTGTCTTTATGCCGTGCAGGACAAGCTTATTTTTTATCCCGACAGGTTTTATGTCGGGCCGTCGGCGGCGGGCACGCCGGATTTTGCCGAGCATCCGCTGGTAACCGCGGACGGGCATTTGCAAATGGCGTGGTATGCCAAAGGCAGGCCGGACAGACCGGCTATTCTCTTTTTCCACGGCAACGCGGGACAGATAGCTCTTTTTGCGCCGCATCTGCAGGCCTACGTTGAGGCCGGATTTTCGGTTTTTATGCCGGAATACCGCGGGTTTGCCACCAGCGGCGGCGAGCTTGAAGAAGATACGATGTATGCCGACGCCGTAACCGCGTTTGACTATCTGCACAACCGGCTGGGGCATGAAAAAATTGTCGTTTTCGGCTATTCGATGGGGACGGCGCCGGCTTCGGCGCTGGCAAAATTCCGGCAGCCGGCGGCGGTGATGCTGGCCGCGCCGTTTTATTCACTGAGGCGGGAAGTGGCCGACAAACCGGTGCCGTTTGCGGTTTGGGTGCTCAAAAACGAACTGCCGTCTTACCGTTTTATTGCCGAATATCAGGGGCCGTTGCTTATTGTGCACGGACGGGAGGACAAACTGATTTTGCCCGCCCACGGACAGGATTTGTATAATCTTTCGCCCGCAAAAGACAAGGAGTTTCGTCCGGTTGACGGCGTCGACCATAATCTTTTGTTTTTTGACGACGCCAATCATCGGATTATGCTTGACTGGTTGAATGACAGATTTGCCGCCGGTGCCCGGAGCAAAAAGCGAGCATAAAAAGGCTTGAGAAAAAATCAAATTGCGCTATTGTTCAAAAAAAGATTCATCAACCAATGTTTTAATGAAGTTAAGAGGAAAAAAATGAAAGCAAGAACCAGATTTGCCCCGTCGCCCACCGGCTACATGCACATCGGCAACCTGCGCACCGCGCTTTACGAATATCTGATTGCCCGCTCGACGGGCGGCGCGTTTTTGCTGCGGATTGAAGACACCGATCAGAAGCGCTATGTCGAAGGCGCTACGGACATTATTTATTCAACCTTAAAGACCGTCGGCATGAACTGGGACGAAGGACCGGATATCGGCGGCGCCTACGGACCTTACGTGCAGTCCGAGCGCAAGGCGATTTATGCCGAATATGCTCATAAGCTGGTCGAACTGGGCGGGGCGCATTACTGTTTTTGTGCGGCCAGAGAAGAAAATGCCGACGAAGAGGAGGAAAACGCCGTCCCTTCCAAATTTCAGGATCCCTGCAAAAAGCTGAGTCTGGAGGAAGCACGGGCGCGGATTGCCGCGGGTGAACCCTACACCGTCCGGCAGACGATTAACAAACAGGGCAAGTCCCGTTTTCATGACGAAGTCTACGGCGATATCGAAATCGATTATGACGATTTGGACGAGGGCGTTTTGCTCAAAACGGACGGTTTTCCGACCTATAACTTTGCCAATGTCGTCGATGATCATCTGATGGCCATTACTCACGTGGTGCGCGGCAACGAATATATTTCTTCCACGCCGAAATATAATCTGATTTACGAGGCTTTTGGCTGGACGCCGCCGGTTTATGTGCATGTGCCGCAGGTGATGAAAGACGCCCAGCACAAACTTTCAAAGCGCAACGGCGATGCCTCTTTTCAGGATTTGGTGGCCAAGGGCTATTTGCCGGCCGCGGTTTTGAATTATATTGCTTTGCTCGGCTGGAACCCGGGCGACGAGCGCGAAATTTTTTCGCTGGAGGAATTGGAAAAAGCCTTTACGATTGAACGTCTGAACCGGTCGCCGGCGATTTTTGACATTGTTAAACTGACCTGGATGAACGGCTGCTACATTCGCGCCCTGACGCCGGAAGAATTTCATCGGCAGGCGCTGCCGTGGTACGGAAAATGTCTTACCCGCAGCCTTAATCTCGAGATGCTGAGCAAAGTTTTGCAGCCGCGGGTGGAAACTTTTGCCGACATTGCGCGGGAAACGGATTTTCTGGAACAGATGCCCGACTACGAGCTTGCGCTTTACGACAACAAAAAGATGAAAACCGACGCTTCGGTGGCCGTCCGGGTCTTGAAACTTGCGGCCGATATGCTGCTGGGGATTGCAGACTGGGACAACGACAGTCTTTTTGCTTCTCTTAAAGAACTGGCGGCGGCAAACGGTCTGAAAAACGGGCAGCTGCTTTATCCGCTGCGCATTGCCCTGAGCGGTAAGGAAACCACCGCCGGCGGCGCTACCGAAATTGCCGCCGTCCTCGGCAAAGAAGAAACCATTGCCAGAGTTAAAGCGGCTCTGGCCAAACTGGAGGCCTGAACATGAAAGAAGTAAGCGCCGCGCTGATTGTGCGCAACGGCAAAGTCTTTATCGCCCAACGGCCGGAAGGAAAGCCGCTGGCCAATTTGTGGGAATTTCCGGGCGGCAAGCGGGAAGAGGGGGAAACTCTGCCCCAATGCCTGAAGCGTGAACTGAAAGAAGAACTGGACGTTGACGCCGAAGTGGGCGATTTTGTGCTGGACACGACCTATGCCTACCCGAACGGCGAGTTTAAGATAAACGTGTTTCGCGTGCATATTCCCGACGGGCAGGAACCCAAGTTAAACGTTCATCAACGGGCAGTCTGGGTCAGCCCTGCGGAAATGTCGGCATATGAGTTTCCTCCGGCAGATATGGATATCATCCGACGGCTGCAAAAGCTTAAATTATAAGAATTTTGTTGTATTGACAAAACGGACATAAAAATATACAATGTAAAAAAATTATATTATTAACATTAAAAACATAGTTTATGGACGTGTTTGTCATTATTGCAAGTATCATTGCGGCGATTGTCGTGGTGGTGATTTTGAGGCTGGTCTATGTTCGCGAACTTCTGGTGCCGATGCCTGCTCCCGTTGACGGGGAAGACATGCATCGGCTTTCCGTCGAAGAATTGGAAGTGTTGCAAAGACTGGCCGAAGATTTTGTGCTTTACGTGGTTATGAACAAAGAAGAACAAAATTCGGCGCTCGACACGGTTGCCTCCTGGGAAGAAGGATGCAGTATCCGCGAGGCCGCTCAAAGCCTTGTCGCTTGTCTGAACCGGCTGGAAACGGTGAGCTACCGGCGGGTGAAAATGGAACTTAATGCGTTACTGCAGGCTTGTGAAGGCATATCGACCGGTAACAAAGTGGAATGCTTTGTAGTTGGCAAACTGGTTGTCTTGCGCGCTGCCATTTTTTGTCTGGCCAGAGAAATGGCTCCGGCATATTGAGTGACGTTAAAAAAATCTCCTTTCGGTGCAAAACCGAAAGGAGATTTTTTTTACTGTCTGCAAAATAAAAATCGCCAACCTTGGCTTGACGATACGTCAAAAAACGCCTACATTGACATAAATGCAACAAAAAGGCAGTATATGAAAACAAAGCTGAAATATGAAATCGACGGTGGTGTATTGCGGTTGGAATTGGCCGGAAATTATCTGGAACATATTGATGACGAAGCAGTGCAAAATCTTTGTGAAACAGCGGAAAAACAAACTGTAACCGCAATAGAAGTTTCTGCTGCCAATCTGCAAAAATGGGATTCTTCGCTTGTTGCCGTATTATATCGCCTGCAAAAAACGGCCCGCCGGCGCCAACTGCCGTTTTCCGGCAGTGGTCTGCCGTCCGGTCTGCAACGTCTTCTGAAGCTGGCTTTTTCAGTCGACCGTCGGCCGGAAAATACAACGGCTCGCCGGCAGGTTTTTTTGGAACGGGTGGGCGAAAAAGGGATAAACATTGTTTGCAGCGCTCATAAAGGTTTGTCTTTTTTGGCCGATGCGGCGCGCTCTCTGGGGAGTTTTTTTGAGGGCAGGGCGGTCATGCGGCGGGAAGATTTTCTTTTTGCGCTGGAAGATTGCGGCTACAAGGCGCTGCCGATTGTGTCGTTGATAAGTTTTATGGTCGGGTTGATATTGGCTTTTGTCGGTGCCGTTCAGCTCAAAACTTTCGGCGCGGAAATTTATGTGGCGAGCCTTGTTACCATCGGTATGACGCGGATTATGGGAGCAATCATGACCGGCATCATCATGGCCGGCCGCACCGGCGCGGCCTATGCCGCAACCATCGGCACCATGCAGGTTAACGAAGAAACCGACGCCTTGAAGACAATGGGGATTCCGATAGCCGATTTTCTGGTGCTGCCGCGGATGGCGGCGCTGGTGCTGACCATGCCGCTACTGACCATGTGGTCCGATTTCATGGGCATGCTGGGCGGCGGTTTTGTCGGCGTCACCATGCTTGGTATTCCCCTGCCGCGCTATTGGGAGCTTTCGGTTGAAGCCATCAATTTAAGCAATTTTCTGGTCGGCATTTTTCACGGTTTTGTGTTTGGCATCGTTATCGCCGTCTGCGGCTGCTACTACGGTGTCAACTGCGGCCGCAATGCCGACAGCGTCGGTCTTGCCACCACCCGGGCGGTGGTTTCGGCCATTGTCTGGATGATTGTCATGACCGGCATTATCACCGTTATTTGCGAGGTGCTCGGCGTATGAAGGCAACACCGGCAATAGAAGTAAAAAATCTGACTATCGGCTATGGCGATTTTGTCCTGCTGAAAGACCTTAACTATACGGTCAACAAAGGCGACATATTTATCATCATGGGCGGTTCGGGCTGCGGCAAAAGTTCCATGCTCAGGGTGTTGACGGGGCTTACTTTGCCGCAGAAAGGCAGCGTCTGCATCAACGGCGTCGACTTTACCCGCGCCGCGCCGGAAAAACGCGAACAGATTATGCGCCGATCGGGTATTTTGTACCAGAGCGGGGCTTTGTTCAGCTCCATGACTTTGGCGGAGAACATCGCTTTGCCGCTGCAACAGTACAGCGCCTGCTCAGGGCGGGAAATAAAGGATTTGGTGTCGTTGAAACTGGCGTTGGTGGGGCTTGCCGGGTTTGAGGATTTTTATCCTTCGGAGATAAGCGGCGGTATGAAAAAACGCGCCGGGCTGGCCAGAGCTCTGGCGCTTGATCCGGACATCGTTTATTTTGACGAACCGTCGGCGGGTCTCGATCCGGTCAGTTCGCGTTTGCTCGACGACCTCATTTTGGACATCAACCGCTGCCTTAACACTACGATTGTGGTGGTAACCCATGAACTGGCGTCTATTTTCGCCATCGGCAGCAATTCCATTTTTCTCGACGGCGAAAGCAAGTCGATACAGGGGTATGGCAACCCCCGCGAGCTGCTGAAGAATCCGCCGAACGAAAAAGTGCTCAATTTTTTAACTCGGGGAGAAGGCAAACATGCGTAAACAACCCAACAGCAAACTGATAGGGCTTTTTATGGTCTGCGGTTTTGTGCTTTTTCTGGCAACAATCGGCATGTTTGTAGCCGAAAAAGTTACCGCGGATCGCAAAAACCTGGTGGTTATGTATTTTTCCGAGTCGATAAAAGGTTTGGACGTCGGTTCGCAGGTTGTGTTCAAAGGGGTGAATATCGGCCGCGTTGCCAAAATAGACCTGATAACCGATGCCGGCGACATGTCTTTCAGCATACCGGTATATGTGGCTTTCAACCGGCAGAATTTTAATCCGACGCTGCCGCACGAAACCCGTAAGCAGATTTTGCAGCAGCTGGTGGACAGGGGGCTCCGCGCCCGGTTGAACACGCAAAACTATCTGACCGGACAGCTGATGGTGGAACTGGAGATAATGACCGATGCCGCGCCGCCGGTTTATCATGCTCTGGACGGAAAATTTCCCGAGATTCCGACGGTTTTGTCGCCGCTGGCAAAACTTTCGCGCGGATTTCAGGAAATTCCGCTCAAGCAGGCGGTTACCAAGCTGAACAATTTTCTCGATTCTCTTAACAACGAAACGGTGCCCCTGCTAAACAGCGTGTTGACGGAGTTTGCCAAAATTCCGGAGCAAACGGCGGGCATTCCGCAAACATTGAAAGGGTTGAACCGGGCGACGGCAGATATGCCGGAAACCATTCGCAACTTCAACCGCGCCATGGTTAATATTTCCAACGCCGCCAAATCGCTTGGCAATTTTGCCGATTATATCGAGCGCCATCCGGAGGCGTTGCTCAAAGGAAAAGGGAGAAATTAACATGAAAAAATTTGCCGTTTTTGTTCTGATGGTTATGCTTACCGGCTGCTTTGGCGGCACTTCCGGTCCGTCGCATTTTTACCGGTTGAAAATGTTGCCCGGTTCGCCTTCTCCCGTTTCGCAAAAAAGACTGGAAATAGGGGTGGAAGAGGCGGTTGTTCCCCAATATCTCGATCGGCCGCAGATTGTGACTGCGGAAAGCGGCTCAAGCGAGTTGAAAATATCGGAGTTTGAACGTTGGGCAGAGCCCCTGTCGGCGGCGTTGGCGCGGACTCTGGCCGACGATCTTTCCCTTTATCTGCCGCAGTCGGTGGTAAAATATAAAACGCTCGGCAGCGAAGATTTTACCTATGCGCTGACTTTGGAACTGAACCGGCTGGAAGCCGTTCCGGGAAAGGAGCTGACGCTTGATATCTGGTGGACGGTCTATAAAAACGGGCGCCTGTTTGCCCGCGACCGCAGCCGGCAGACGGTGCCTCTTGCCGCGGATTACGAAAATCTGGCCGACGAACTGAGCCGGTTGGTCGGCGTTCTGGCTCAACAGATAGCCGAAAAATTGGCCGGATAAACAGAGCAAATAAACAGGACTTGCGAAAAAACATTGTCTGCAAAAAACATACCCCGCGGAGTCAGACCGGCGGGGTATGTTTTTTTTGGCAGCGGAAAAAAGAATTTTATTGAGCCGCCGGTTCTGCGGGAGCTTCAACCGGTGCCGGATGACGCGGTCCGAATTTGTGCGGACCTTTCATTTTGCCGTGCGGACCTTTGGCTTTTCGTTCGGCCATCATTTTATCAAACTCGGCTTTCTGTTCGGGAGTCAAGATGTTTTGGAAAGCTTCCATGTTGGCTTTGCGGATTTCGCCCATCTGTTTGCGGATTTCTTTCATCTGTTCAAACAGGGGTTTCAATTTTTCGCGGTCGGCTTTTCGCTGTTCTTCCACGGCTTTCCGCTGTTCCGGAGTAAGGTTCAGGCGGTCGGCGATTTTTTGCTCAATCATTTTCGGCGACGGCCGGTCGGGGCGCATTTCGGGCTTGCGCGGTTCGGCCGCATCCGTTACGACTTTTGCGGGCGACAGGGCGTCCTGCGGCGCCGCTTTGCCGTCAACGGCATGGGCGTTGACCGTTCCGGCGATAAGAGCCGCCGCGGTAAGAGCTAAAAATTGATGTTTCATGTTTATTCTCCTTTCAGATAACTGAGTTTTTGGCTTAATATTTGTCTGGCGTTGAACAGGCGGGATTTTACCGTTCCTGCCGGCACGCCGGTTTTATGGGCGATTTGTTCCAGGCTCAGCCCCTCGAATTCAAACAGAATAATGGCTTTGCGCATTTTCGGCGGCAGCTCGTCCACCGCTTTCAAAATAAGCTTTTGCCGGGTTTTGGCATCCAGGGCTTTTTCTTGCGGCGCCTCGGCCGCGGCGTTGTCGAGAGCTTCTTCGTCCGAAATTTCCGCCGCGCTTTGATGATATTGGCGCGACTTGAAATAATCGCGGCAGACATTGGCGGTCAGGGCGGCAATCCACTGGCGGAACTTTCCCTGTTCCCGGTATTTGTCCAGGTTTTTCCAGGTTTTGATATATACTTCCTGTTCCAGATCTTCGTTGTAAGCCCCTGTCAGCCGGCGGATGACCGCGCGTATCAGGCCTTTGTTCTGAGCAATGATTTCTTTCATCTAACCAACCATCAAAAGTCCGTAATCATCAACCGGCAGCCCCATATCTTTGGCGGCGGATTCCCCTTCGGCGGCGGCAATTTCCGTTTCGAGCATGGAAAGCAGCGTTTCGGTGGTATATTTGTCGTACTCGCTTCCCCTGTCGGTTACGGCAAAATTGATGCCGACAACCAGAGCCAGCATGGCGCATGTCGCCTTTATCCGGTTGTTGCGTCTTTTGCGCGCAAAGTAAAGCGGCTTTGCTTCCTGCAACAATTTTGAAATATCGTCCATTGTTAACCTCCATACAACCGCTGTAACGAAAGGAAATTACCGGCGGTTCATTTTTTTAAAAAAGCAAAGCCGCAGATTAGATTATTTGCCGAAAGCCGTTTTATAGACTTCAAGCACCAGTTCTTTGCTGCAGGGGCGGGGATTGCCGCCGGTGCAGACGTCGGCCATGGCCGCTTCCGCCAGAGCTTCGAGGTCTTCTTCCCTGACCCCGATTTCTTTTAGGGTTTGCGGAATGCCGACATCAACCGAAAGCCGGCGGACGGCGTCTACGGCTGCCCGACGATATTCTTCGGCGGACATTTTTTCCGTTCCCTCAACGCCCATGGCGCGGGCGATGTCGCGGAATTTTTCGCCGGTATAAGGGGCGTTAAAAGCCATGACATACGGTAAAAGCACGGCATTGGCCACGCCGTGCGGCGTGTCGTAAAAAGCCGACAGCGGGTGTGCCATGCCGTGGACGACGCCGAGTCCGACATTGGAAAAAGCCATGCCGGTCATATACTGACCGAGCGCCATTTCTTCGCGTCCGTGAGCGTCGCCGGCCACCGACTGCCTGAGCGAGCGGGCGATAATTTCCACCGCCTTAATGTTTAAGGTGTCCGAAAGCTCCCAGGCGGCAAGGGTGGTATAGCCTTCGATGGCGTGGGTCAGGGCATCCATGCCGGTAGCTGCCGTTAAGCCTTTGGGCATGGTGGCCATCATGTCCGGATCGACCACGGCGACAACCGGAATATCGTGAGGATCGACGCAGACAAATTTGCGCCGTTTTTCTTCGTCGGTGATAACATAGTTGATGGTTGTTTCCGCCGCCGTACCGGCCGTGGTGGCAACGGCTATGACCGGCACGCTCTTGTGTTTGGTCGGCGCCGTTCCCTCAAGCGAAACAACGTCGGCAAATTCCGGATTGTTGATGATGATGCCTATCCCTTTGGCCGTATCCTGCGGCGAGCCGCCGCCGATGGCTATCATGTAGTCGGCGCCTGCCTGCCGGAAAGCCTCTACGCCGTCTTTGACCACGTTTACGCTGGGGTTGGCCTTGACCCGATCGAAAATTTCAAATTTGAGCCCCGCCGCTTCGAGAAGAGAAGTTATTTTGTTTACCACGCCGAACCTGACAAGGTCCGCGTCGGTTACGATCAGCGCTTTGCGAAAGCCGCGGTTTTTGATTTCGTTGACAATCTCCGCTGCCGCGCCCTGGCCGTGGTAGCTGGTTTCGTTTAAGATAAAACGTTTTGCCGTCATAATTTTTTTCCTTTCAAAATAATTATCATCACAGTTAAGGTAGTCTTGCTTTTTTTTATTTGCAATAAAAATATCTTTATTGTATTTGACAAAAAATTAAACTATAATCCAAAACAAACAGAAATAGAGGAGTCGTGCCATGACATTAGAACTACGCCCCAACGAATATGTCAAAATCGAAGCGCATTTCAGTTTCAAGGTTTTTGTTATACCGACCTTGCTGATGTCTATCGGCATATTGATGTTTTTGGCGGTGTGGAGCGGCGTCGGCGAAGGCGAACATGTCAACCTTATCGGCCATGTATATTCGGTGGCCGGCATTATGATGTTTATCGGCGGGGTGCTGTTTGTTCCGTATATCTACAAGCGGGTGGACAACCGGCTGAAAATTTATGCCGTGACCAACCAGCGGGTTTATGTTCGCCGCGGCATTATCAATATTAAAGAAAAAGACATTCCTCTTGCCAAAATAAATGACGTGCAGATTGTGCAGAGCCTGATACAGCGTCTGTTCGGCGCGGGTGACGCCATTGTGCAGGTCGGCAACGACGAAAGCAGTATGGTTATTCATGATATTGCTCATCCGCGGGAGTTTCGCGATATCATTATTTCCGCCATTTACGAGGTTGTCGCCGAGCAGGAAGCGCAGGCACGCCAGCGGCGTTTTTACGAACAGCAGCAGCGGCGGCTTGAACAGCAGCAGAACGAATACAACGAATACGGCGACTATCCGCCGCCCCCGCCGCCGGCCGACGGCTTCGGCACTTATTGATTTCGTTTTTTGCATAACCCTCCGAACGGAGGGTTTTGTTTTTGAGAAAAGAACAATTGTCATTCGTTCGCGGTATTGTTTGTGCGGCCGCTTTCGGGTAAACGCCGCGACGTCTGACGCGACGGACGGGGCTGTGTTTGCAACGGGAGAGGCTTGGGCAACGGTTGATAAAAGAAAAAATCCCGCATTCAATGCGGGATTTTTTCTTTTATCAAGATACGGCGTTTTTTTAGAAAACGTAGCGTACGCCGCCGTAAATTTCGTGGTTGTGAACTTTGCCGTCGCCGATCTTGCCCATGTCAAAATAGCGATAACCGACGTCAATGTTCAAACGGTTGGTCATTTTTGCGGAGATACCGCCGCCGACCGACCAGGTGAAGTTGTCTTTCTTGTATTTGTCGGTTCCGTCGGGATAGACAAACTTGTACTTCAGGTTGCTGACCCCGATACCGACCTGCAGATACGGCGTAAACCACGTATAGGGCGAAAAGTCGTAAAATACGTTAAACATATAGGAATCGTAGTCAAACTGAGCTCTGTCGGTATAAACCAACGGATCGCGGTTCGGAACCTGAATGGTTGTCGTCATCGAATCTTCGCTTTGGTCGCGCCAAATATATTCAACTTCCGCGCGGAAGTATTTGTAACGGTAGCCGATGGCGCCGCTCAGCATGAACAGATTGTCTTCAATGTCCAAGCGGTCTCCTTCGGTGTGACGGTCGCCGATGTCCGGCTGGGCAACGCCGCCGCGGATGCCGAGATAAATGCCGTCGCATTCGGCCATGGCGTCGGTGGCCGCGACCACTCCCAAAACTACTGCCGACGCACCGGCTAACAATTTTTTCAACATTATTAAGGTTCCTCTCGATTTTAAGTGAAAATTCTGTTTGCAAGAGTACATTAATTTTTGGACGAAATCAAGTTTTTTGTTAAATAAGATTATAAAAACACCCAAATTCCGGCAGAAGTCCGGTTGCTTTTGCGCAGTTTTTATGCTATGGCTGAAAATATGACGGATGAAGCAAAGATAAAAAAAGATATTTCCCAACGCACGACCGGCGGCCTGAATATGTTGGCGCGGGAGGCCATGCCTCTCTTGCGTCGCCTGCTCGGTAAAAAAGGGATGATGACGGCGGATATCCTGGTGCTGTGGCGGCAGATTGCCGGCGAAGACCTTGCCGCCGGAACAATGCCCGAAAAAATTTGTTTTGCAAAGGGAAAAAAACAGGAAGGCGTTCTTTGCGTGGCGGCGGCGGGCGGCGCCTATGCCATGGAATTGCAGTATCGCGAAAAACAGATTCTGGACAAGATAAACATATATCTCGGTCACAAGGGAATCTGCCGCCTCAAAATTCGTCAAAACGGAAAAATGCCGGACGTCGAAACGGCAAAAAAACATCAACCGCCGGCAAAGAAAACACTTGTAAGCGAAGAAGAACAAAATTATATTAATCAATTGACCGGCGGAATAACGGATAATAATCTGCAAAATATATTGAGCCGTCTGGGAGAAAGCGTGTTTTCACAAAATGCAAACAAACAGGAGCATCCATGACTTTTGAAAATATTATAAAAAGAATCAGCCAGCTTTTGGCCGTTGCGTTTATGTTTTTGATGGCAGATGTCTTTTATCTGTCGATAAAAGGCTTTGACTGGGTTGACGGAAATTTGATTTTGGTTGCGCCGGCGGAAGCCGCCGTGCCGGTTTCGACGGAAATGCCGGTTGCGGCCGCCCGTTTTGAAATGGAGCCGGCCTTTGTGCTCGGCAATGCGGAAGCGCCGGTTACGATTTACGAATTTTCGTCGCTCGGATGCTCCCACTGTTCCGATTTTCATCTGAACATGCTGCCCGAGCTGAAAAAGGAGTTTATCGATACCGGCAAGGCCAAGCTTGTTTTCGCCGATTTTCCGATCGATGCCAAATCGATGAAAGCGGCCATGCTTGCCCGCTGCATGCCGGCCGACAAATATTTTGATTTTCTGGGGCTTTTGTTTAAAAAACAATTGAATTGGGGGTTGTCGTTTAAGACCGAAAAACTTTTGGCCGGCTATGCCGCAACGGAAGGACTGACAGAAGAAAAAGCAAAAGCCTGCATGGAAGACGACGCGGTGGCCGCCGAAATCATGGCCATTCGTCAGGACGGGATGGAAAAGCTCGGCATCCGCGGAACGCCGTCATTCCTGATCCGCGGGGCGGACGGCGAGGATCTGTTCCCCGGCCTGCCGGACTATGAGCGCTTTGCGGAAACAATCAATAAATATCTGCCCGTTAATAAGTAAGTAAGATTTGAGGGGATATTATATCCGATGGATAAACTTCCCGAAGACATCCGGCAGCTGGAAGAAAAAATTCTCCGCCTGAAGGAGGAGGAAAATGAAAGACGGCGGCCGGCGGCAAAAAATGTTTATGCCGGAAGATCCGCGTTGGGACTGAGAGCCGCCGTCGACCTGCTGTCGGCGGTTTTGGTGGGGGCGGCCATCGGTTATACGGTTGACCGGTTGGCAGACACTCGGCCGCTGTTTCTGGCAATATTTTTGCTGTTCGGCGGCGCCGCCGGCGTGCTGAATGTCTATCGGTTGTCAAAGGATGAAGAAATACAGAGGCAAAACAGGGAGTAAACAGAATTGTCAAATCCGTTGGAACAATTTGTCGTTAAGCCGATTATTCCGATAAAAGTCGGCGGGGTTGATATTTCGTTTACCAATTCGTCGCTGTTCATGTTGCTTTCGGTGGCGGCGGTTGCGCTTTTGTTCGGCGTGTGTCTGTACCGGCGGTCGCTCATTCCGGGGCGGGCGCAGTCTCTGCCGGAATGTGCCTATAATTTTATAGCCGGGTTGGTCAAAGATAACGTCGGGGCGGAAGGGTTGAAATACTTCAGTTTCATCTTTTCGGTGTTTTTGTTTGTTGCTTTCGGCAACATGCTTGGTCTTTTGCCCTACAGTTTTACGTTTACGTCGCATGTGATGGCGGTGGGCACGCTCTCCGTTTCGGCGCTGCTGTTTAACATTGCGGTCGGCATCAGAAAAAGGGGATTCGGCTATCTCAGAACTTTTTTACCGAAAGGCATTCCGTGGCCGTTGGCGCCGCTTATCGTGCCGATAGAGACAATTTCGCTGCTTTCCAAACCGTTCAGTCTGACGGTTCGTCTGGCGGCAAACATGACCGTCGGGCATATTATGCTCAAAATCATTGCCGGTTTTGTCGTCGGCTTGGGCGTGCTTGGCGCGGTTCCGCTTTTGTTTGACGCCTGTCTCATTGCTTTTGAGTTTTTTATTGCCCTGCTGCAGGCTTTCATCTATACGGTGCTGAGCTGTATCTATCTGGGGGAGGCCTTGCGCGGGCATTAGAAATTATTTTGTAAAAAAAACGGTACAACAAATTATATTGAAAGGAAAATTAAATGGAACCTTTAGCTTATATCGGCGCTTCTCTTTGCGCCCTGTCGATGACGGCCGCCGCCTGGGGCGTGACCAAGCTGTGGACAACGATCATTACTACCGTCGGCCGCAACCCGCAGGTCAAAAAAGATGTTGATATATACGGTTGGGCAGGGTTTGCCGCAATTGAAGCCATTGCGCTTTATGCTTTGGTTATCGCGTTGATTATGCTGACCGGCGGCGGCGAATAGTCGCCGAACGGGCAGGCAGCTGACAAAAATTGTTAACGTAAAGAGGCGTACATGCCGCAGCTTGATTTTTCCACCTTTTTTTCGCAGGCTTTTTGGCTGGTCGTCAGTTTTTTGCTGATGTGGCTGATTATGGCTCGGTTAATTATTCCGCGAATTACCGAAATGCCCGAACGACGTCAACGCAAAATTGACGATTATCTGGAAGCGGCCGATAAGTTCAAGCGCTCGGCGGAAGACGCTCTCGAAAAATATGAGCAGGCTCTGGCGAGGGCAAACGCCCTGGCTGCGGAAACAACACAAAAAGCCTATGCCGAGCTGGAGAATAAGATAGCCGAAAAAGAAAGGGAAAACAACCTTCGGTTGGAAGAAATGCTGGCGGCCAACGAGCGCAAAATAGAAGAAAACCGGCGACAGGTTATGGAGCAGATGGAAAAAGCCGCCGCCGGTATTGCGTTGCGAATGGCGGAAAAGCTGAATCTTGAAAATATCGTTTCGGCCGAAGACATGCTTCCGCCGGACGAAGGGAGCCAAAAAAATGAATGAACGGGCGGTTAGCAGAGAGCTTCTGGAGGCAACACAGCAGGCCGTTGTCGGTGCGGCCGGCAACGTGGAAAACATGTTGCAAAACACGGCCGGCGAACTTGCCGGCAGAGAAGAAGCTTTTTATCTGTCGGCGGAATTTTGGGTGGCGGCGGCTTTCGTGCTGCTTGTCGTTGCCCTGTTTTCGCCGCTCAAAAAAAGATTGTCGGCTTATCTTGACGGCCATATTGCCCGCGAAAAGGGGCGGCTGGACGAAGCCGAACGAATAAAAAAAGAAGCCTGCAAGTTGATGGCCGTTTACGAGGAAAAGCTTGATAATCTGGAGGCCGAAACCAAAGCCGTGGTCGATAATGCCAGGAAAGAGGCGGCCTACGGAAAAAAGAAAATGACGGCCGAATTGGAGCAAAAAATTTCCTTGCGCGAAAAAAATATTGCCCTGCGTATGCAGGGGGATATTTCCCGAGCCGAAAGCAGGTTGACCGGAGAAATGGCGGAATATGCCGTTTTGTTGCTGGAAAAGGCCTTGCAAAAAAAACTGGACGATAAAAGCCGCTCACGGCTGATAGACGAATCGATAGAGCGAATCTCCGCCGAACCTCGCGGGTAAGGTCGGCAAAGCGTAAAAAGAATTTGTGGATGTCATTTGACCGAGGTTCGGGCGTTTTAAGCCGAAAACCGCTCAGTCATGACCGTTGTCTCTGAAAGGGCTGGCGGCATAGGTGCCGAGCATGTGCAGTTCTTCCACAAAAAAGCGCAGCTCGTCAAAAGCGTTTTGAAAAGCTTTGCGGGTCGGGTGAGACTCTATTTCCACATAAAAACGGGCGGAAACAAATTTGCCGTCGACCAGATAACTTTCGAGCCGGGTGAGGTTGATGCCGTTGGTGGCAAAACCGCCCAAAGCTTTGTACAGCGCGGCGGGAATCGATTTTACGCGGAAAATGCAGGAAGTGATGAAACGGCCGCCGTCATCAATGGGAATTTTGTTTTCGCGGCTCATCAGTAAAAAGCGGGTGGTGTTGTTGCCGTCGTTTTCGATGTTGGCCCGTAAAATCTTTAAGCCGTAGATCTCGGCCGCCAGTTTGGAGGCAATCGCCGCTTTGGTTTTGTCGCGGAAATTCAGAACGTCCTGGCAGGATTTTGCCGTGTCAATGCGCGCCAGCGGAAAAATTTTGTGTTCTTTCAAAAATTTTGAACATTGCGCCAGAGCCTGCGGATGCGACGAGGCGGAAACAATGTCTTCAAGCCGGGCTTCGGGCAGTCCGAGCAACTGGTGTTCCACCCGCAAAAAATATTCGCCGTTGATGTAAAGCCCCGTGCGCGGCAGCAGAAAATGGACGTCGGCAACCCGTCCGGCGTTTGAATTTTCAACCGGTATGACGGCTATGTCGGCCAGATTTTGCTGCACCATGTCCATGGCCTGTTCAAAAGTTTCGCAGGGCAGATAGCTTTGCCCGGGAAAAACCTTTTGCGCGGCAATGTGCGAATAGGCGCCGGCCACGCCCTGATATACGATTTTCATCATTTGCTGATAATCCTCCGGAAAGTTCCGCAAAAGCTAACATGCCGGCTTTAGGCTGTCAAGTCGCAGCCCGCGCGAATCGCTTCGGGGCTGTTGATAACCTCCGCCGATTAAGATTTTGCTTGAAGAATCAGCGGAAGTGTTATAGTTTCTTGTCTGAATTTGTTTGAAATCATATTTTGCGTGAAGTTTTTCAAAAAGTGTGATTTTTGTGTCAACCTTAAAAAGCTATAAGGAGCTGAAATTACGATGAGTAAATGGGTATATACATTTGGAAACGGCCAAGCCGAAGGCGACGCCTCCATGCGTAACCTCCTGGGCGGCAAAGGCGCCAACCTTGCGGAAATGAACAAGGTCGGTCTGCCTGTTCCTCCCGGATTTACGGTTACGACCGAAGTTTGCACCTACTACTACAACAACAACAAAACCTATCCGGCGGATCTGAAAGAACAGGTTAAGGCCGCGGTTGCCGGTGTTGAAAAAATCATGGGCAAAAAATTTGCCGATGCCGAAAACCCGCTGCTGTTCTCGGTTCGTTCGGGTGCCCGCGTTTCCATGCCGGGCATGATGGACACCGTTTTGAACCTCGGTTTGAATGACGAAACGGTCAAGGCTTTGGCCAAAGCTTCCGGTTCCGAAAGATTTGCCTACGACTCCTACCGCCGTTTTCTGCAAATGTTCTCCGACGTCGTGCTCGGTGCCGACATTGAAGAATATGAAGGCGCTCTTGAAGCCATGAAAAAAGCCAAAGGCTACAAATCCGACACGGATCTGACCGCCGAAGACTTAAAAGAACTGGTTAACGAATACAAAAAAATCGGCGAAAAGCTCGGTAAAGTCGTGCCGCAGGATCCGTGGGATCAGCTGTGGGCCGGTATCGGCGCCGTGTTTGGTTCGTGGATGGCTGCCCGCGCCATTACCTACCGCAAATTGAACAATATTCCGGGCGACTGGGGTACCGCGGTCAACGTTCAGACCATGGTCTTCGGCAACGCCGGCGACGACTGCGCCACAGGCGTTTGCTTCTCGCGTGACCCGGCAACCGGTGAAAACGTTTATTACGGCGAATATCTGGTCAATGCTCAGGGCGAAGACGTGGTGGCCGGTATCCGTACGCCGCAGCCGATGGGTTCGAAAGGCGACGGCACTTCTCTTGAAGAAAAATGGCCGAACCTTTATAAAGAACTGGTTGACGTTCGCAACAACCTCGAAAAACACTACAAAGACATGCAGGATATGGAATTCACCATTGAACACGGCAAACTGTGGATGCTGCAGTGCCGCAACGGCAAACGCACCGCTGCCGCTGCCGTCCGGATGGCCGTGGAAATGGTGGAAGAAGGTCTGATTAACAAAGAAGAAGCCATTATGCGCGTGGGCGCCGATCAGCTTGACCAGCTGCTGCACCCGATGCTTGACCCGAAAGCGGAAAAGAAAGTTATCGCCACCGGTCTGCCGGCTTCTCCGGGTGCTGCCGTCGGCCGCGCCGTGTTTAACGCCGAAGACGCCGAAGCCTGGGCTGCCAAAGGCGAAAAAGTTATCCTTATCCGCAACGAAACCTCGCCGGAAGACATTGGCGGCATGCATGCTTCTCAGGGTGTGATTACCGCCCGCGGCGGCATGACCTCGCACGCGGCCGTGGTTGCCCGCGGCATGGGTACCCCCTGCGTTTCCGGTTCGCACGAAATTCACATTGACTATGCCAAGAAGACAATGACCACCGACGGCGGCGTTGTCGTCAAAGAAGGCGACTGGGTATCTCTGGACGGCGCCAAAGGCCAGATTATCGAAGGCCAGGTTCCGACGGTTAAAGCCGATACCAACAGCGGCAACTTCGGCAAGCTGATGGCCTGGGTGGACGAGATCCGCACCATGGAAGTTCGCGCCAATGCCGAAACTCCGAAAGATGCTCAGACCGCGCGTGATTTCGGTGCCGAAGGCATCGGTCTGGCTCGTACGGAACACATGTTCTTTGACGCCGAACGCATCCCCGACATGCGCGCCATGATTTTGGCCGACAACGAGGAAGGCCGCCGCGCCGCTTTGGCTCGTCTGCTGCCGTATCAGAAACAGGACTTCAAAGACCTGTTCAAGATTATGGAAGGTCTGCCGGTTGTTATCCGTCTTCTGGATCCGCCGCTGCATGAGTTCCTGCCCAATACCGATGCCGAAATGCAGGAATTGGCCAACAAGATGGGCATGACTCTGGAAAAGGTTAAACAGCGCGCCAACTCTCTGCACGAAGCCAACCCGATGCTTGGTCACCGCGGTTGCCGTCTGCCGATTACCTATCCGGAAATCTGCGAGATGCAGACCCGTGCCATTTTGGAAGCGGCTATGGAATGCGAAGAAGCCGGCATTAAAGTTTTGCCGGAAATCGAAGTTCCGCTGACCGGTTCCAAGAAAGAGCTCGATATCGTTAAAAACATTATCGATACGACGGCTGAGAAAATCTTTGCCGAAAAAGGCAAAAAGATTAAATATGAAGTCGGTTCCATGATTGAGCTGCCGCGTGCCGCTCTGAAAGCCGACGAGCTGGCTCAGTCTGCCGAGTTCTTCGGTTTCGGCACCAACGACCTGACCCAAACCACTTTGGGTATGAGCCGTGACGATACCGGCGCCATTTTGGACGAATATCGCGCCCGCGGCGTTTATGTGGCCGATCCGTTTGCCTCGATTGACGTTGAAGGCGTCGGCACGCTGGTTAAACTGGCCTGCGAAAAAGCCCGCGCCGCCAATCCGACCATCTGGCTCGGCGTCTGCGGTGAGCACGGCGGTGATCCGGCGTCGATCGATTTCTTCCAGACCTGCGGCATGAACTATGTTTCTTGCTCGCCCTACCGCGTACCGGTGGCTCGTCTGGCTGCGGCTCAGGCCGCTGTTCGCCACAAAGGCGAAAAAATCGAAAAAACCTGCCGCAAATGCGCTTAATCGGCGTTGTTTGCCAAGGTAAGCAAAAAGCGTCCGGAGCAATCCGGGCGCTTTTTCGTTTTGGCGGCAAGGTTTTTCGCAGATATTCGGTTTATCCTTCTTGACAAAAAGATGTTTTGTCTATTATAATATGCAAAACGCTAATTATTGATATTATGACCTTAAAATTGTTCAGAGAGCTTTATGAAAGCACGTTCAAAATTCATCCTTTGCTTGCAGATTTTTGGGCAACCGGCATGTTTGACTTAATCGGTAAGACCTATTTTTGCTGGAAGGATATTCGCGCGGAAATTGAAAATATTATTGCCGGTCAGCAAAAAACGTTGAAAGAAATTTTCGATGCCTTTTGTCCGGCAACGGCTGCGGAAGCTGCAAAAATCGGTGATTTCTCCCCGGCCGCTTTGGCTGAATTGCTGAGAGATTATCCCGAGCTTTTGTCCGGCAACGAAGACAAACTTCGCAATCTGCTTAAAACGCTGCGCGCAAATGATGAAAAATGGCAACTGGCTTCCCTATTGCAGTAATTTATTGTTTACAGGCTATTTAAAGCCGGTGATATATAAACGAAAGCCCCGATTTCGGGGCTTTCTTTGTGTGTAGCATCGGCGTTTATCGTCGTTTATCAGAACGCGTAGTTGAGGCCGAGGCCGAAGGTGGTAGCGTCGTAGTCCGAACCGAACGTATAGTTTGCCCAACCATAGGCCGAAAGATTCGTCGTGAAGCCATAACGCCCGCCGATCTCTATCCGTCCCAAAGTCGCGTCGTCCAGGGCTTCCACATCGCCCAAACCGGTGATGTTCACATCCTCGCCGTCAACAATCGTCTGCACCACACTCGGTTTGACATAAACGCTTGCAAAGCCTTCGTCCAGCATAAATGTCTTGGCGAGTTTTACACCCGCTTCAAGCTCAATCTGCCGCGCGTCGTCGTAGCTTGCGCTCTTGCCGACATTGTCACTTGCGTCGTCATAGTTCACCTGCGTATAGAACACGCCTAATTCCGGCGTCAAAGTCACGCTGTCGGTCAAGGCATAGTCATAACCAACCTCCGCACTGGCGCCGAACTCCACGCCGTCGGTGTCGGACTTCATACCGTCATCGGTCTTGATGTCCGCTTCCTGAATACCACCGTACAAAGTGGCAAAAGCATACCAGTTGTTATGATCATAGCGGTAATACAAACCGGCAATGTAGCTGTCGATGTCGATTTCCGAACCGACCGGCGAACGATATTTGTCGCCGTTGCCGTTCATGTCGTATTCGCCCTGACGATAGGAGACAAAGATACCCAAACGGTTGTGGATATCACGCTGGATGTCGCCGCCGGCCTCAATACCCCAGATATCGGCATCAATCGCAAAAGGCGAATCGATATTCGAGGTGTAGTAAGTCGGGTTGACCCAGAGGTTGTAATAAGGCTCGCCGTTCCAATAACCGTCGACAAAGCTGCAGCCCTCGCAATAATAGCGGTTGTTCTTTATCTGGTTGCCGATGTTGTCGACCATATTGCGGGTCTGCTCCAAAGCCGCGGCCGGCAAAGCGCCGTAAGCCACAACTTCGCCATATACCGGCGCTGTCGGAATGTTAATGTCGGGATCTTCGGCGGGAGGTTCAGGATCGGTGGGGTTTTCTTCGGGAACTTCAGGTTGGGGCTTTTGAGACGGAATAAATTCCGGTGCGGTCGGAGCCGAAGGAAGTTCCGTATTTTCGTTGTTTTGCCGGTTGCCGAGCAAATACCAGGTACTGCCGGTAGTTTCCCCGTTCGGGTTGCGGGCGGCCGTCCACATATAGGGACTGCCGTAGACTCGATATATGCTGAAAGCGTTTTCGTTATTGATAGTATCGTTTGGGGCACGGGCAAAAACAACCTGAGCATTGAGGTTGTTTGCGGCCGACAGCGAATAAACAATAATATCGGTATGTCCTTCGATATTGCCTTCAATATCAAGCATATCCGCCTTCCAAACGCCGTTTTCCCGGCCTACGTTCAGATGCAAAAAGGCGCTGCCGGACGCGGCGTAATTTTTGAGCTGCAGGTTGTCAAAACGATTGTTGTGCAGCCCCAAAACGGAATTGTTAAGCGCCAGAGAGCTCCGTGCCGTGTCGTCGTTGCCGAAGCCGCCGTGCGTAACCGTGCCGTTATCGTGGTTGTAGGATACAATATTCATGGTAATGTCGTTCAGGCTGATATCGGCATTAACGATATTGTCGCCCAAAAATATGCTTCCCGTTTGGTCGGCGCTTGTAAATTCTACATTGTAACGGTTGGCATAGCTGCTGATGGTGCTGTTTGAGATAACCGCTCCGTTGATGGAATCGTTAATAATGTAGGTTCCGTTTTCCGTCACCCGGAATGAAACGGTTTTGCCTCCGCCCGCGGTATTCAGAAAAATGGCGTTATATATGGTTCCTCGGCTGTCGAATGTATAGTTGTTGGAGAAAAAGTAGTCTTCGCCCCGATTTTCGAATTGTATATCTTTATCGGTAAAAACGGCGCCGCCAAAGGCATATTGGGAAGAAGATGATGTTTGGGCATAGTTGCCGATAAAATTGCCGCCGATGGGCCCCATAATCGAATAATTCAAAATGGCGCCGCCGCGTGCGCCGCTTTCTGTTTGGACGTAGTTGCCGATAAAATTGCCGCTGAGGCGGTTGATGGTGGCGTTTCTGCCGTGGCTGCCGTTGTTGGTAATGGCGCCGCCGCCGGTGGTTATGCCGCTGATGACATGGTTGTAGATAAAGTCCGCGGCGATGTTGTCGATTATTATCTCGGGACCACCGTTCATCTCGGAATTGTAGATGGCGCCGCCGCCCACGCTGGATGCATTGCCGGAAGAAACGTAATTGCCGATGAATTTTCCTGTAATGGAAGATATCTGTCCGCCGTTAAGAATGGCGCCGCCCAAAACATAGCGGTTGCCGTTGACATAGTTGTTGATGAAGTTGCCGTTAATACCGTTGACGATGTTGCCGCCGGCATTGTTGTAGATGGCGCCGCCGTATGCGTTGCCGCTTTGGCCGTTGACATGGTTGTTGATAAAATCTCCGGTTAAGCTCGAAATAGTCCCGTTTCCCACGTAAACGGCGCCTCCGTAGCCGCCGCTGCTGTTTACGGCATTGTTGACAAAGTCGGCGCGGATGTTGCCGATGCTGCCGCCGCGCAAATTAATGGCTCTGCCATCAAAGGAGCCGAATTGGGCATACCAACCGCCGAGAACATCTTTGCCGCCGTTGCCGGAAGTCATGGACGGAGAACTGATAATGCCGGTTTTGGCGGCATATTGATAATAGTGATACTGTACGGTGTCTTTTTCCGCTACGAAGGCGTCTGCAAATACCTCGTCATGACCGAGAAGTTCATCATATTCTTCTTTGCTGATTTCGGTGACGGTATAGAGGCTGTTTTCCCCCATGGTGGGTAAGGGTGGGGTATAGCTGTAGTCGGCGTGAGCCACATCAATCATTGTTAAAAACAAAAGCACGGGCAGTGCGGAAAATCCTGATAATAAATGTTTCATGACATGTGATTCCTTAAAAATTACGACAATCTGAAAAATACATCAACAAAAGTTATGCTATCATAATTGTGACTTCAAATCAATTTTTGTGGCGACTTATGCCCTTAAATCACTATTATCTTTTATCATTGCAAAAACCTCTGAAAAAACAGGGAAAAGAAAGTTTGAAAACGTTTGTTTATATAAAAGTTCTATTTTTTTTAAATTTTTGTGTTTTTATTATTGAAATATAAACCATTCTTGCTTAAGTTAGCAAATGTAAGATATATTGAAAACCATATATGGAGAAATAAAATGAAAAAACTTTTAGGTTTGTTCTGCGTGGTTGCTCTGCTGTCTGCCTGTTCGTCCACCGATTCGACCGGCGGTTTGTTCGGCGGCAGCGAATGCGATTCGCGCGATGCCCGCAACTTTATGGCCAATGCCGAAGACAGAGTTTTCTTCGCTTTTGACAGCTCGGCTTTGACCGAAAATGCCGAAGAAATTTTGGATACTCAGGTCGCGTGGTTGGCAAAACACGAAAATGTCAACATCATCGTTCAGGGTTATTGCGATGAAAGAGGCACCAGAGAATACAACCTGGCTTTGGGTGAACGTCGTGCCAACGCCGTCAGAGATTATCTGATTGCCAAAGGCGTTGCCGCCGACAGAATTTCCACCATTTCTTACGGTAAGGAAAGACCGGCCGTGCTCGGCAACAACGAAGCCGCTTGGGCTCAGAACCGCCGTGCCGTTACCGTTGTCAAAGCCGGCAACTAATCTTATTTGTTAAAAAAGTAAGCTTACAAAAAAAGGGGGCTTCCGTCGGATGCCTCCTTTTTTGTGCTTGTGGTTTGGCATAAATTGCCTTATATCTGATATAAAAATAACATTACATGAGGTTTGCCGATGAAAAAGAAATTGTTTTGGCCGGTTTTGGCGCCGGCTTTGGCGCTGGCTTTGGCGCCGGTCGCGCCGGCTGCGGCGCAGGACGTAACGGTGTTGATGCAGGAACTGGACGACATCCGCGAAGATTTGAAAATTTTGCAGCGCCGCACCTATAACGAAAACGACGACAATTCCAAAGTGGAGGTGAGAATCGGCCGTTTGGACGAACTGGTGCGCTCCACCGCCGGCAGACTCGACGAACTTGATCATAAAATAGGCCGGTTGGAAGAAAAGATAGATTTAATCAACAGGGATATGGACGTTCGTATGAAGCTGCTTGAAGGCAAGAAAATAGAATCTTCGGGCGCGGCGGTCGTTGACAATTCTCCGAAATTTTCCGCGCCGGTGGCCAAAGACGCGCCGACATCCATTGTCGGCGGGGCAATTTCCGGCGGCGATCTGCAGCCGCTGAAAAAGCCGACCGCGGCAGATATTTATCAGCAGGGGCTGCAGGCTCTGAAAGATGCCGATTTTGACCGGGCGGAGGAAAGTTTTAATACGATCCTCGGCCAATTTCCGCAGGACAAGCTGGCCGGCAACGCCCAATACTGGCTCGGCGAAACCTATTATGCCCGCAAAGATTTTGAACGGGCGGCGGTGGCTTTCGGCAAGGGCTATCAGGGGTATGAAAACAGCCCCAAAAAAGCCGACAGTCTGCTGAAACTCGGCATGTCGATGCAGGAGCTCGGGCAAAAAGAAAACGCCTGCGCGGCGTTTACCGGTTTGCCGGAGGAATTTCCGAAAGCGGAAAAACAGCTTTTGGCAAAAGCCGCGGAACGTGCCGAACAGCTGGGCTGCAAATAAATGACCCCTTTGGCAGAAAGGCTGGAAAATAAACTTTCCGCCCTGGCGCAAAAACACGGCGCCGATTTTTCCGTTGTTGCCGCCGCCGTTTCCGGCGGTGCGGATTCTCTGGCGTTGGCTTTTTTGCTGCGGATTTTGAAAGAAAAACATTTTTTGCGGCCGGTTTTGCTGACGGTGAACCATCATCTGCGGGCAGAAGCGGCGGCGGAAGCCGAGATGGTGGCTAAACTGGCGCTGAAATGGGGCTTGGAACATCATATTCTGAACTGGTTTCCCGGCAATATTCAAACAGGAATGGAAGAAAAAGCCCGACAGGCGCGCTATACCCTGATGGAAGACTGGTGCGCGCAAAACGGCGTGCGCTTTTTGCTGACCGCGCATCAGCAGCAGGATCAGGCGGAAACTTTTCTGATGCGTCTGGAACGCGGCAGCGGCGTTGACGGGCTGGCGGCCATGAGCGAATTTACCCGTCGCGGGCGGATTGTTCTGGTGCGGCCGCTGCTTGCTTTTTCGCCCGCCGAACTGAGGCAGCTGTTGCAGGACAATCATATTGTCTGGGCGGAAGACGCCTCCAACCGCAACGAAGATTTTCTGCGAGTGCGAATCCGCAGGTTTTTGCCCGAACTGGAACGGAAAACGGGAATTACCGTCAGCCGGTTGGCGGCGGCCGCCTCGGCTTTGGGCGAAGTGCGGGAACATCTGGAATGTGAGGCCGACGACTTTGTCGCGCACCGCGTGCGCCGATACGACGGGCCGGCGGCAAGCGTTTCGCCGGAGGCTTTTGCCGCTTTGCCGGCGGAAACGGCGCGGCGGGTGCTTTCACGCCTGATAAAACAGATCGGCGGGCTTGAATATCCGCCGACTTTTGATGAATTGCGACGGTTGGAAGCCGACTTACGGCGGAAAAATTTTGCCGGGGCAACGCTCGGCGGTTGTCTGGTGGTGCCGTTTACAAAGCGCCTGTGGTTTATCCGCGAAGATAAAAACAGCGTCAAAATCAGCCGGCGGGAGTGGGAAAACTTTGTTTTGAAGCATCCGGAATATGCCGGCCGCGTGCTGCCTTATCCGTTGAAACGCCTGCTGGCGGCAGCCGGTAACGGCGGATAAAAAATATTGTGATTGTGTTTTGCAAATAAAAAAACTATATATAAACGGAAACAATGACTGAAGAGGATGTGGCATGAGGACAGGTAAAAGTTTGATTTTTTGGCTGGCGGCAATTATCTTGCTGACCATGATTGCCAATCTGACCGGCAAGGGCGGCGGGCAGGGCATGCAGACCGGCAGCCAACTCCCCTTTTCGGAATTTATGAAACAGGCCGAGGAAAACAAGGTGGCGGAGGTGACCGTGGCCGGGCCGGATGTTACCGGAACCTATACCGACGGCGGAAAGTTTTATACCTATGCGCCGTTTGATCCGAGCATGATTGAAACCCTGCGCAAAAACGGGGTGATCGTCAACGCCAAGCCGGAAGACACGTCTTCCAGCACTTTTTGGGGAATCGTCATTTCCTGGTTTCCGATGATTTTGCTTATCGGCGTGTGGATATTTTTCATGCGTCAGGCCAATGCCGGCAACAGCAAGGCAATGAGCTTCGGCAAGTCACGGGCAAGGCTTATCGAAAATGCCAAAAAGGTGACTTTTGCCGATGTCGCCGGTTGCGACGAATCCAAACAGGATCTGGAAGAGGTGATCGACTTTTTGAAAGATCCGGGAAAATTTCAGCGGCTCGGCGGCAAAATTCCCAAGGGGGTGTTGCTGGTGGGGCCTCCGGGCACGGGTAAAACGTTGCTGGCCAAAGCGGTGGCCGGCGAGGCCGACGTGCCGTTCTTTTCCATTTCCGGTTCGGATTTTGTGGAGATGTTTGTCGGTGTGGGCGCGTCGCGGGTGCGCGATATGTTTGCCCAGGCCAAAAAGAATTCGCCCTGCCTGCTGTTTATCGACGAAATTGACGCCGTCGGTCGTCATCGCGGCGCGGGGCTCGGCGGCGGCAACGACGAGCGCGAACAGACCCTGAACCAGCTGTTGGTGGAGATGGACGGTTTTGACGAGAACGAAAACGTGATTCTGATTGCCGCGACCAACCGTCCGGATGTGCTCGATCCGGCGCTTTTGCGCCCGGGACGTTTCGACCGTCAGGTTGTGGTGCCGAACCCCGATGTTAAAGGTCGGGAGGAAATTTTGAAAGTGCATGTGCGCAAGGTGCCCCTTGCTAAAGACGTCGATTTGGCGGTGATTGCCCGCGGCACGCCCGGTTTTTCCGGCGCCGATCTGGCCAATCTGGTCAACGAAGCGGCTTTACTGGCGGCGCGGCGCAATAAGCGCAAAGTGACCTCCAAAGATTTTGACGACGCCAAAGACAAAGTGTTGATGGGCAACGAGCGCAAATCCATGGCGATGGACGAGCACGAAAAGATGCTGACGGCCTATCACGAGGCCGGGCACGCCGTTTGTTCGCTCAACGTGCCGGAAACGGACCCCATCCACAAGGCGACCATTGTGCCGCGGGGCAGGGCGCTCGGCATGGTGCAGCAGCTGCCGGAAAAGGATCAGTATTCCTATTCGCGGGCAAAAATGCTTTCGCGCCTGATTATCTGCATGGGCGGTCGGGCAGCGGAAGAGCTGAAATTCGGCCGTGATAAAGTGACCAGCGGGGCGTCGTCGGACATTGCCGCCGCCACCAAGCTGGCGCGGGCGATGGTGACCGAATGGGGCATGAGCGACCTGCTGGGACCGGTGCTTTATGTAGACAATTCCGAAGAGGTTTTTCTCGGCAAGTCGGTTACGCAAAACAAGAACATGAGCGAAGAAACCGCGCGGGTGGTCGATGCGGAAATCAAGCGGCTGGTGTGTGAGGCGCACGAAGGCGCGCTGAAGATTTTGCAGGACAAAAAAGACGACTGGGAGCGTTTGTCGCAGGCGCTGATTGAGTACGAAACCTTAACCGGAGACGAAATCAAACAGGTGCTGGCCGGCGAAAAAATCAACAAAGCGGCGGAAACGCCCGTCTCTCCCGACAAGCAAACGCATGCTTCGGTGCCCGAATTATAGTTGCCTGCGGAAACCATAAAAAATCCCGACGAAGACAAAACTTCGTCGGGATTTTCTGATTGTAACCTTTTTTTACCTGTTTTGCCAGTAGGCGACTTCCGAGCGGATGTTGCGACGGGCGTTTTCTTCCAGCAGCGTTTGGAAAAACGGCAGAGAAAAAATATGTTCGCGGCCAAGCAGCATTTGCAGAAATTCCGTGCGTCCTTCGGCATATTCCCGATCGTTGACGGCAGCATATTCGTTCCGGACGTTGACGGCATTTTGCCAGTAGAGGACGGAGTTTTCGCCGAGAGCGGCGAGGTCGATATCGTGGATAAGCTTTTCTTCGAGAGAAGCTTTTTCATCCGGTTCGCCCCGATGGTCGGTTGCGGTGGCAATTTGGCAGACGGCGTCCGGTTTGTCGATATGGCTGAAGCAGTCTTCCGCCAGTTTCAGCGACCGCGCGATGTCGTCTGCTCCGCCGGTATTTACCAGATCATGCGCAAATACGGCAAGCGACAGGTTGCGTCTGTCAAACTCTTCGCCGTTGCGGACGGCATATACCTGCAGCCAGTCGAACATGCAGGCCAGATGTCCCATGTTGTGGTAGAAGCGTTCCGGCGCGTTGTATGCCTCGACGAGCTTTTGGTAGTTGTCATGCGCGTTGCCGTACAAGGCCTTTTCTTTTAACCAGATATTTTCCAGATAAGGAACGGCCATCGTTGCCAGCACGGACGGAGCCATATATTCGGCGGCTATGGTAAACAGGCCGAGGCTGTACAGTTCTTTAATTACGGCAACGGGGGCACAATGGCCGTAGCACGACAGTAAGGCATTTTCCGGCGTGCGGTGCCAAATTTCCAGCGGATGCCCGTAATGTTTGCTGATTTTGCGGACATAGGGGCTGCACAGAATGTTTTCGGACGGATTGATAATCAACGCGTCTGCCTTGGCGGCAATCGCGGCTACAATCGGTTCGTCGTTGCAGGTTGTCAACTCAATCAGATTGTCGACGGCGGTCATTTTTTCGTAAAGCCGGGCAAAGCTGTCAAATTCGTGTCCCTGCATCGTGGGAACGGATGCAAAACGCCGGATGCGCTTGAAGTCTTCCAAAGACAGGCGAACCGTTTCCATCCGTCGGCAGGCGGAAACATCGGTTTTATCCGAACCGTTTGCCCGAACGGCGATGATAATTTTGTTAAAATGATCGGCGGCTTCGGCAACAATCGCCAGATGACCGAGCGTAAAGGGATCAAAAGATCCTGCGTAAAAAACTGTTTTTTCCATAAGTCTTATATTTATAAAATTAGACATAAAAATATTTTTATACCGCACCCTTATAGCACAAAAAAGGAAAAAAAGCAAGTTTTATCGCCGGGCAGACGGGCAAAATGCGTTGTTGCCATTTGCGGGGAAAGTTATATATTAACAAAAACATCATTTTTTTTTTAAGGAGCGTTGAAAATATCATGGCTAAGAAATTGTTTGGCACCGACGGGGTGCGCGGGGTGGCCAATGTCTATCCGATGACGGCGGAATTTGCGGTAAAGCTGGGAATGGCCTGCGGGCAGGAAATCTGCCGTGATAAAAAGCGGGCGGCCATCGGACGGGATACGCGGCTTTCCGGTGAGATGCTCGAGGCTGGGCTGACGGCCGGGCTGACGGCGGCCGGCGTGGACGTGGTCAAACTCGGCGTGCTGCCGACGCCGGCAATAACCTCGGTAACTCCGGATCTTGGCGTGGATATGTCGTTTATGATTACCGCTTCGCATAATCCGTATCGGGACAACGGCATCAAACTGATTGCCGCAAACGGCGACAAATTTGCCGATGACGTGACCTCCCGTCTGGAAGACATTATCGAAGAAAACCGCTTTGAACTTTCGTCCGAACGGTTGGGAACGGTAAGCGAAAACAAAGAAGCTCTGGTGCTTTATCTGGAAAAAGCCAAAAGTTTTATCGATGAGCCGCGGCCGCTGAAAGGTTTGCGCGTGGTGCTCGACTGCGCCAACGGCGTTTTTGCGGGCATTATGCCGCAGGTGTTTATGGATCTCGGCGCCGGCGTGATTGCGCTCGGCAACCATCCGGACGGCCGCAACATCAATCAGGATTGCGGTTCGCAGCATCCGGAGCAAATGTTTGCCGCCGTTCGCGATGCTCATGCGCAGTTGGGGATTGCCGTGGACGGTGACGGCGACCGGATTATTGTCTGCAACGAAAAAGGAGAAAAGACAGCGAGCGAACAGTTGTTGGCATTTTTGGCCAAGACTTTGAAAGAAGAAGGAAAATACAGAGGTAACGCGGTGGTTTCGACCGTGCTTTCCAACACGGCGCTGGAGCGTTATGTCCGTTCGCTCGGAATGGACTATTACAGCACCAAAGTCGGCGAACGGGCGGTTATTGCCAAAATGCGGGAAGTCGGGTGCAGTCTGGGCGGCGAAGAATCCGGGCATATCGTGGCGGCCGACTACGGCAAAACCGGCGACGGCATGGTAGTGGCGCTGCTGCTTAGCCTCGGGTTGCTTAAAAGCGGCAAAAAAATGAGCGAGATATTCCCGTTGTTTGACTTTGATCCGTTCGTTTTCGTCAATATCCGGGTGAAAGACCGCGAAACGGTGCGTTTGGCCGCCGCCGACGAAAAAGTGCAGGCCGCGGTTAAGACGGCGGAAGAAAAAATGGCCGGCCGCGGGCGGGTGGTTTTGCATCCGTCGGGCACCGAACCGATGGTTCGCGTCTGGGTTGCCGGCAGTGATGCCGCGCTGGTGAAAGAACAAAGCGATTTAATCGTTCGGGAAATCAAACGCTTTGAATGAGAAAAAATGTTAAACGGCCGGAAGAAGTCAGAGAAAGATTATGACCGACATTAAGCACGGACTGGAAGTGTTGAAAGAAAACATTCGCATCGCCCCCGAAAAACCGGGCGTGTATCGAATGCTCGGGAAAGACGACAAAGTGCTTTATGTCGGCAAGGCCAAAAATATCAAAAAAAGGATTGTCGCCTATTCGCACCTGAACAAACTGCCATTGCGTCTGCAGCGGATGGTGGCGGAAATCGAACGGATGGAGTTTATCGTTGTTGACAGCGAGGCCAAAGCGCTGCTGCTTGAAAACGAACTGATTAAGAAACTTGCGCCGCACTACAACATTTTGCTTAAAGACGACAAAAGCTTTCCATATCTGGCTTTGGACGTGAAGGCGGAATATCCGGTCATCCGCAAATATCGCGGCGAAAAAAAAGACGGCATCAAATATTTCGGGCCGTTTGCCAATGCCGGCGCCGTCAACAACGTGCTCGATCTGTTGCAAAAGGCTTTTCTGCTGCGTTCCTGTTCGGAAAGCGTTTTTGCTCACCGCGACCGCCCCTGTCTGATGTATCAGATAAAACGCTGCTCGGCGCCCTGTACGGGAAAAATATCGAAAGAAAATTATCGTCGGCTGGTGGACGAAGCGGTGGCCTTTATCGAGAACAGAAGCCATCGTCTGCGTGACGAACTGACAAAAAAAATGGAAGAGGCCAGCGCCCGGCAGGATTTTGAAGCAGCCATGGCTTTTCGCGACCGTATCCGCGCCTTAACCAGCGTGCAGCAGGGGACAAACGTGGAATACGGAACCATTAAGTCGGCCGATTTCATAGCTTTGTGCCGACTGGGTGGGCAAGTGTGCATTCAGGTGTTTTTTATTCGTTCGGGGCAAAACTGCGGCAATCTGCCGTTTTTTCCCGAGCAGGCGGAAGAAGCCGAGGACGGCGAAGTTATGGAGGCTTTTCTCAGCAGCTTTTACGCCGCGCATGTTCCGCCGGCGGAGATTGTTTTGGCGGATGCCGTCGACGGACAGGATTTTCTGAGCGAGGCCATCGGAACCAAAATCAATGTATACCGGCGAGGCGACAAGGCAAAAATTGCCGCCAATGTCAAAAACAACGCAAGAGAATCGCTTGAGCGCAAAACGGCGCTGGAAAATTCCGTCCGCAACAATCTGCTGGCCATGCAGAAAGCTTTTGATTTGCCGAAAATGCCCGAACGCATAGAGGTTTACGACAACTCGCATATTCAGGGCAGCTATGCCGTCGGCGCCATGATCGTGGCCACGCCGAAAGGTTTTGACAAGAAAGCGTATCGCACTTTTAACATTAAAAATCAGGCTATTACCAACGACGATTTTGCCATGATGAAAGAAGTGCTTGCCCGTCGTTTTGCCAAAATGAACGAGCAGAACCGCCCCGACGTGATTTTGCTGGACGGCGGACTCGGGCAGCTGCATGCCGTGCTTGACAGCCTGAAGGATTTTGATTTGACGGGAATTGCCGTCATCGCCATTTCCAAGGGGCCGGAGCGCAACGCGGGGAAAGAATTTTATCATCAGGCGGGAAAAGAAAGTTTTGCTCTGCCGTTTGCTTCGCCGCTTGCCTTTTATATGCAGAACATCCGTGACGAAGCGCATCGTTTTGCCATCGGCACGCACCGAAAAAAACGCGGAAAATCAGTTTTCAAGTCCAAGATAGACGCTGTTCCCGGCGTCGGCGCGGTGCGCAAAAAAGCCCTGCTTAACTATTTCGGTTCCGCCGAAGCGGTGGCCGCGGCCGGGCTGAACGACATTGAACAGGTGCCGGGAATCAATAAAAAAACGGCGGAAAACATATTTAAATACTTTCATAAATAAATTTTATGCAATATATTCTTTCTACGAGAGAATTAAACATTAAAATTTTTTTATGGCAGGTGTAGTCGTGTTGTACAATCTTCCCAATATTTTGACGATTTCCCGGATTGTCGTTATTCCGGTGATGTTTCTGGCTATTTACATTCATTCCGTTTTGTGGTCGATTTTGGCGGGCGTGCTGTTCGTGCTGGCCTCGATTACCGATTATCTGGACGGCTATTTTGCCCGTTCGCGCAATCAGAATTCGGTGCTCGGACGGCTGCTCGACCCGATTGCCGATAAGCTGCTGGTGATTTCCGCGCTGGTGATTATCGTTGCCAATCAGCTGGTTTCGCCGCTGACCTATATTCCGGTGATTATCATCATGTGCCGCGAAGTTCTGGTTTCCGGTTTGCGTGAGTTTCTGGCGGAGTTTCAGGTCGGTATGCCGGTAACCCGTCTGGCCAAGTGGAAAACCGGTTTTCAGATGACGGCCATTTCCATGATTTTGCTGCAGCATCTGCCCTATATCGGCACCCCCGTCGGCGTGCTCGGCGAATGGCTGTTGTGGGTGGCGGGCATTCTCACCTTTATTACCGGCTATCAGTATTTTGATAAATGTCTGGATTATATCTACACGGTCGAAAACAAAAAGAAAAACCCCGTCAAACAGATGGAGCAGGAGGTTAAAAAAATTGCCGTCCGCGTCAAGAAGAGCGTGGAAAAAGCGGTGGAAAAAAAGACCGCCGGCAAAAGAGGCCGCAAACCCAAAGCCGCCGGCGAGAACGAAGACGGCGTCAAGGTGAAAACGACGGCCGCCAAAACCGCGGTCAAAACGCGCCGCCGCAAAAAAAGAACGGTTAAAAAAGCCGCGGTCAAAGCGGCCGTTCCCGCTAAGCAGGAGCCGAGCGTAAGCGCGCCGGCGGAAACAACCGCCGAAAAATAACGATCGGCGACAAAAAAATGGAAACGCAGACCGCGCATATTCTGGTGGTAGACGACGACACCCGCCTGCGGGCGTTGTTGCAGCGTTTTTTGCGCGAAAGCGGTTTTCTGGTTTCCGCCGCAAAAAGCGCGGCGGAAGCGCGGATGATGTTGAAGCAGTATGTGTTTTCGCTGCTGGTGGTCGACATTATGATGCCCGAAGAAAGCGGTCTTTCCTTTTTGTCAAAGCTCAGACAGGAAGACAGGGTGCCGGTGATTTTGCTGACGGCAATGGGCGAGGCCGGCGACCGAATCGCCGGGCTGGAAACGGGAGCCGACGACTATATGCCCAAGCCGTTTGAACCCAAGGAACTGGTGTTGCGGATAAAAAATATACTTCGTCGCACGCCGGCAGCCGATATGCCGAAAAACACCTGTCTGAATTTCGGAAGTTGCCGCTATGACACGGAGACGCGCGAGCTGACCGCCGAAAACGGCAAAGTGATTCACATTACGCCGGTCGAGCAGGCTCTGCTTTCTCTGTTGGGGCACAAAAGCGGCCAGGTGTTCAGCCGTGATCGGCTGGCCGAGCTGCTCGGCGCGGGGCAAGGGCCTCGTTCGATTGACGTGCAGATAACGCGCCTGCGTAAAAAAATCGAAAAAGATTCCAAAAATCCGCGCTATTTGCAGACGGTGCGCGGCAAAGGGTATATGTTGTTGAGCGAATAAATTTGTTTTGGTAAAACTGAAAAGGAGCAGAAAATGCATCTGATATTTCCGAAAAAAATGGAAGACAGCATGCGCTGGCTGAAGTTTAAGCTGTTGCCGCGCACGCTTTTTTTTCGCACGATGCTGTTGATTTTTATTCCGCTGATCGTCGTGCAGGTGGTTTCCATCATCGCCTTTTTTGACGGCAGCTGGGGCAGGGTCGGCAAAAGGCTTTCCACCAATTTGACGTCAAACATGGCGTTTGCCATCCGGTTGACGGAAGAAGCGCCCGACAATCTGTCGGAAATCAAAAATCTTACCAGTCAGATTTTTGACATGGAGTTCGAATATTATCCGAATGCCGAGAAGCATAAGATTATGCGCGAGGCCAAAGAACAGAACAAACTGGTTACCGGTTTTCTGGAAGACGCCTTGAAAGCACAATTTCCGGAGGCCATCACCAGCATTTACATGGGCGGTGGTTCTCCCGATCTGGTTGTTTTTGTCGATACGGAAGACGGGTTGTATCAGTTTGCGACGTCTTCGAAAAATATTTTCAGTTCGTCGATTTTCGGTTTTATCGCCTGGATGGTGGGAATTTCGCTGCTGCTGTTTCTGGTGGCCGTTTTGTTTTTGCGCATTCAGGTTCGTTCCATTGCCGATTTGGCGACGGCTGCGGAAGATTTCGGCAAGGGCGTGGACAACAAAAACTTCAAGCCTTACGGTTCTTCCGAAGTCAGGCGCGCGGGAATTGCCTTTATTAAAATGAAAGAGCGCATTCAGCGGCAGATAAGCGAGCGCACGCAGATGCTGGCCGGCGTTTCCCACGATCTGCGGACGCCCCTTACGCGTATGAAACTGCAGTTGGCCATGCTGCCGGACGGCAAAGGCGAAGACGGTTTGAACAAAGAAGAGTTTTTGCAGGATGTTGACGAGATGGAAAAAATGCTCGAAGGCTATTTGTCGTTTGTGTCCGGAGAGGGCGGCGAGCCGTCGGGCTTTGTCGATATGAACGAGATGATTTTGAGTATTTTGAACAAGTTCCGCAACAGCAAGGCGCTTATCCGCTATACGACAAACGATCAGGTCAGCGCCATTCAGGGGCGCGAGCAGGCTTTGAAACGCGCTTTGACCAATATTATCGGCAATGCTTTCAACTACGGCAACACGGTTTCCGTTTCTCTTGAAAGCAACAACCGCAAGCTGGAAGTTACGGTTGACGACGACGGGCCGGGAATTCCGCCCGACAAGCGGGAGGACGTGTTCAAGGCCTTCTACAGAATTGAGGATTCCCGCAACAAAGAAACCGGCGGCGTCGGTTTGGGGCTTTCGATAGCCAAAGACATTATCGTTTCACACGGCGGCAAAATCGAGCTGGCCGATTCACCGATAGGAGGCTTGAGGGTACTCATTTCTATTCCCTTATAACTCTCATATCAGGAAATATACTTTCCGGTAAAAGGGGTTTTCCGGTTACGCCTTATTCGGGTACGGCCGGAAAGCCCTTTTTATTTATAATTTAAAGCAATCGTGCTTGCAGTTTTGTTAAAAACAATTTAACCTATATCGTATAGTCTTTTTTGTAAGACAACCAGCATAAGGATTAAGGCGATGGCAGATAAAGAAAATGATGATTTGGAACAGTCTTTGAAAAATATGGGTTTTAGCTTCGACAACAAGGATTTGAATTCTTTGCTGGCCGATGACGGCAACAAAGAGGCTTTGCCTGCAACGAAAACGGATGCCGACACCGAAGAAGAAAATCTAATTGACTTTAACGATTTCAGCATTGACGATCTGGATACGGCGCTGAAGCAATATGATGTTTCCGCGGATTCTCTTCTGTCCGATGAAAACAATACCCCTGCCGTTTCTGCCGCGCCGCAGAATGAAACCGTTGTGCCGATGCCGCAAGAATCGCCGGTGATTGCGGCGGAACCCGCACAGTCTTCCGTCGACGACACTTCGTCTCCCGAACCGTTGACGTTTGTCGAATCGCCGACCTGGGAGCGTCGCGATACACTCGGACAACAGCCGGAAAGCGTTGTCGGAAAAAAAGAGGCCGAAAATAATGAAGCCGCGACAATCGTTGCCCGCGGGTTCTTTTCGGACAAAGAGATTCAGGAGGCGGGCAATTTGCGTTGGTACGACGGGAACCTGGGTGAAAAAGTTTATGAAATATCTTTGACCAACATGCCCGAGTTTTTGGATTATAATCCGCAGATAAAAACCATCCATGTCAATATTGACTCGCCTTACGGCTGGAATGTGTTTTTTGAAAACGGCACTTTTATGAATTTAATGGATCTGAAGGTTTTTCAGGAACGCAACGGACATTTGCCCGGTGCCAACGGAAAAATTATTTACGGCAGCAAAACCAGTTCTTTTGAAGGCATAGAGCGGATTGTGGTTTACGAAAAGCCGCGCTATTTTTTCTACGGTATCAAAAAATAAATTTTGTTTGATGTCAAATTTAACGAACGGCGTCCTTTCGGAGGTCGTTCTTTTTTATGCTTTTTTCTTGGCGGCGGAGATTAAACAACCTAAACACACAGCCGGCCGGCAGAATTTTCGGCCGGCCGGCTGTGTTTATTTTGAAGGTCTTTTTTATTTGTAATTAATCGGAAACACCTGAACGCCTTCCGTTCCGGCGGCCGTGTCGCTCACTTTTTCGGTTCCGCTTTCCAAATAAGACTGCGCTTCCCGCTGTGCGGGCGTCAGCTCATTTTTGGCGGGAGCCTTCGGCATCGGCAACAACGGATATCCTGTTTCGGGCAGGCGCAGCATCATGTAGCCGCTGCCGCCGCCGTAAGCGGGACCAGACAGACCGATGGAATAATAGCCGCCGATGAAACCATAATCCAAATCGATGAAGTCGATTAAGAACATGGTTTTGACAACGGTACTGCCGATGGTGGTCATTTTGCAACGGTAGCCCTTGTCTTCCAAAACGATGTTATCCGTGTTTTTCACGTAAAGCAGCGTGCGATCCGGCGAGCAGTCCGGCTTTTGTCCGTTGTAGGTGACGTTGTAGTTCAGCATCATATTAATCGAGCTGCTGCCTTTGTTCATGCTGACATCGGTAATTTTAACGGAATCGATATACATGTAAGCCGGCGTGATGCCCACCGTAATCGGCAGGGAAATGTAATTCTGGTAGCAGTTGTGGCTGCCGACGTCCGCCGTGCAGACAAGCGCGCGTTCGTGATTGTTGTTTTTCATCATCTGCACCAGACTGTTGTAGATATATTCCTTAGACATGGAAAGCTTGACCGGCGCACATTGTTTGCTGCGGCAGACAATGATGGAACGCGGGGTGGCAAGCGGAGCCATTTGCGTCTGTATTACCGGAAAGTTTTGGACGTCGTTGGCGCTGTCGAGCGGATCAATCATAACTTCCTGCATGCTGCGATCCCAGAAACGGCATCCGCTGACGGCAAAAAGCGTTATAAACAATAAACTCAGAATTTTCTTATCAGACACGGTTCAATTATCCTTTTTGGTAAAAACTTTCAAAACTGCCCTTATAATAAGACAAAATAATTAAAACACAAAGATTTTTTTAATTCAACCGACAATAATTTAGTGTTTGCATAATAAAAGGCTTGCCTTTATAATATACGGATAGTGAAAATGCCAATGAAAGAAAAAGAAATGAAAACATTAGCTTTTTGGGTTGCACTTGCCTTGCTTGCGGGGGAGGCTCAAGCCGCTGAAAACGTCGTGGTGGTGGACGGCGACAGTCTGGAAATGCGCGATGTCAGAATACGTCTTGAAGGAATCGACTCGCCGGAATATTATCAGGACTGCCGGCGCGAAAACATGAAACTTTATGCCTGCGGGCTTGATGCCAAAGCCTATTTGCAAAGTCTGGTCGACCGCGGACGGGTGACCTGTGTGGAAAAAGACGTGGATCGTTATAAGCGGCGATTGTGTACCTGCTATGTGACCAACAATATCGGTGAAAGAACAAATATCAACGAAGAAATGGTGCGCGCCGGCTGGGCCGTGGTCTATCGCAATAAATATTCCGACTATTCCGCGGCGGAGGCGGAAGCCAAACGCGAAAAACGCGGCATCTGGCAGGGCAAGTTTATGAAACCGCAGCTGTATCGCATATTGAATAAATAAGATTTATTGAAAATGTTGTTGACAGCAAAAAAAAGTTATGTATATTGCAAACAACGTTTTGTGTTTAAATAATCAAAATAAAGTTTAGGTGAAGAACAATGTACGCAGTAATTAAAACAGGCGGAAAACAATATAAAGTCGCTTCCGGCGATGTTATTAAAGTAGAGAAGCTGGCCGGCGAAGAAGGCAGCGAAATCGTTTTCAACGAAGTTCTCGCTTTGGGCGACAAGGTCGGCAAACCTTTTGTCGAGGGTGCGTCGGTTAAGGCAACCGTCCTGAAACAGGCCAAAGCCGATAAGGTTATCGTCTTCAAAAAGAAAAGAAGACAGAATTATCGTCGCAAAAACGGCCACAGACAGAACATCACGATTGTTAAAATTGCGGAAATCGCATAACAGGAAAGTATCTTGGGAGATTAAATTATGGCACATAAGAAATCCGGTGGCAGCACCTCTAACGGACGCGATACCGAAGGACGCCGTCTGGGCTTGAAAAAATCCGGCGGTCAGGCCGTTATTGCCGGCAACATCATTATTCGCCAGCGCGGAACAAAATATCATCCGGGTGAAAACGTCGGTCTGGGTAAAGACCACACCATTTTTGCCTTGACGGAAGGTAAGGTCGCTTTCAGAAAATCCGGCGACAAAACGTTTGTTTCCGTGGTTACCGAATAGTTTTCGGAGAGGAATTTAACGGCGGAGGGGGTGCAAAAACCCCCTTTGTTTTTTTAGGTGCGGCAAATGAAGTTTCTGGATCAGGCAAAAATTTTTATCAGGTCGGGCGACGGCGGCGCCGGGTGCGTTTCTTTTCGCCGCGAAAAATATATTGAGTTCGGCGGACCGAACGGCGGTGACGGCGGCAAAGGCGGAAGCGTTATTTTTGAGGCGGTGGAAAATCTCAATACGCTGATAGATTTTCGCTATACCCAGCATTTTAAGGCCAAGAAAGGCCAAAACGGCATGGGGGCAAATAAAAACGGCAGCAAGGCGCCGGATCTGGTCATCAAAGTGCCGGTCGGAACCGAAATTGTGGCCGAAGACGGCGAAACCGTGTTGATCGACATGACCGAACCGGGGCAAACCTATCTGGCGGCAAAAGGGGGAGACGGCGGGCGCGGCAACACCAATTTCAAGAGTTCGACCAACCAGGCGCCGCGTTATGCCGAACCGGGTTGGCCGGGAGAAGAAAAATGGTTGTGGCTGCGGTTGAAAATTATTGCCGATATCGGTTTGATCGGCATGCCCAATGCCGGTAAATCCACTTTTCTTTCGGCGGTTACCAAAGCGCGGCCGAAAATTGCCGATTATCCGTTTACAACCCTGCATCCCAATCTCGGCGTGGCTTGGGTGGACGGAAGGGAACTGGTGTTGGCCGATATTCCCGGATTAATTGAAGGCGCGCACGAAGGCGTGGGGCTGGGCGACAGGTTTTTGAAACATATTGAACGCTGTCAGGCTTTTTTGCATTTGCTTGACGCAACTGGGGACGATCCGGCCAAAGCCTATGCCGATATCAGAAAAGAGCTGGCGCTTTACAATCCGAAACTGGCGGACAAGCCGGAAGTGGTGGCGTTGAACAAATGCGACGCCTTAACCGAAGAAGAAATTGCCGAAAAGAAAGCCCTGCTTGAAAAAGCCTGCGGCAGACGGGTTTTTGTAATTTCGGCCATTGCCGGCAAAGGGGTGGAAAATTGTTTGCGCGAAACCGCCCGCCACGTCGCCGAAAAGAAAAAACAGTCCGAAGAACAACCGGCGGAAGAAACACCGCAGGGGGGCTGGTCGCCTCTGTAAAAAAATAAAATTGCAAGGAGAGAAAATTTTGTTGGAAGAAAAAGTGCAAAAAGAAGAAAATCCGATTTTGGATATTGTCGTTGCCAGTCTGGAGGACGGCAAGGCCGAAGATATGGTGGTAATTGATTTGCGCGGCAAAACCTCCATTGCCAACGAAATGGTGGTGGCTTCGGGAAACTCCGACCGGCATGTTATTTCGCTGGCGCAAAGGGTGCAGGAAAATTTGAAAGCCGCCGGCTTTAAGTCGGTCAGCGAAGGCGAGGCCAAAGGCGACTGGGTGTTGATCGACGCCTACGACGTGATTGTCCATCTTTTTCGGCCGGAAGTGCGGGCTTTTTATAATTTGGAAAAAATGTGGCAGTCGGCCGCCAACCTGCGGCAGGAATAACTTGCGGATAAGCTCCCTTCGGACAGAAGCAAACAGACGTTTGTCAGGAGCTTGGTTTTTGCAAAACGATCTTTAAAACATACGGCTCTCGGCGGAAATCGAAGAGCCGTATGTTTTTTTGTCTTAACAGAGCCTAATATTCTATATGTTCGGGCTTGTTTTTCCATTGTTGCATGATTGCCGTTGCTTCGTTCAGGCGAATGCGCTTCAGGACAATCGGGTCGTCGTCGTAAAATACGCGGTCGCGAAAGCCTATGTTTTCGGCGTCAAAACGATCCGCGGCATAATATACCTCGGCAATGTTTGCCCATTTGCAGGCATTCAGGCACATCGGACAGGGTTCACAGGAAGTGTAGAGAATGCAGCCGCTCAAGTCAAAAGAGTTGATGTTTCGACAGGCGTTGCGGATGGCAACGACTTCGCCGTGAGCCGTGGGGTCGTTGTCTAAAACAACCCGATTGTGACCTTCCCCGATGATTTCTCCTTTTGCATTGACGATAATGCAGCCGAAAGGGGAGCTGCCGTTGTCGACGGATTGTTTGCTCAGGGCAATGGCTTTTTTCAGATTTTCTTCGTGATTAATCATTGATATTGTTCCCATAAATGTTTAAGAATTGCGTGCGGTTAAGTTCACACGGCTTGCGCGGCGGTCGGGAAAGAAACGTTGTTTTCTTTCAGCCGGATGATATCGGCGCCGACGTTTCGGAGTTTTTCTTCCAGTCTTTCATAGCCGCGGTCGAGGTGATAAACGCGGTTGACGATGGTTTCTCCTTCGGCGGCAAGCCCTGCCAATACCAGCGCAAACGAGGCGCGGAGGTCGGTGGCCATAACCTGAGCGCCGTAAAGTTTTTTGACGCCGCGAACAATGGCCGAAGCATGTTTGTGCACATTGATGTTGGCGCCCATGCGCAGCAACTCGGGCACATGCATAAAACGGTTTTCAAAGATGGTTTCGGTTACCATCGACGCGCCGTCGGCCGTCAGCATCAAAGCCATAAACTGAGCCTGAAGATCGGTCGGAAAACCGGGATAATAGTCGGTTAAGATATCTTTGCCTTCAAGATGACAGCCCTCTGCATCCACCAATAAAGAACGCTTGTTTTCAATAACCCGCACGCCGGTTTCGCGTAAAATGCGGATGGGGGTTTGCAAGGTGGAGGGCAAAACATTTTTCAACTCTATTTTGCCGCGGGTGATGGCGGCAGCCACGGCGTAAGAGCCCGCCTCTATTCGATCGGGGATAACTTTGTGGATGGCACCGTGCAGCTCTTTGACGCCTTCGATGGTCAGAATCGGGGTGCCGATGCCGGAAATTTTTGCGCCCATGGCAATGAGCATTTCGGCCAAATCGCCGATTTCCGGTTCCATGGCGGCATTTTCTATGATCGTTGTTCCTTGTGCCAGAGTGGCCGCCATCAAAATATTGCAGGTGGCGCCCACCGAGGCTATGCCGAAAATGTGATGAGCGCCTCGCAGTCCTTTTTCCGCTTTGGCAATGACGTAACCGTTGCGGATTTCTATTTCGGCGCCCATTTTTTCGAGCGCGTCGAGGTGAATGTCCATCGGCCGCGCGCCGATGGCGCAGCCGCCGGGCAACGACAGTTCGACATAGTGTTCGCGCGCCAAAAGCGGTCCCAAAACATAATAAGAGGCGCGCATTTTGCGTACATGGTCGTACGGAGCAATAAGGCTGGTCAACTTGGGGGTTTGGTAGGAATATATTTTGCTCGGGTTGCCGTCGACGAGCTCGTCTCTGCCGTCTATTTTGGCGCCGAGCTGTTCCAGCAGCAGGTTCATCGACCGAATGTCCGAAAGAGCCGGCATGTTGGTCAGCGTAACCCGTTCTTTGGTTAAAAGCGACGCGCAAATAAGCGGCAGCGCGGCATTTTTGGCGCCGCTGATACAGATTGTGCCGGAAAGTTTTTTGCCGCCTCTAATTTTCAGTTTGTCCATAGTCCTTTTTTTCCTTTAGTTTTGCTTTGTCTATAGCTTCCTGCTGTTTTTTTCGTTTTTGCAGATTTTTTTGCAGCGCCCGTGCTTCGCGTTCAAAACGTTCCGCGGCGCGCTTGCTTTTGGTGTCGCTCATTGTCGTTCTCCGGTTGTTCGGGCTTGGCTACTATAACAATTTTTACCCGTACAATTCAAGTTAAATAATTTTTTGTGCAAAATTTGTTTTTGTTGCGTCGGGGCGACATATCGGAGATAAATCGGCTTTCGAAGGAGCTGCGTTTTTTGTTTTGTCTAATTTGTTTTTTATTGACAAAATATCTGTAAACGTATAAACTGCTATTCAGTAGAAACAATCATAACGGAGAGATATCATGAGTGATGCTGCACGGGATGTTGATGAATTGCTTATCGACGCCATAGATAAGCACAACCTGCAGGGGGTGAAAGAGGCTCTGGACAACGGTGCGGAGGTGACACGCTCGGTGAAACGAAATAGGTATGTTTTTTCCAATATTCTGGCATATGCGGCTTATGCTTATGATGCTGACGTTTTTCAGGAAGTTTTGTCCCGGACGAAAGCGGAGGATATGGATGCCGCCATGATTATTTCTGACAAAAAAAACGTGCCCATTCTTCACTATATGTCCGCGTCGTCCCATTCCGATTATGAAACGCAAAATGCCGAAATCAAAATGTTGCTTGACAGGGGCTATGACGTCAACAAAAAAGATTCCAAAGGCGTTACCGCCGCCGGTTATGCCTGTTCGGCCGCAAATTTGAAAAGTCTGAAAATTTTGGCAGAACACGGCGCCGATTTGGATGCGGAGTTTCCGGGCAACAAAAGAATTATCAATGTGCTGTTTAATTTTGACGGAACATATTTTGATTTTGACTACCGGAACCATTACAGAGACAATAATGATATACGCCTCCGCAATGACGAGGATAAGGAAAAAGCGGAAAAAGACAAAGCACTCATGAAAGCTCGCCTCAAAGACATTTTGGATCTCTATCACGGTAAAAACGTCATTAAGAGCCTGATGAAGGACGGCGAACTGCATTCCTTTGAAGAAGCAGGGCATGACGCGAATAAGATATTGGCCGAAGCTCTGAAAAAAAGCGACCTGAATAAAGTCGGTTTTGCGCTTCAGTTTGGTGCGGATGCTTATGCTCATTCCATGGAGAATAGTATCTCGTACTGTTCGATTTCTCCTTTGGAATATGTTATTGACAAAGGTATGACGGACGCCCTGAACCTGATGATTAACCAGGGGGTTGATATGAATCGCCCGCTGACAAAGGAATGGGGAGAAAAATATTCGAGCCCGCTGTTCCTGGCGGCAATGAAATATGCAAAAGCCTATGCGGACGAAGAAGAAAACCGAAAGATGATATTTGACAAGGTGCTGGCGGCAACCAATGATGAAAACGTCCGCGGCTTGGAAATGAAAGAATATCAAAAAAAACCGGTTACTCTGCTTGAACGGTTGCCGCTTGGGAGTTCGTGCCTACGGGAGGAAACGGCTCTTGACGAAAAGTATATGCATATTTTTCAGGCTCTAACGGAGCAAGGATATGACGTTAATCGGACAAACGACAAAGGGCACTCTGATTTTTCGCGCCTTTTGATGAACACCGGAGGCAACAGCGTCCAAATCGGCTATACTCGAGTTAAATTGTTTGTCGAAAACGGCGGCGATTTGGATATGAAGGTCGGCAATGGAAAATTGGTGGATGTTTTGTCGGATCACGAAAAAGATCTGATCGAAAGAAAGACGGAAATGGAAGAACTGGAAGAATGCGATCGTCCTGACTATGCTCTTTTAGAGAAAAAACTTGCATTGATAGGAGATATTAAAAAAAATTACAACAGGCAGCATAACAAAGACTTAAACATTGAAAACATGATGCAGGCAAAAGGCTCAAGAGAAGCTTAAAGGCAAAAAAACAGGGAATTTGCGTAAGTTCTTTAACCTTCGGGGCAATAATACGGGCGGATGTAAAAAATATCCGCCCGTTGTTTTTTTTTAGCTTTTCTTTTTCGGACGCGGTTGGTTTCAGTTGCGGACGGTGTTGACATTTTGTCTATATCATGTTAAACATAATATGTTATATATCATTATTATTTCTAACCTTAAAAATCTGTTTTATGAAAAATGCGTTTGAAACGGTAAGAGTGTTGCTCGAAAAACAATGCGGCACGCAGGATGTTGAAAAAATTCTGCCCGCCAGCAGATTGCGCGATGATTTACATCTTAACAGTCTGGAAGTTGTTGACGTGTCTCTGGAAATTGAAAAACTTACGGGAAAGGCCGTAAAATCCGATGAAATCGAAAAATGGAAGACGGTCGGCGATATCGTGAATACCGTTTCCCGGCAGTAATTCCATATCTGCTGAAAAAAGGACGGAACCTTTAGTGTTTTCCGTCCTTTTTTGTACACCGAAAACCCCGCGCCAGGCCGGTGGTGTTCTTTTTTGTAATCTGTCCTCCGCGGAGGTTGTTTTTGTTTATGTTTTGCGCGGAAAATTTTTACAAAGCTGTTTGTATCCGACGGAAACATTTGAGCGGACTGCTTTGTGTGCGCCGATTGTCAGTTATAAATTTTGCGTTTGCGCATGTTTCTTAAAATTTCCAGATTTTGATTTTGATTAAGTTGTTTTTTAACGGCCGTTTCCGCTTTTTCCTTGGATGTTCCGCGGAGCCGGCGGATGAATTCGGGGGCGGAAATATTTTCAGAACCGCCGTTGCTGTTCTCCAGCTCAAGGGAAATCTGCTGGTTGATGTTTTCAAGCTCCTGAGCAAGTTTTTCGGTCATGTCGGGATAGCGGTCGGTGTCAATTGTTTTTCCGCGCGGATCGAAATTGTCGTTTTCCTTGCTTTGTTTTTTTTCTTTATCTTCCAAATTGTTTTGCGTCGTTTTTTTATCATTGCCGGTTACGGTGTTGCGGCCGTATTGTTCGGCATGTATTTCCGCGTGCAGTTTTTCGAAATCGTTGACGAATTTTGCGGCGTGGGGATTGTCGTTGCGTTTTTTTAAGCTTTTCAGATAACGGCTGTTGGCAGCGTTGACGACGAACTCATTCCACATTTGTTCGCCTTCGGGCGAGGTGAGGGCGGTATCTTTTATTTTGGCATTGTTTAAGATTTTTTTTGCGGTTTTGCGGGCATTATTTTGCATGCCGTCGGCAAATAGTTTGTCAAAAAAGTCGTCGCCGGTTTGTTTTGTTTGCGTTTGCGATTTTAACAATTCGCCGGCGATGGCATCGGTTGCTTCGGAAGAAAACATTTTTTCCATTCTTTCACGGCGGAAAGAATTTTCCGCATCTTCGCGGGCAAAGCGTTTGCTGTCGTCGTCAAATTGTTGTTTTTGTTTATTGGTGTCTTGCGCGGGGTCGTCGTTTTCATGACGTATGTCGGCGGCCGATTTTTCCGTTTCGCCGTTTTGTCGGCGGGTGAGCTCATCTTTTTGAGCAACCCTTGCCGCAAGAAATTCTTCCGCGGAAAGCAACCGGTCGGCATTGTCGGCTCCGCGGACAGACATCGTTTCGCGAAGAATTTCTTTGGCATCCGGCGCAAAGCCGGCACGGGATCGTTCCGTTGCCGCAGAGGTTGCGGACAAAGCGTTGACGTCTATGCCCATACGTAACGCTTTCAATTTTTGCCGGTCAGACAAAGACATTGTTTCCCCTTTCTTTTTGTCTATTATAGCATGTTTTTTTTAAGAAAAACAGTAATAATTTTTTTGTTTTGTAAAAAAATTTGCGCAACATTTCATCGACCGCAAAAAGCGGTTTTTGGTTTGGTCAAGGGGCGAGGGTCAGACATTAACGGTTATATTTTTGGGCGCAAAGCAAGGCGGCGCCTATCAGGCCGGCATCGTTTTCGAAGGCGGCTTCCTTCAGCACGAAAGGCGAAGCGACAATCATCTTGTTGGCTTCTTCGTTTAGGCGCTTATAGTCGATAAAATGCGCCATTGAGCCGCCGAGCAAAATAACTTCGGGATCAAAAATATCGGCAAACAGGACAATCCCGTTTTTCACCATTTCCTGCCAGTTGTGAAAAGCCGTTACCGCCGGCAGAGAATTTTGTTTTAAGCCCTCAATGACCGTGTGGCTGTTGGCGCTGTCGTCCTTGTAGACGGCTTTGGCTTCCAGACTGAGGGCTTTGCCGGACATGTAGATTTCCAGGCAATCATAACGTCCGCAGCCGCACAGGCGGTTGTTGTCGTAACGCACGGGAAAATGCACCTCGCCGGCGGCACCGGATTTTCCGGTTAAGAGCCGGCCGTCGGCAATGATGCCCACCCCCACGCCGGTGCCCAAAGTGAGTAAAACGGCATTGTCGCAACCTTTGGCGTTGCCGAGAACATACTCTGCCCAGACGGCAGAGTTGGCATCGTTTTCCACTACTACCGGTTTGTCGGAAATCGTTTTGAAATCTATATCCGCATAGCCTGCGGGCATGTTGCCGACCGAGCCTGTAACACGGGCATTCTGGCGGTCTACCGTGCCGGCCGTGGAAACGGCTATGGCGTCGACCTCGTCGGCAAAACGGGCGGCCACGGTTTTTAATAACTTTTCGATCGCACCGGGGGCGGCCGGCGTCGGGTGGCGGATGATTTCGCTGACGATTGCGCCTTTTGCATCTACAACCGCATAGGCAATTTTGGTGCCGCCGATATCAAAAGCCAGAATCTTTTTAATTCTCATTGCTTTTCTCCATTCAATTTATCCTGATTGTCCACAACCTCATATTCGACATCGATAATTTCTTTATCGGGCGCGGTGTTGTGTCGTTTTTCCGAAAAAAGGCGAATCGCTTTATCCGGACGAAAACGCATCCATAGGTAGCTGCCGCACAGCAGTATGAGAAAAAACGGAATGATGACCGAAGCGACATATAAGAGAATCACGACAATCAAACCGATAACCATCAAAGTCAGAATTAACGATAAAATTTTGGGCATACAAAAAATCCTTTTAGCTTTTATTTTTCTTAATATAGTTTTTTTTCTTGTTAAAGGCAACCCGGTTTTTGCTAAATCGGCGGCCGTAACGTTGTGACGGTGGAAAAATCAAAATTTGAAAGGACTGAGAGGATAAAAGTAAATAAGTTACAGGTGCTAAATCGAAAAACAAGATATTTGCCGATAATGAAAATACAGTCATAACAGTTTGTTATAAAAAATATTCATTTTTTAAGTCTTTGCTGAAAAAATATTATTGCATTTATTAAAAAGATGTTTTATATTCCCTTCACGTTTGGTGGAACATCTTAGCGAACAAGGGCGGCGACAGCAACCGCCGTGAGCTTAGATGCTTAAAAGGGAGCAAGTCCTTGCGACCCCACCGAAGTAAAACAAAGATTATTATGCCGCTATAGCTTTAGGGGGAGCACACCCTTGGTAAGGGAGCGCTAAGTAAAATTGATGCAGAGCATCAATTTTGTCTGCAAGCTCTTCGGAACATCTTAGCGAACAAGGGCGGCGACAGCAACCGCCGTGAGCTTAGATGCCGAAGGGGAGCAAGTCCTTGCGACCTCACCGAAGCAAAATAAAGATTATTATGCCGCTATAGCT